>CAZQDE010000013.1:0-16599 GCA_964591485.1 uncultured Anaerolineaceae bacterium | reverse complement strand
GCAAATACCTGCTGGCGGGCGGCATCGCAGGTGATGATGTGATTGCTGCCATCCACCCAGGCCAACTGCTTTTCGCTGCTTCCCAAATGGGCCAGGATCCGCTCGGGATGGCTGGGCGGGATGAAGCCATCCTGCCGGGAGTGGATCAGAAGAACGGGCACATGGATCTCGGGGAGGGCGCGCTCGAACCGGCGCGCCAAGAGGGCGAACTCAGGCACGGCCCGCAAGGGGTAGGCGTCGTAGGCGACGCGGGCTGCCCCGGCTTGCGGCTCGTACCAATCGGGGGGACCTTTGGGGTAGGATGGGAACAGCAGGCCGAGCGGCCGCAGAAAGGGCGCGAGCAGCCGCACGGCGGGCAGGGGGGGCAGCTCGATGGGCGTGGCCATGGACACGACGCCTGCCAGCTCTTGGGTGCGTGACAGCAGCAGGCTCAAAACTCCGCCGGTTGAGAGGCCCATGGCAAAGATCGTTTCGCAAGTCCCCCGCAGCCAGTGGTAACCATCCTCCACCGAAGCCATCCAATCTTGCCACCGAGACCGGGCCATATCCTCCAGCCGTGTGCCGTGGCCTGCAAGCCGTACGCCGAGGACGGAGTGTCCCTGATCGGCGAGGTGTTCGCCGAGCTCCCGAACCTCCTGTGGGCTGGCGGTGAAGCCATGGGTGAGCAGGCAGCCCACAGGGCCGCTGGGCAGGTAGAAGGGTTCTGCGCCAGGCATGAGCCGGCTCATGCGGTCCCCTCCTCGACATGGCGCGCAAATCCGGCTACCAGGTCGAACACCTGCTCGCGTTCGGCGTCACGCGGCAGGTTATGGCCGCTGTGCTCGAGGAGCACGAGTTCCTTTCGCTCGCTGCCCACCTGCTCAAGGATGATGTTCCCCTGTTCGAAGGGGACCGCGCCGTCCCCCTTGGAGTAGATCAACAAGGCAGGGGCTTGGATCTGAGGAAGCGATGCGCGCATGCAGGCGATGAGATCGTGCACTTCGGCGATGGCCCTCACGGGCTGCACCGGGTAGTGGACATTCAGCGCCTCGGCTTCCTTGTCCTGCCAATCGGAGGGCTCAGTCGGAACCCGGTATCGCCAGACGAGGCTCAAAGCGGGCAGGATCGGACGCAGGCGTTCGGCCAGGCTGGGCAGCCGGTAGGGGGCCGCCATCGCCACCACGCCCGCCACCGGCAGGCGGCTTGCCATGGTGAGCGCCAGCGCGCCGCCCAGCGATAGGCCGACGAGGATAACCCGCTCGCAGGCGCCTCGCAGGATATGGTAGCCATCCTCGACATCGGCCATCCAATCCTGCTTGCGAGCCCGGATCAGATCCTTGGGGTGAGTGGCATGGCCGAACAGGCGGATGCCGAGGGCCGTGAAGCCTTGGCGGCCCAGGTGGTTTCCCAGCCAGCGCATCTCCTCGGGCGCGCCCGGGAAACCATGGATCAGCAGGCAGCCGGTCTCGCCGCCCGGGATCAAGAAGGGCTCGCCGCGTTCCACCAGGATCTTCATGCGATCTGCTTCAGCTCGCGCTCGAGCACGCTCAGGCATTCATGCCCCTCCGGCGTAACAGCCACATCATCCTCGATGCGAATGCCGCCCTGCCCCTGGAGGTAGATCCCTGGCTCCACGGTGAATGCCATGCCTGGGGCTAAGGCCTGCGTGTTGCCCTCGACAATATAGGGGGCCTCGTGCGCTTCCATGCCGATCCCATGGCCGGTGCGGTGGGTGAAGTGCGGGCCGTAGCCTGCCGCTTCGATGGCGCTCCGGGTTGCCCTGTCGACCGACTCGCATGTGGCCCCCGGCCGGCTGGCCTCCCGGCCGGCCTGGTTTGCGCGCAAGACGATCCCGTGGATCTCTTGGAGTTTCGCGTCGACCTCGCCCAGCGCGAAGACACGCGTCAAGTCGGAAACATACCCCTCCCAACGGGCGCCCCAGTCGATCAATAGCAAATCCCCGGCTTGGAGCGGCCGCTCGGAAGGGACCGCGTGGGGCAGGGCGCTGTTGGGACCGGCGGCGACGATGGGCTCAAAGGGTAGCTCCCCCTGTGAGCCTGCACGCAGCAATTGGACCATCAACTCGGAGGCCAGCTCACGCTCGGTCATCCCGATTTTCACCAGGGGTAGCGTTTCCAGGAGAGCCTTCTCGGCGATCCTCACGGCCCGGCGCATCGCGGCGATCTCCACTTCTTCTTTTCGGACCCGCAGGCTCGAAAGAACAGCGGAGGCGTCCCGGAACTGACCTTCCGGGGCGGCTTCTCGAAGGAGCTGGGATTCATAGAAGCGCATCCCTAAAGGTTCGACGCCGATCCGGCCGCGCTCGAGGCTCAAGGCCTTGATGGCTGCGCGCAGGGCGGGCAGCCGCTCCTGATCTTGCTCGCCATAGGTATGCAGATGGAGCATCAGTGGGCATTCGTCGGCCTTGGAGCGCTCGAAATCTGGCAGGACCAAATGCGCTGCGCCCTTGGCACTGAAAAGCCCAATCGTCGGCCGCTCCATCAGGTGGAATCGAAGGGCCGTGAGGTAGGTCAGGGTGGGGCCTGGGATCAGAGCGACGGCGTCGAAGCCCTCGGCCTGGAGAGCTTGCCCCAGACGAGTGATACGGTCATCAAGCATGCAGGCCTCCGTTAGCTTGAACGCATTATAGCCATGCCCCGGGGGGCGGCACAATCTGGAAACACATCGATGCCAGCCTTCCTACCGCTGTGGCAGGCGGAAAATAGCGGTGCGCTATCTGCGGTTAGCTGGGTCTGGCGGCTGCGGCGCCTGCGGACTTGATCGCTGCTGGAAGCGAGCCGCAAAGAACATGGCACAAGCTATGAGGATCAAGCTGGCCGGGTAGGGAAGCGCTGGATGGCGCTGGAAGAGCAGGCCCGCAACGGGAGGCGCCAGGACCAATGAGAGCGCCCCGGCGGTTTCCATCAAGCCATAAGCCGCACCCAACCGGTCCGGTGGAGCAACCTGTTCCGAGAGAGCCAGGATGAGGTTGCGGGCCACACGGAACCCTCCCGCCAGGAAATATCCCATGCCGAACCAGACCGCCGCCGAGCCCTGCCAGAGCGCCAGGATCGAGGCGGCGACAAGAAGCTGGGATGCAAGCAAGCCGGACAGCGCGTTGGCCCCGCCGAGTGTCAAATTCAAGATCACCATCCCCAGCGCATTCAGGGCGCCAAAGAGTCCAATCTGGGTTAAGGGCACTTGGTGCACCTGGCGGAGGTAGTTGGGCGTCAGAGGCCAGCTCAGGTACAGTGCAAACATAGAGAAGAAGGCCAGGCCAGTCACACGGCTGAATGCGGACGATCGAAGCAGGCCGAGCGCGGGCCGGCGCGACCGGTTTTCTTGAAGCGGGTGCTCGCGTGTGAGGAGAACCATCAGGCTGGAGAACAAGAAGGCAAGGCTGGCGAGTCCGAAGTTAGCGCGAGTTCCCAGGTGTTCGGCGATCAGCCCGCCTGCCGCGGCGCCAACCACGCCGCCCAAGTTGAACATAGCGCTCACAGAGGTAAGGGCGCGGGCGGTGCTCCAATGCTGCCGTGCGGCGGTGATGTAGCGGTTCAGCGGTGCCATCACGAAACTTGTGAAATGGTAAAGCAGGAGCCCGCCCACGAATGGCACCAGGCTTCGGGAGACGAACATCAGCACCGCAGCCAGCAAGCCTGAAGCCCAGCCCGCAATCATTAGTTTCCTGCTGCCCAGTCGGTCTGCCAGGGCCCCCGCGGGGATATGCGTCAGCATCATCGCCAGCCCGGCCAGGCCCAAGATACCGCCGATCCAGGCGGGATCCGCGCCCAACTCGGCCAAATAGAGCGGGATCAGGTAGAAGAAGAGTGCTTCGCCGAACCCCCAGGCGAGAAGAGAGATGGAAACCAGACGGAGATCGCGGCTCATGGCAGCGGCACCTCCGCGTATCGCCGGCCAAGCTGGCCCCCGGATGGTTTGCGGGCAGGTGGGCGAGGGGCAGGTGTCGCAGTCATTGTGGAGCTCCCGTCGCGGTGCAGCGGTATTGGCGCCGTCGCAACCTGCATGTAAGGATAATTGAGAAACCCTTGTTCGCACAGGGTCCATGGGCACCAGCTCACCTTGACACCGTTCATCGCCATTAGGTACAATGCGTCCACCCTGCGGGGGCCTGTGGCGCAGTTGGGAGCGCGCATCAATCGCACTGATGAGGTCGCGGGTTCGAATCCCGCCAGGTCCACTCGAGCATGGGCCCATGGCGCAGCTGGGAGCGCGTCTCAATGGCATTGAGAAGGTCGTGGGTTCGAATCCCACTGGGTCCACCAAAGACAACCGCATATGCGGCCAGGGCAGGAGTAGTAGGCCAACCGTCAGCGAGCCGGGGAGGGTGAGAGCCCGGCGAGGTGCCCACGGTGCACTGCAACCCGGCCAGGGTGCAACGCGGCTGAACTCGCCTGCCGTCCTTGTATGAGGACAGGCCCCCTCGGTGAATCCAGTAGCCGGGGGCGGGATCGCCCGTTAGCGCGCCGAGCGGTCTGGTGGATACCAGACAAGCAGGGTGGTACCGCGGAGCCCCCTTCGTCCCTGTGAAGGCGAGGGGGGTTTTGAGTTCAAACGATCGGGCGCGGGCTGGCTGGCCGAGCGCGCATCTGGGAGGTGTGTGATGACAAAGCAAGGGCGCGGGGAGGGGACTGGCGTGGTGCCGCGTTACGACCCGGCAGCGATTGAGCCTAAGTGGCAAGCCCGGTGGGAAGCCGATGGACTGTATCATGCCGACATCGATCCCTCCCGCCCCAAGCACTATGCGCTGACGATGCTTCCCTATCCCTCGGGTGATCTGCATATCGGCCATTGGTACGCGATGACACCCTCGGATGCGCGCGCCCGCTTCATGCGCATGCGGGGTTTCAACGTGATGTTCCCCATGGGCTTCGACGCCTTCGGGTTGCCGGCGGAAAACGCCGCCATCCAGCGCAATATCCATCCCATGGAATGGACATACGCCAACATCGCTCACATGCGCGAGCAACTCAAGAGCATGGGCGCCATGTTCGATTGGCGCCGGGAGGCCATCTCCTCTGATCCCTCCTACTACCGCTGGACGCAGTGGTTCTTCCTCAAGCTCTATGAGCATGGCCTCGCCTATCGCAAGAAGGCTGCAGTGGATTGGTGCCCGAGCTGCAACACCACGCTGGCGCGCGAGCAGGTCGTGGGCGAGAACCGGCTCTGCGAGCGCTGCGGCACGCCGGTCACGAAAAAGAGCCTGGAGCAATGGTTCTTCCGCACCACGGCGTACGCCGAGGAGCTGCTCGATTTCTCACACATCGATTGGCCCGAGCGCGTGGTCGCCTTGCAGACCAACTGGATTGGCCGCTCCGAAGGCGCCCGAGTGACCTTCCACACAGAAGACGGCGATCCGATGGAAGTCTTCACCACCCGGCCGGATACGCTCTGGGGCGCGACCTTCATGGTCCTGGCGCCGGAGCATCCGCTGGTCGAAAAGATCACCACTCCAGATCAGGCCGAGGCCGTGCACGCCTACGTGGAACAGGCCATACGCCAGACGGACATCCAGCGCGAGGCCGTCGACAAGGAAAAGACAGGTGTCTTCACGGGCGGGTACGCTGTGAACCCCGTGAATGGCGCCCGCATCCCGATTTGGATCGCCGATTATGTGCTCATGTCCTATGGCACGGGCGCCATCATGGGCGTGCCTGCCCATGATGAGCGGGACTTCGCCTTTGCGCTCAAGTATGGGCTGGTCATCCTGCCGGTGATCGAGCACCCGGCAGGTGTGGCGAAGTCTGTGACCCGCGAGGGCAAATGGGTGCGGGAGGGCTTCGGGAAGGCGCTGGAGGGCGAGGGAATCCCCTTTGAGCGCCAGGGCGACAAGTTATTGATCACCATTCCTCCCGAAAAGCTTGAGCGTTATGTGGAACTCAGCCAATCTTACCTGCAGCCCGGGAACTGGAGCGAAGTGGTTGGTCTGGGATGGGCCTTCATCTTCTCAGACGAGATCATCGCCTGGGACTCGATCGAGGCGGAGGCCGAAATCCTTGAGAGGATCCATACGCTCGAGCCCAAGCTATCTGAGGATCGCACCGTGATGGAGGCCCTCTGGCGCGTGGAGTTCTATCGGGATCTACTCTATCACGATGCCTACGGCACCATGATCCATTCCGGCCCTTTGAGCGGTACCCCCGGTGAACACGCGGTTGAGAAGACGACGGCGTACTTGGAGCAGAAAGGCATCGGGGAGGCTGCCGTTAACTACCGCCTGAGGGATTGGCTGATCTCGCGTCAGCGTTACTGGGGCGCGCCCATCCCCATGGTCTACTGTGACGAATGCGGCATCGTGCCGGTCCCGGAGGACCAGTTGCCGGTGAAGCTGCCGGAGGATGTGGAGTGGCGCCCGACGGGGGAAAGCCCGCTGAAGTTCCATCCCACTTGGAAGCACACCACCTGCCCCTCCTGCGGGGGTCCGGCCGTGCGCGAAACCGATACGATGGACACCTTTATGTGCTCCTCCTGGTACCATCTGCGCTATCTGAGCCCTCGTTACGAGGAGGGACCCTTCGATCCCCGCGAGTATGACTATTGGATGCCGGTGGACACATATACGGGCGGAGTCGAGCATGCCACCATGCACCTGATCTACACGCGCTTCTTCCATAAGGCCTGCCGGGACATGGGCATCACCCAAGGGCCTGAGCCCATGCTCCAGCTGCGGAACCAGGGCCAGATTCTGGGACCGGATGGCCAGCGGATGAGCAAATCGCGAGGCAATGTCATCGACCCGGATGAGCAAGTGCGCACGTATGGCGCCGACACTGTCCGAGCCTATCTGATGTTCGGCTACCGCTGGTCGGAGGGCGGTCCCTGGGATCCCGACAACATCCAGGGTGTTGTCCGCTGGCTGCATCGGGTGTGGTCGTTGATGACCGAACAGGCGCCGGGTGGAGAGGCCTCCGAGGAGGTGCGTCGCAATCTCAAGCGCAAGTTGCATCAAACCATCCAGCGGGTGACGCATGACTATGAGACCTTCGAGTTCAACACGATCATCGCAGCCCTCATGGAGCTGTTGAACGAGATGGTGGCTGCTCGCGAACGGGGCGCCGGAGGCACGCCGGAGTGGGAGGAGGCCGTTGATGCCTACTTGCGGATGATGGCGCCGATCGCCCCCCATATCGCCGAAGAGCTGTGGACAGAGTACTTGGGCAAGCCCTACTCGGTGCATCTCCAATCCTGGCCGGAGTACGATCCTGAGGCTGCGTCTGAGGAGGAGATCACGCTTGTGATTCAGGTGAATGGAAAAGTGCGCGACCGTGTCAAGGTGCCTGCGGGCATCAGCGAGGAGCGCGCCCGGGAAGTGGCTCTGGCCAGCGAGCCCGCCCGGCGTTTCATGGAGGGCAAGGAGCCGCGCGAGGTGATTGTGGTCCCTGGAAGGCTGGTCAATATCGTGGTCTGATCGCGCACACGCCAAGGGGGGATAGGAGCGCGCGCAGGGAAATGGCATCCGATCCGCCTGCCCAGGCAGTCTAAGGGGCAGGCGGATTTGCATATGCTCGCGGGGCGCGCGTGCTGATGCGCTCAGATGCTTTTGCATCCCGTCCCATGCCCGCTTACAATCGGAGCATCTCGACGAACGGAGGTGAGCGCAATGGAAAGACGCACGGCTGTTGCCACTGACCAGGCCCCTGGAGCGATCGGTCCTTACTCGCAGGCAATTCGGGCAGGAGGATTCATCTTTGCCTCGGGATCGCTTGGTATCGATCCCGCCAGCGGCGATCTGGTCGAAGGAGGCGTGGAGGCGCAGACCCGCCAGGCTCTTGCCAACCTGGCGAGCATCTTGGAGGCGGCGGGGAGCGGACTCACACAGGTAGTCAAGACGACGGTCTTTCTCCAAAGCATCCAGGACTTTGCGCGCATGAATGCGGTGTATGCCGAGTTCTTCCCAGAGGCACCTCCGGCCCGCTCGGCGGTCGAGGTGGCGGCGTTGCCGCGAGGCGCGGCGGTGGAGATCGAGGCAATCGCGCTGGTGGCCGAGGCGGTATGACCTGAATGGGCGGGCCATACAGGCGTTTCGGAGGTGCACGTGGGCGGTGAGCTGATCCTGATCGTGGATGATGAACAGAACATCGTAGACCTGGCCCGCCTATATCTGGAGCGCGAGGGCTTTCGGGTGGAATCGGCCGCGGATGGTGAGCAGGCACTCGAGCGCATTAAGAGCCTTTCCCCTGCCCTAGTTGTGCTGGACATCATGCTCCCCAAGTTGGACGGTTTCGAGGTTTGCCGTCGTGTGCGGGGCGAAAGCGACGTCCCCATTCTGATGCTCACGGCGCGCGATGAGGACGTGGATAAGATCGTGGGCCTGGAATTGGGAGCAGACGACTACCTGACTAAGCCCTTCAACCCGCGCGAGCTGGTGGCGCGGGTCAAGGCGATCCTGCGGAGAGCCGACCGCCCCTCAAAGGGCGAGGCCCCGCTGCACATCGGCGATGTGACCATTGACCCAGCCAAGCGGGAGGTTGTCATCGCCGGCGAGCCGGTCCAGCTGCGCGCCAAGGAGTTTGATTTGCTCGAAGCGATGGCGGCGAACCGGGGAATTGTGCTCACCCGGGAGCAACTCCTGGATCAAGTCTGGGGGTACGATTTCTATGGCCAAACCCGCACGGTGGACGTGCACGTCGCCCATCTGCGCAAGCATCTCGCCCGCAGCGCCAGCGTGCGGATCGAGACTGTGACGGGCGTAGGCTACAAGCTTGTGAGTTCGTGAGGGGACCTTGTTTCGAAAGCTGGCTTCGAGGCTCTTTCTGACGCACTTTCTGGTGGCGGGCATCGCGTTGATGCTCGTCTCCCTCAGTTTGCTCCTCATTCTTCTGCGGGGACCCTGGGCGGACCAGCGCACCCTGGCCCAACTGGAACGCAGCATCCCGCTGGTGCTGCGCGGCCGGGGCCAGGTGCTGCTCGACCTCCCCGCGCCGCAGCTGGAGGCAGCGGTCGGCCGCCTGGACCAGGTATCTGGGGTGCGGGTGGTGCTGCTCGATCCCCGGGGCCGTGTGCTGGCGGATAGCCGGGAAGGGGAGGGCGAGATCCCCCTACCCACGCGCCAGGCAATCGTCCAGGGCGGAGCGCCGCCTCAGGGACGCTTCCGGGGCGGGGGTGAAGGCCTATGGCTTTACATCGCCGAGCCGCTCGTGGGGGGTCACTGGCTCTTGCTGGCGTCGCCGCGACCGGCCTTGCGGACGCTGCAAGTCTGGGGAGAGCACATGCTGCGGCCGCTGACGCTGGCCGGCGCCATCGCTTTGGCTCTCTCGATAGTGCTTTCATGGATGGTCTCGCGCTGGGTCGCCAGCCCGCTGAAACGCGTCGCCGAGGCCGCCCGCGCAGTGGCGGCAGGCGAGTTCAATGGCGAGCTGCAACTGGAAGGTCCGGAAGAAGCGCGCGAACTGGCACAAGCCTTCAATGAGATGGTTCATCAGGTACGAAGCAGTCAGCAATCGCAGCGCGATTTCGTCGCCAACATCTCGCACGAGCTGAGAACCCCGTTGACCTCGATCCGGGGGTTTGCCCAAGCCATCCTGGATGGTGCTGCTGCGGCCCCGGAGGATCAGCGCCATGCCGCGCAGGTAATCTATGATGAGAGCGACCGGTTGGTGCGGCTGGTGGAAGATTTGCTCGATTTGGCTCGCCTGGATGCGGGCCAGATGGATTTCCGGTTTGGGCGCGTCGATCTGCAAGCCGTGGTGCGGGCCGTGGCCGAGCGGCTGAGCGTGCGCGCCGCCGAGGCGGAGGTGCGGGTACAACTGAAGTTGCCTGCCCTGCCCCCTATTGTGGGCGATGGTGACCGGCTGGCCCAGGTGTTTACAAATCTCGTGGATAACGCCATCAAGCATACGCCCGCAGGCAGCGAGGTCCGGATCTGGGGTGAAGCCTCCGAGGGCTGGGTCACGGTCTATGTGGACGATAATGGGCCGGGGATCCCACCCGAGGAAATCAGCCGCATCTTCGAGCGCTTCTACCAATTGGATAAGTCCCGCGCCGGTGGCAAGGGGCGAGGCACTGGATTGGGGCTGCCCATCTCGCAAGAGATCGTGCGAGCGCATGGCGGCAGGATCGTGGCTCAGAGCAGGCCCGGCCGTGGAAGCCGCTTCGCGGTGCAATTGCCGATTGTGCGAAGTCAAGACGCCACACTCATCTCGCCGCGCGATTCCCGAGGCTAGCTACTCGAACAGGAACCGGCGATAGGCTCGGCTATAATTCGCAGGATTCCTTCCAGGAGGCGTGCGATGACAAATGGGGAAGGCTCCCGCATCAAATGGTTCGTCCTGGCCTTTGCTGGCGTGATGGCGCTATGCCTGGTATGCGCCGCAGGATCGGTGTTCGCGCTGCGCTTCCTCTCCTCCTGGATGCAGACGGCCACGCCGGCCGCTCTGCCGACGATGACGGTCGAGGCCACGGCGACGTCGGCGATCGCGCCCACCGAGCCGGCGCGGGATCCCGATCGGGCGCGTGAGATGCTGGAGACGCTGGCTCAAACGGTCGTTCCCATCAACGAGCCCATCGAGCTGGCCGAGCGCCTGAGGGGGCTGCCCGACGTCCCCAGGGTGCTCGCGACCGAGGCCGAACCCATACCCTTGGGGACGGTTGAGACGTTCTGGGTGGGGAACGTGGATACTATTGAGAACTTTCAGATCCAGGCTGACCTCGTATATGCGACCGATCACGTCTACTTCTGGGTTGAGCAGGGCGTGAAGTACGGCCTCGAGGATGTCAAGGCGCTGGTCGATGACTTCGAAACGCATGCCTACCCTACCAACCGGGCATTCTTCGGGTCCGAATGGTCGCCGGGCGTGGACGGGGATCCCCACCTCTACATCCTTTACGCACGCAATCTGGGCGCTTCCGTGGCCGGGTACTTCTCGGCCGCCGATGAACTCTCGCCGCTGGCCCATGAATATTCGAACGGCCATGAAATGTTCTACCTCTCAGCCGATAATGTCGAGCTCTGGGAGGAATTTACCTATAGCGTTCTGGCACATGAATTCCAGCACATGATCCACTGGAGCCTGGACCGGAATGAGGAGTCCTGGCTCAATGAGGGCTTCTCGGAACTTGCGTCCTTCCTGAACGGCTACGATATCGGCGGCTGGGATTTTGCCTACGCCTCCGACCCGGATTTGACGCTAACCTATTGGCCGACCAATGGGGGTCCCCATTATGGCCAGTCATTTCTATTTGTAGCGTATATGCTCGAGCGCTTCGGCCCTGAGGTGACCCAAGCCGTCGTGGCCCACCCGAACAATGGGTTGGATTCGATCGACCAGACGTTGGCCGAACTGGGGATCGAGGATCCCTTATCCGGGGCACCCGTCCGCGCGGACGACCTGCATCGCGATTGGGCAGTCGCGTTGCTGCTGCAGGACCCCACGGTGGCGGATGGCCGCTATGCTTTCGAAAGCTATGTTGCTCCGCAAGTGCAGGTTGCCGACCGCTTCGACGAGTGCCCTTTTGGCCCGCAAGAGCGGCAGGTGAGTCAATACGGTGTTGACTACATTCGTGTTGATTGTGCCGGTGAGTACACACTCCTTTTCGACGGGGCCTCGGAGGTGCAGGTTCTGCCAGCAGAGCCGCTTTCAGGGGAGTATGCCTTCTGGTCCAATCGCGGCGATGAATCGGATATGACTCTGACACGCAGTTTCGACCTCCAAGAAGTGAGCGGCCCAATCGAGCTGCGATACTGGACCTGGTATGAAATCGAAGAAGGCTGGGATTACCTCTACCTGGAGATCTCGGCGGATGGAGGGGAGACTTGGCAGATTCTCGAAACGCCCTCCGGGACAGCCGAAGACTCCTCCGGGAACTCCTACGGCTGGGGGTACACCGGATACAGCGGCGGAGGGAGTCAGCCAGCATGGATTCAGGAGAAGGTGGATCTCTCAGCCTTCGCCGGGCAGGAGATTCTGCTGCGGTTTGAATACATCACGGATGCGGCGGTGAACGGCGATGGCTTCCTGCTCGACGACATCCGCGTTGATGCCCTAGGCTACTTCGAAGATTTCGAAACCGGCGATGGTGGCTGGCGGGCGGAGGGCTTCGTACGCCTCTATAATCGCCTTCCGCAGACCTATCAGGTGATCCTGGTCGAGCATGGGGATGAGATCCGCGTCCGCCCGGTCGCGCTGGATGCGGAGAACAGCGCCGAGATCGAGTTCCAAGCAGGGGATGGCATCGACTATATCACATTGATTGTAAGCGGGACGGCTCGGCACACCTGGCAACCAGCGCCCTATCGGTTTGAGCTGAGACCCTAGAGCGAGAAGCGAAGAATGCGGATGTGGCCCGAAAAAGGCGTGGGCACGCCACGGCGTGCCCACTGTATATTGCCCCTGTGGCAGCGGAGGCCAGCTCACCCTGCGGGCGCGCGGCCCCGCAGCCGTTCGAGCTCCGCCTCCAATTGTGCGACCCGGGCCGCATAGGCTTCGCGGACCTCATCCCGAAAGGCATCCGTGCGCTGGCGCAACTGGCTGCGCAATTCCTCCCCTGAGGCTGGGGCATAGATCAGCGCCAGGACAGAACCCACCAATGCGCCACAAAAGGCTCCGGCGACGAAACTCATGAATCGGCGCATCCTACACCTCCTGCGACAATGTCCATGCTTCATTATGGCACAGGTTCTCGCATGAATAAAGGTATGCGATGGAGTGCTCGGCTTGCCGATTGAGGGATCTCGCCGAGGGAAAATATTATGGCCGGTGCCCTATTGCGGGGTATACTTCGGTGCGTTGTGCACCGCCAAGCGCTCTTCCCTTTGAGGATGAACGGTGGCGAGCTTCTTCGCAAGGAGGAAATGTGGTATGGCCCATATCAGCATCGAATATTGTGCGGTTTGACACTATACCGATAGGGCCATCGGTGCGATGGCGGAAATCTTGAAGACCTTCGAGCGGCGGATTGCTTCGGTTACGCTGATCCCCTCCGATTCGGGCCGATTTGAGGTTAAGGTTGGCGATCAGCTGATCTATTCGAAGCTTCAAACCGGGCGGCATATGGAAGAGGGCGAACTCATCGAGCTGATCGAGAAGGCACTCTAGCCGCCCTATCCTTCTGATCCGGCAAGATTGGGGTGATGACGATGCGAGCCGTCCTGCAACGGGTGCGCCGCGCCGCGGTGGTTGTCGATGGGCAGCGTATCGCAGAAATCGGACCCGGCCTGTTGATCCTCCTGGGAGTGGGCCTGGGAGATACCCACACAGAAGCCGTCTGGCTGGCAGATAAGTGCGCCGCGCTGCGCATCTTCGAGGATCAAAATGGCAAGACCAATCTCTCGGTGCAAGATGTGGCTGGCGAGGCGCTGGTGGTTTCGCAATTCACCCTCTACGCCAACACGCAAAAGGGGCGCCGCCCAAGCTTCGTCGAGGCCGCGCCTCCGGAGGTCGCCGCGCCCCTGGTGGATGCCTTCACAGAAAGGCTGGCAAGCCACAGAGTTCCCGTGCAACAGGGGCGCTTCGGGGCGCACATGCTGGTCGAGATCGAGAACGATGGACCTGTGACGATCCTTCTGGAGCGTGAACCTGAGGCTCGATAACCTCCCCAAGGCGCCTGTCTCCCTATTCCCTTTCCCAAGAGTCGCTCGAAGGCACATTGCTTACGGCAACCTCGAGGCACATCAGAGCTACCGACGGCGGCACCGCCATATGGGGGCCTGATGTCAGGTCGGCGTCGGTCGCCGGAAAGGCCTGCGTGATAGAATGCATCCGTCTGAAGCAAATGGCTTCGGGCGCAGGCATGAGCCAAATCTTAAGGAGGAGTTCATGAACGTAGCAGTGGGGCTATCGGCCCTGTCGACGCTCGCCTGGGTTGCAGCGCTGGCGGTTGTGGTCCTGGCGATCGTGCGGGCGGCCCGAGGGCGCCCCTTGAGGGCCTCGATGGGTATCATTCTGGGACTGGTCGTTCTTGCACTGGTCCTGACAACGGCCAGCGCGGGGCTGGTCTTTATCCAGCCCACCGAGCGAGGGGTGGTCATCTCGGCGCTCACCGAGGGCGTGCGGCCGGAACCGCTTCAGCCCGGGTTGAATTGGGTGGTGCCGTTCCTGGAGAATGTGATCACCTATCCCATCACCCGCCAGACCTACACCATGTCGATTGCGCCGGAGGAGGGTGCCATCCGCGGGGACGATTCCGTGGAAGCCCGGACGGCGGACGGGCAGATTGTGAAGGTCGACGCATCGGTGATTTTCTCGATCAACCCTGACCTGGTCGTGGATGCGCACATCAAATGGGCCAATAGCTATATCGATAACCTCGTGCGCCCGGTCTCGCGTGGCATCATCCGCGATGGGGTATCCCAGTTCAGCATCGATGAGGTCGTCAGTTCGAGACGTTTTGATCTGACGGATTACATTACCCGTGAGCTCACGGAGGCCTTCGATGAGGGCGCGCTGATCATGCATGACTTCGTGCTGCGCAACATCTCTTTCTCGGAAGAGTACGCGGCCTCGGTGGAGCAGAAGCAGATCGCCGAGCAGCGCGCTCAGGAGGCTGCCTTTGTCGTACAGCAGCGGGAGCAGGAGGCCGAGCAAGCCCGCCAGGTGGCCAAGGGGCAGGCGGATGCGGCCGTGATCGAGGCTCAGGGGCGCGCTGAAGCCCGGTTGATCGAAGCCGAGGCGGAGGCCCAGGCTTTGCAGATGATCGCCAGGGCGCTTCAAGACAACCCGGATTTGATCACCTTCGAGTATATCCAGAAGCTCTCGCCGGGCATCCAGGTCATGCTCGTGCCCAGCGATAATCCTTTCCTGTTGCCTCTGCCTTCGCTGCAGGGGACGCCCACCCCAGCGCCTTCGACGCCGTAACACGATCCGATGAGCGATCGACGACACCGCCCCTGGCACACAGGGGCGGTGTCGCCTTTTGCCCGGGTGAGTTGCAGCGGAGCCTTAACCGAGGCGCGAGGCCAGCAAGGGAACCAACATCTCGTCTGGAGAGAGCCCACCGTGGCGGCCAAGCAGCGGGTTTTCTTTCTGTGCCCACCACAAATAGGCTTCTCCGTGGCTGATTAAGATCATCTCCCCGAGGCGGTCTGCGGCAACGGCTGCCGGTTCGCCAGGGCCGAAGAGGCCCTGTTCCAGGGCGCTTGGAGCCTGCAAGGGGGTGAAGGCTTCCGGCCAAGCCTGGTTGAGATAGGCGCGAATGTCACCGGCGCGCTGGGGTTTGGGATAGAGATAGGCCAGGCGGTTCTCGCCGGTGGGGTGCATGTGGAGGAGTCTCAGGAAATCCGGATGATTGCGAAGCTCCATGTGGGCATTCATGGGGGTGGCCACTTGACCATGATCCGAGAGCAGGAGTAACACCGTTTCCCTGGCGACCATGGCGGGCAGCTGATCCAGGCACTCGTTCACCATGGCCTGGGCAAAGGCTGCGAAGGCCACTTCGGCCTGCTCCGAATCAGGGCCGTGCCGGTGCGAGAGCCCATCCACGCCACCGTAATAGACCCAGACTAGGCGCGGCCTGGCGATAGGGGTGGCCAGAAGATGGCGCACACCCACCCACAAATCGGGGACTCCGGCGAATGTGTGAAGGTTCACGTCGGCGTAATGCATGCGGGAAAGCCCCGAGCCGCTGATGCTGTAGTGGAGAAAGCCATGCGTCTCGATCCCGGCGGCCCGAAACCGCGGCCCCAGGGTCGGGACCGGCAGAAACCGCTCTGGGTCGAATCCGGCCGTGTAGAGCAGGCCGGCGCGGCCGTCGAAGGCCGCCGGCGCATGGGTGATCATGTTGGTGATGATCCCCCATTCCTTGAGGAAGATCTCATAGCCGAGCACACCGTGCTCCGCAGGGCTCCGTCCGGTCCAAAGGCTGGTGAGCGCGGCGCTGGTTGTGGAAGGGACCACGGAGGTCAGGGCCGCCAGATGGCCATGGCTGAGCAGGGGGTTCAAGCTAGCTGCGCGGCCATCGATCCAGCGCTGAAATCGGCGCAGGCCCACCGCATCGACGAGGACGACGAGGACCTGCCTGGCGCCTTCCACGAGATCGTCTAGGACGGGCAAATCGAGGGGGCTGTGCGCAAGAGGTTCGGCGCCCAGCCAGCGGCATAGGCTGGCGGGAACGTTGAGCAGCGAGAGCCCATGATATGCAGGGCGAATGCTGTCTGCTCCCAGATCCAAGGAATCCGGGGGCTGGGCCTGAATGCGCTGCAGGCATTCGGCGGTGAGATCGGCCATGGGTCTTTTATCCTTCTTCTGGATGACAAGTGTTCATTGGTGCCTCGCGAGGGGCTGGCCTATAATTTTACCCGACATCCCCGGTGGCCCTGAGATGGAGGATGATCCTTGCAGCCCCTAAGGGGGGAAGAAAGCCTTTAGGGTCACTCGCCGAACGCGGGTTTCGCGCCCTGCGGAGTCGGCGCGGCCGCCGCCTCCGGGAGAATACCTCACCGCCTACTTGATGATACTCCCGGCGACGCTGCTGATCTTCATCTTCGGGATTTTCCCTGTTGGATTCGCTCTCTTCGTAAGTCTGCATAAGTGGCGTCTTAAGCGCGGTGGCTACATCGGGCTGGAAAACTATGTGCGCGCCGTGGACAACCTGGTTTATGTGGCACTCTTCCTTCTGGCCGTCGGCGCCCTCGTCGCAGCCACCCTCTGGCTGCGTTCCTGGCGGCGC
>CAZQDE010000012.1:0-54552 GCA_964591485.1 uncultured Anaerolineaceae bacterium | reverse complement strand
CGCAGCATCATCTCATAGGTCATGATGGGGGCAATCTTCCCGATGATGTGTTCCTCGCGACCCCCCCGGTGACGTTCGAGAAGCGACCGCAAGAAGGCCGCATTGTAGAACTCCCGTCCCAGCGTAGTGGACGAAAGCAGCAGACCCTCCGCCCAGCCCATCAGATCCTTTCGAAGCCACCCCTCCGGATCCTCATGAATAATGCGCTCATCTCGCCTCCGCACCCGCCGCAGGAGCGCGATCCATGCAGCGTGCATCGCGCGAATGGGACGGCGGGCAGTCGGGAGCCGGCCATCCACATCGCGCGGTACCCAGGTGACCGCGGGGACCTCCCGGGTGAGCAGGGACATATACAGCCGGTCGTGCAGGCGGTAGCTCGTGGGGAGGGAGAACACCCAGTCCACCAGCTGATGGTCGCAGAACGGGTAACGAACCTCAAGGAAGGCCCGTTGGTAGATCTCGTTCATATTCGTCAGCCGCATGCTGTGGTTGATGCTGGTGAAGAAATCGATCTTCTGCGCATAGTCGCGCGCTTCGATCTTTTCAAGAACCTGAAGCAACGATCGGAAAGCCCGATCTCGGATCTCGGTGTAGAAATCCGGCGCGAAAAGCAGTTTTTCCTCGGATTCCGTCAGACCTGGCCAAGCATAGTCACGGACGAGGTGGCCATACACTTGTGCGGCGAAACTGAGATCATCCACCGCCTGAAGCGCCTTGGTAGAATGCTCTAGCCCCCGGGCGCCGAGGAGTTGATCCCCATAGAAGCCTGTCAGGTTGACGTCCATCATCTCCCTGGCCGGCTCCAGTGTCTCAGCGAGATGACAATGCGTCCAGGTAACTTGCCCCTCTGTCATCTCGAGATGGAACTCAGCCTGCTTCGTGATCCAACGGCCGTTATCCAGAGGGATGAAGCGGTTGGGGACGCCCAGGCGGCGGGCGATCCGCCGGGCATTGCGTACATCCCGGCTTCCTGGTATACCGTATGTAAGGGTCACAAAAGGGATCGATTCCTTCGCGGCCAAGCCTGCGATGGTCCGCGAATCGAGACCTCCGCTCAGGTACACCCCGATACGGTGCTTGCCGCTGGTCCGCTTGCGGATTGACTCCCGCATCAGGTACCCGGTTTGCTCAACCGCCTCTTCAAGCGAAACGCCTTCGAGACGCGAGGGGATATCGCGATAGTCCCAGTAATGGCTTATCCGGAGATCCCCGTCATCTCGCCCGTACTCAAGCACAGACCCATAAGGCAAGAGATGGATCCCCTGGAAGTATGTCCGATCGGCCAGCAGGCGCTGGAAGCGCAGAAACTGCGCCATGGCCGTGAGGTCGAGGGTCCGCTCAAAGGACGGGTCCGAGAGGATGGCCTTCATGCCGGGCCCAAAGGAGAGCCTGCCCTTGTAATGAGCATAGTAGATGGGGATTAGCCCCAGGCGGTCATTGGCGAGCAATAGCTTGCGGCGCCTGCCATCCCAAATCGCCAAAACGAAGACACCCTCCAGGTCTTCAAGGAAGGCCTTCCCCCTGAGCCGATAGAGATGCAGCACGCGTTCGGCATCGCTGCGGAAGCGGAATGAAGGCTCCTGGGGATCCGGATTGCACCGCTGCTCCCCGGCGCGGTAGATCTCGCCGAAGAAAACCCCCGTCAGGTTCTCATGCCGCAAATGAACTGGCTGGCGTCCTGACGAGAAGAGGCCGATATTGACCTGCCCCAGCCCCACCGTTCGCGTATCATCGCACCAGGCCTGAACCCGGTGATGCGGCCCCACGCGCAGCGCCTCCGACATCCTTCGAAAGTCGTCGGCGTCGAAGACGCTCTTCCTATCGACGAGCCCGAATACTCCGCTCATTCCCTCGACCTTGCATCAGAGTCCTCGCAGCAACAATGGTGAGTTAAGATCGCAAATGGCTACGGCCGACAAGGCCCAGCGGCTACTCGAGGTAGCCCAGATCTCTGAGCCGGGCCTTCACCGCTTCGTCCACCTCGGATTCGACCGGCGCCGCGCCGCCCATCCCATCAGTGTCATAGGTGGGCACGGATGTGATCGGGTAATCCCGGAGAAACGAGGCTTTGAAGGCCTCCGCCAACACCCGGCCGGGCATGTCCTCTCCAACCGGCAACCCCATGAGCGCCAGCACAGTCGGAACGACATCAAACACCGTCGCCCCCTGTAGGGCTCCGCCAACCCGCACGGCGGGCCCCGCAAGGAGGATGATACCGTCGGGCGCATCCTCATGTTGCCCGGACCAGGGCAATTGTCCCGAGGGACCGTGCCCATGGTCGGACACAATGACAACCGTCGTCCCCTTATCGATTTCGGAGAGAATTCGCGAAAGGAGGCCATCCAGGTAGCCGTACCAGCTTTCGATTGCTCTTCCGTAGCGAGCAACATCGCGCGGATCGACCGCCTCGAAGTGCTGCGGTTCATAGCAATGCCAGAAGAAGTGCTGGACCGCATCCGCATCCAGGAAAAGCCCGAACAGATCAGGCCGGTACTTGCGATAGAAATGCAATCCAGCCTGAATGCGATACTCTTGCCGAAGGTAGACAAGCTTGAGGAACCGGGCCGGGTGGAATTGCGACGGATCTGGATCAGTGAGCGTGTAGCGGACGCGTGCCAATTCCTCTGCCTCTTCTGGATTGAGATCAAAAAATCGACCCATTTCATCCAGCGAGAGCTGCTGATCCGTCCGCAAGAATCGAACGGCCTCCTCGAGGAGCTCTGCAGGATAGGCAGCATCGATCAGATGGGCTTCAGGGCTGGATAGAAGATCTTCGACGTACTGCGAAACGATAAAGCCATTTACTTGCTCTGCGGGCCACGTGTTCCACCAGCTTACGAATCCCGCCGTGCGGCCGCTTTCGCTCACCACATTCCAAAGAGCCTTGCACTTGCGAAAGTTGGAAGTCATCGGAATTGATCGGAGCCAGCCTCTCCCCGTGAGCATTTTCCTCCAACTCGCAAGGCGCGTCACCCTATAGATGGCCCTCATCAAGGGACTTAGCTGCTCCCAGCGGTATTCATAGAAGGCCTTCTCGAGACCGCGCGCCTTTAATACTGTGAACGCCTTCAAACCGTGCTCGTCTGGAGTCTTGCCCGTGCTGAGTGTGCCCCAGATGATGGGCGAAAGCGTTGGATAGAGCGTCTTGAGCGCGCCGTGGCACCCCTCCCGCATAAGTCTCGCAAACGTGGGCAGTTTCCCTCGCTTGACCAGCGGTTCAATCACGCGCCAGGTGGCCGAATCGATCCCGATCAAAGCAACTTTGGGTTTCTTGCTAAAGGAAACCATGGGATATCCAATTCCTCTTGGGGACCTGCCAGTTATTGGGCCCATCCGGTCCCTCTTCCATTATTCAGAATATGAAAGACAATTTCTTCGGGGGCAATCTCACTTGGATTGTTTGGGCTGGGCTTCAACCGAGGCTGATTCGATATTGCCGAGCCCACTCGCCCAAACAGATCAAGCTCCAGGCTTGGCGGTCATATCCCGGGATGCCACCTTCGATGCCTTGATAAAAGCGGCCTGTAAGATATCCCGGGTCGAAAACCTGCTCTCCCTTCAACACGCCCACGGAGAAGATATCCAGCATCATCTCTTTCAAATCACCCAGCAGCCATTCTCGTAGCGGAACGTCGAAAGTCCTTTTCGGTCGGGCCACAATCTCGCTCGGTAAGCGAGAACCCACCAGCGCCTTCAGGATGTATTTGGAGGTGTTCTTCCGCAGCTTCCAATGCGAGGGAATGGAGGCCACATATTCAAATAGATGATGATCTAGAAAGGGGGTCCTCGCCTCGATCGAATGGGCCATGCTCGACTTGTCAATCTTCATGAGCAAGTCGTCTGGCAGCCATACTTTCGTGTCGATGTACATCAGCCGGTGCAAACGGTCTTGGGCCTGGCAACGATGATAGTGGCGAGAAAAGGCCTCAGCCGTCTCAGACCGCGGCGCTCCTGCATGGAAGGACGGATGATAGCATCGTCTCTTCTCTTCATCCGTAAAAACCGCCACCCAGGCCACCATTTGTGATCCGGGGGGAAGCGACCAGAACCAAATGGTCCGGGCATGGTAGATCGGCCTTCGAAGGGCTCCATTCACGGCCCGGGCCATGAGGGGCAACGCCACGCGGCGGAGGGGTGCCGGGGGAAACTGGTAGCGATTCGCCCAGCGATCCACCCGGTAGTAATCGTAGCCACCAAAGAGCTCATCCCCGCCTTCGCCGGTTAGGATCACTTTGACATGTTCTTTGACGAACTTCGAGAGGAGGAATGTTGGCACGGCGGCGGGATCCGCGATCGGCTCATCCAGATGCCAAACGAGGCGCTCCACGATTTCGGGTGCGCAACCCTCGATGATCAATTCATAATGCTGTGTCCCGAAGTGCTCTGATAGGATCTTTGCGAAGGGGAGCTCGCTCACGCCGCCATCTGGAAAACCTACTGAGAACGTCTTAATGGGCTGTTGCGAATAGCGAGACATCAGACCTACGATGGTCCCTGAATCGATCCCCCCGCTGAGAAAGGCACCCAGCGGAACATCGCTTCGCAAGCGCAGGCGGACCGACTCCTGGACCAGCTCGCCCATCTGTTCGAGACAATCTGGCCAAGCTCCGGGCGCCTGCGCCTGGAAATCCAGGTCCCAATATGGGCGAAGAGTATGCTGCCGACCCTTTTGGGTGAGAAGGTATCCCGCCGGAAGCTTGCGGATGTCCTTCAGCATCGTTCGAGGCGCGGGAACATAGCCCAGCGTGAGATAGTCGTCCATGGCAGCAATATCCATGCTACGCAGTGTGGGGGCCCATGCCAAGATGGCTTTGATCTCGGAGGCGAAGACGAGCCTCTGATCATTCAAGGAATAGTAAAGCGGCTTCTGACCGAGACGGTCGCGGGCGATGAGAAGCTTGTTCTCCATTTGATCCCAAACCGCGAAGGAGAACATCCCACGCAAATGCTCAACGCACCGGTCGCCCCACTCCTCATAGGCATGAACGATCACTTCCGTGTCGCTCTGTGTCCTAAGAGTATGCCCGCGATTCTCAAGATCCCGACCCAGCTCAACATAATTGTAGATTTCACCGTTCAGGACGACACATTTCGTCTGATCTTCATTGAAAATCGGTTGATGGCCACCCTCCAAATCAATAATGCTAAGACGACGAATCCCCAGCGCTACCTGATGGTTCGCGAAGATTCCCTCATCATCCGGACCACGATGCTTGAGGGTCTCCATCATCGCCCGCAGTCGTTCGACGTCGATTTCCGCCGCATCACCCAGACGCACCACGCCACAGATTCCACACATCGCGGCTAATGCTCCATCCGGATGACGGAGGATCGAGATAGGCGGGCCCTATCTCTCTCCGCATAGGCCATGCTGGACCTCGGCAGATCCAGCGAAGGCTTCCTAGAATCCGATGCTCTCATAATCAATCACACCATACCCCCGGCCCCAGGGATCGCCGCGCTCATACTCGCCAAAGCCCGCCTTGGCGGCCAATCGCAGGTAATCATCCGATCTTTCGGGCACTCCGCCGCGATAGCCCTCTGCATGAAGGAAATCGCAGAGCACGCAGTCCAATGCGACGGGATCCGTGGCCAGGAATAGGCTATTGGGAGCGCGGCCGCCAAAGGTTCGCCAGGGCGTGGGCTTGGCATCATTCTTCATGCGATCGCCGAAGAGCCCGTCCGCGACCGTAAGGGCCGTCTTTGCGACGATATTCGGGTTTCGATAGATGTCAACAAGCGGATTGTAGTCCGCGGTGTAATGGGGCGCCTGCCACTGGAAGCACATCCATGCATGCAGCGGCGGGCAATGGTCGATTGACCCAAAATGGTTCTTGAAACCCAGGCTTACACCCGCACCACCATGTCTCTTCAATATGGGCATGTTGATGAGATAGCGGGCATCCAGAAGAACATCGGTGATACGTTGGGCGGGAGGCCGTGGGACATGCGCAGGGTTGCTCCACGCGATTTCCGCCTCGGAGCCACCTTTCTCAAATCCGGCGTGCTCGTTGCAGCCTCTGTCGAAGAACCGCACGCCTGGATAGCGACAGCCACGAATAAACCGCTTCGGGATTTTCCGCTCGCTAACAGGAGGGTTGCCCCCGATGGTGGCATCATAAACCCAGATGTCGCTCTCCCGAAACTCGCTGTAGGCTTCCTTCAGGCCACGCACCAAGGCATTGATCGGGTGGATCAAGGCATCAATTTTCAGTTGCCACTCCTCACAATTCTCCTCACACACCCCACACCAAAGCGCGTTGTTGAAATTGGCCTTGATGGCAATGCCCGTTTCGCCCGGCCTGTAGGTGGGAATGATGGATCGCCAGGCTTCGGCGACAGACTTCGCACCGGTCAGGGCAAGTATGCCCCGATCCATCATTTCATTCACCACATCCTGATCCACGGAGTTGCCGTAGTATCCATCGCCGAAGTCCCAATGGGTCGCTTCCGAGGAATGAATATGAACCACCCGCGGTCCATAACGCGCTGGCTCTTTCCACTCAGGCGTCAAGAGCTCGGCCCCCGCAGGGGTCTCCTCGGCGGTGGGTGCCGATGAGGGCGAGGGCGTGGGCTCCATCGATATCCTGCGGGTATCCTGTGGTGTGGTGCTTGGCCGCTGCAAGGTGCCTGGGACGCTCTGTGGCCTCGGGGAGCGAAGGAGCCGGGCAGCCGCCAGGCCTGCCGCGCCGAGGCCAGTCAACATGATCAGCAGGGCTTCACGCCTGGACAGCGATCCCTTCATGCCTCTTCACCTTTCCAGAAAGACCAGATGCGGGGAGCCACGCAACGCCCTGCCATCAGTCATCCTCGGCCCGTGCCTTGGTTGGTGCATCGAGTTTCGCGACCGGCATGCGCAGGTAGGCCGTTGTCTTCTGCTTGCGATGGATGTCGGCCGTCACACGACCCACTTGCTCCGGCGTCAAATCAAGCGCTTCCGCGATGGCCTCCAGAGAGAAAGCCCTTTCCAGCCCGAGCCAGACGGTGTCCAAAATGTCAAAGGGCACCCGGAAAAAGAACTCCTGTTGGGAACCGCCGCCACTGTAAGTATCGGTGCTTGGGGTCCGACGCTGGATCGTTTCAGGCACGCCCAAGTAATCGGCCATTTGATAGACCTGGGTCTTGAAGAGGTGCGCTATGGGTTGAAGGTCTGCACCTCCATCTCCATACTTGACGAAGAAACCAAGGTCGTGCTCATCTCTATTCGCGGTGCCAATCACGGCGAAATGCCGCAGCTCGGCGTGATGGTAGAGCATGGCCATGCGCATGCGCTGCTTGAAGTTCGAGGCTGCCGTGATCTCCTGCAGCTCCTTTGGAAGCAGCCGCTTTCGAGTCTCTCGTCCATCCGGGTCCACAAGCACAAGCGAGAATACATTCAGCGTTCCCCGTTCCAGCAGGTCGCCTGGAAGAACGATCCTGGTGCGGTAACCCAATTGAGGATCAAACGCCGGGAAAACCCGTCGGATGGCCGCGTCTCGCCTTGCATAGCATCCCAGACCTTCGAGAGCGTCGGTGAGGTCTTCCAAGATGGGCTCCACACCGAAGTGGGAGGCCACAGCTCTTGCGAGATCCTCGCTCGCCGGATCCGATTCCTTCTCGGGCAAGATGAGAGCCGCTATCTTTTGGACATCGAAAGCACGGGCGAGCAAAGCCAATACGACGCTCGAATCGATGCCACCGCTGATGCCGACGACCACTCCACGGCGCCGCATGACCCGCAGAACTTGACGCTGAAGGAAGGCGACGATCCGATCCGTCTCCAGCCTCGGATTAATCTTGAGTTCTTCTGCCAGATTTCCCATGGGATCCTTGCGTGGATTCCAATCCCTCTCGGTGAATTTCCTTGAGGCCAGGGCCGCGTGGAATAGGTGGGGATGTTCGGAATCCTGATACAAAAAGATGATGAACCAATTGGGCCGATAGAATGCCCACAAAAGCCATCTCGTCCGTCTCACTCAGCGGCGCTCCGCGGCTGGCTTTTCTGAGCATCCCCGAGACGGACGCTGGCGCAAAGAGCCCCGCCTCACGGAGACATGCCTCTGAGAGTACCTCTCGGATATAGTCCAATTCCCCGGACCCAAAGAAACTGGATTGTATCGGGGCCCGATAGGGACGTTTGGGCCGACTCCAGATGTCCTCGGGAAGCCATTGCGCGGCCACCTTCTTCAATAGGTATTTTTCGGTCATGCCAAGAAGCTTATAGGAGGGGGGCAGTTGATTGCAGAACGCCATGACTCGGTGATCCAGATAAGGAAATCGCCCCTCCACTGAGTGGGCCATCGCCATACGATCTCCCTGGGAGGAGAGCAAGTACTGCACAAGGAAAATGCTGCTTTCGAGGTACTGCGCTCGATGGAGTGGATCCCAGTCCTCGAACCCGGAGGGATACGCTATGGCGTATTCTCCTGCTTCCTCGACCGCGTGCCGCAAATCTCGCGAGAAGAAGCGCTTCGTTCGGCCGGTCGTATGCCAGCGAACACAGTGTGAATAATCCGGCGCATCCAGGTCGGTCAACCGATATCCGAAGAAACGACGCAGATAGGAATCGTTGGCGCGCGATATTCCATCAATATAGGGGTAGAGGCGGCGAAGAAGCAGCGGACGGATCTCTGAGCTGGCCTGCTTGGCCCAGAACCTGCGGACCTTGGCCTCTTTGAAAATATGGTATCCAGCCAGGAATTCATCTGCGCCCTCCCCCGTCAGGACAACCTTGAAATGCTGATCCTGCACCAGCTTAGACAGAAGGAATAGGGGCACAGGCGAAGTGCGCAGGATGGGTGCTTCCGTATGCCAGATGACCGCCGGAAAGGATGCGCCGATGTCTTCATTCTTGGCGTAGACCACATGATGCGACACGCCAAGGTGCTTTGCCATCCGCAGCTGATGCTCGCTCTCGTCGAAGCGCGGGTCCTCAAATGCGATGGAGAAGGTGCTTAGGCGGCTATCGGCCACCTCCCGGATGAGGGCCGCCACCACGGAAGAATCAATGCCTCCGCTGAGGTAGGCGCCCACAGGCACATCGGCGCGCAAACGGATCCTCGTGGCATCCATGAGTAAGTCTCGAAAGGTTTCAACACAAGTGGAAAGGTCCCGAGCGTGGCCATTCCCCTGCGTGTCCTGACAACGCTCGCCGCCGGTTGCCGCCTTTGCCGGGAAACGCAACTCATAGTAGCGGTGCACGCTCAGGCCCTCCTTATCCATCAGCAGGTAGTGGCCCGCAGGTAGCTCGAGGATTTCTCGGAAGATAGTCCGTGGCGATAGCGTTGACCAGAAGGTGAAGATTTGATCCATGGCCAGCGGATCGATCTCTGCCTGCACGCCAGGATAGGCCAGGATCGCCTTCATCTCCGATCCAAAGATCATCATGTGGCCGCGCCGCGTATAGAACAGTGGCCGGATTCCGACTCTATCGCGTGCCAGGAACAGAACCTGTCTTCGTGAATCCCAGATCGCGATGGCGAATTGGCCGTTGAGATCGTTTAGGCACTCGGGGCCCAGTTCCTCGTAAAGGTGCAGTACTACTTCCGTGTCCGTCTCAGTACGGAAACGGTGTCCCCTCGCCAGTAGGTCGCTCCGCAATTCCGGATAGTTGAATATCTCTCCATTGAAGACAATCCAAAGGGATTCGTCCTCATTGGAAATTGGCTGCTGCCCGGTTTTCAGATCGATGATGCTCAGGCGCACGCTGCCCAACCCGGCTCGTTCATCGGTGTAGATGCCCGCTTCGTCTGGCCCACGATGCCGGATCATCCCCAGCATTTGAAGCAGAACGTCCGTCTGAACAGGCCGGGCTTCGCTTGGGTGAACAACGCCTACAATGCCGCACATATCCCCATCCCATCGTCCGCGATGGCTCCATCTGCCCCTATGCAAGTGCCACGTGAGGGTGGCCGAGGGGCCTGGGAACGGGGCGGTGCGCCCGTTCCCAGCCCCTCGATGTCAATCGACCAGAAGGCCGATTGCTGATAACGCAAATATCCCATTGGCATCAGGGAGCTTCCCGAGAAACCAACTCCCTCTTCGCGATTTTCCCGGAAGAGGTTTTTGGAAGATGCGCCCGGACCTCGACATACTTCGGAACCATGAAATCTTCCAAGTGGGCCTTGCAATGTGCGATGACACGCCTTTCATCCATCTCCGCCGAATCGGCAACGACAAAGGCCTTGACCGCCTCACCCAAGACGGGATCGGGGACACCCACCACGGCCGCCTCCCGAATGCCTTCGAGTGCATAGATCACGCTTTCAACTTCCTTCGGTGCGACCTTCTCGCCGCGGCTCTTGATGATGTCATCCTTGCGGCCTACGAAATAGAAATAGCCTTCCGCGTCCATCCGGAAGAGATCGCCGGTATAGCACAGACGCTCGCCCGGAATGGGCGCGGGGCGGAATCGTTCCGCTGAGGCCACCGGATCCCCCCAATAGCCACGCATGACATGCCTGCCACGGACGACGAGCTCGCCCACCTCGTCAGGCCCCAGGCGATGGCCCGCTTCGTCCTCAACCCACGCCTCGGTCCCCGGAATAGGGATGCCCACAGACTCCGGACGATGCTGGATCTGATCAGGAGGTAGATATAGCGTCCGCTTCGTCTCGGTCAGGCCATACATGGAGTAGATCCGGCAAGAGGGGAAGCGTTTGCTCAATTCTGTGATATGGGCCGGAGGAAGCGCGGCAGCGGTATTTGTGATGTATCGCAGACTTGACAGGTCAAACTGGCTGAGATCCATGCGCAGGAGGACCGCGAAGATCGTGGGTACGCCCGGGAAGCCTGTGACCCGCTCCTTCTCGATGCGTTGGAGCACCGCGGCGGGATAGGCAAACGAGCGCTCCAAGACCAATGTGCCGCCGAAGGCGACAACCATGATCAATTGATACAGACCGTAATCAAAGGATAGTGGAAGAACGTCAATGACGATGTCGTCATCCTTGTTTTCGAGGTACTCGATGATGGAATTGGCCGCGAAGACCATGTTGCTGTGATCGCTCATGACCCCCTTGGGCTCGCCCGTGCTGCCGGATGTATAGATCAGGCAAGCCAGGTCAAGATCGATGTTCGGATTGGGGGGACGGGTCGCGGGGCATTCCTGCCGGATCCGTTCGAGCGATTGCTGCCCAGGCATCAAAGCGTCCTCATCAATTGGGCCCGTCAGGATACAAGTTCGTAGAGAAGACGCGGACATTACTGGATTGCGCCACGTCGCCTCCATCGACTGCGATGATAGGAAGGCTGTCGCGGTGCAATCTCCCAACATGAAAGCGAGTTTATCCGCCTTCACCGTTGGGTTGGCGATCACGAACACGCCGCCTGCCTTCAGCACGCCGAAGATGCTCACAGCAAGTTCAATTGAATTGGGCAGAAAGATGATTGCGCGATCCCCCCGCCTGAAGCCAGCGTGTAGGAGCGCATGGGCAAGTCGATTCGCATCGCTCTCGAATTCAGCGTAGGTCAACCTCTTCTCTCCGCATATGATGGCGGTCTTTTGCGGGAGTCTCTCGGCGCTTCTCTCGAGGAATTCATGGACTAGCATGGATTTCTCTTTTCGCCTTGGGTTCTCGCATAAAACGATGCGCTTGGGTGGCCTGCGAGGGGGGTGCGCCACAATCCCTGGCGCGCTAATTGCCTCCCACGGCCGGGATTCTTGTCGCTCCCCTCAGCCAGCCATCTTGCCCCGAATGTAGCTTGCCAGACTGTGGATCGAATCGAAGTTCTCAGGGACAATCTCATGATCCTCGGTCTTCACTCCGAACCGCTCTTCGATGAAGAGCACGAGCTCCATGACGCCCATCGAATCGATTACGCCCGTTTCAAGAAATGATGCATCGTCGGCATGGGGATAGCCATCATTGCTATAAAGGATGTTCTCCGCAATAAATGTGCGAAGGGTGGCCTCGACATCTTCCATGCTCACTCCTCTCGGTTTAGCACGGCCTACAGGCGGCGGCTGGTTTCGCCATAGTCGTCCCGCCACGGCCACCTGCCCTCGGCGTGCTTACCATGGCCCCTCGGCCGGATTCCTGTCCAAGGGATGCGGGCTTCAGCGCCGCGCAGGTTCTTGCGGGGTTCCGCTCCCGGGCGTTCTTTGCCCTGCCAGCCGCCTCGGGGTTCACTCGGAGGACAGTGCGAGGAAAAGGCTATTATGGGATGGGTGTGTGGGGAACAAGGCTGCGTCCCGCCGCGCCCGGAGGTGCTGGCAAATCAAAGAGATCAAGGATTGTGGCCGCCACGTCGTAGATCTGCGCCCCCTCGATCTTTTGGCCTTCGCCAGGATTGCGCGGGTCATAGAGTATGAACAGACCATTCCTTGCATGATTGCAGGTATCCGGGCCGGTATCATTTTCAAACGTGTGGATGTTCCCATGCCCCAGAGAGCCGACCGAACGCCAGGATAAGTCGCCGAAGTAAACCATCAGATCGGGCGCGACACCCCGCACGAGGCGGTAGATCTGCTGCGGGCGAAAGGCGCGCGTCCCCAAGGCATGGCCATCCGGTCCCGGGATGGCCTCGATTTTCTCTGCAAGTTCATCTCGCACGCGCTCATAGTCCCAGGGAGAGACAATCCCCTGCGGCTCGCGTCCGCGCACATTCATGAAGATTCGCCCATAATATCCCCCCTCGCCCCACGCTGTGGTGCGCGACCAATCGACCTCCATCTCACGGAATGGTTTCAGCTCGCTGGGATTGGGGTCATGGACGAAGGACAGGTAGCCTTCCCGCCACAACCACTCATTGATGCACACCCCGCCCTGCATGCTCTTTGCCCCATGATCCGAAACCACCAAGATCGCCGTGTCTTCTGGGACCATCTCCAGCCAATCCCCCACCTTTTCGTCAATGCGGACATAATAGTCATGGATCGCCCGCTCAAAGGGATTGCCCGGTTCATATTTGGGATGCTGAGGGTCATGGTAGCTCCAGAACCCATGATGAATTCGGTCGACGCCGATCTCCATAAGCATCAAGAAATCCCATCTCTTCTTTGCCATCAAATAGTCAACCGCCAGGAAATGCTTTTCGGTCATCTCGATGATCTGCTGCAGAAGCCACTCTTTCTCCTCCGTTCGAAATTGGGGCACATCAAAGTCATAGTCAGGCACAGCCCCCAGGATCTCTCTCCGTAGCCGATCTGGGTAGGCAAAGTGGCTCTCCCGATTGGGCGTGAGGAAGCCGGAGATGAGCCACCCCTTAAGCGGCCTCACAGGATAGGTCTGGGGCACGCCGATCACAGCGGACCGCTTGCCCGCCCCCGAAAGATAATCCCAGACTCGCTTCTCATGGACATGATCTCCGGTGGCGATGAACATGCCATCGTAACTATGGTCCGCCCGATTCCGAAAACCGTAAATACCCAATTCTCCAGGCTCTTTGCCGGACAACATGCACGACCATGCTGGGATCGTAATCGCCGGGATGCACGACTCCAGGTCGCCCCAAAGGCCTCTCTGTGCCAGACGACTCAGATTCGGCAAATCATCACGCCACTGGTCGAAGACCAACTCCGGCGCGGCGCAATCCAAGCCGATAACCACGACCTTCTGACCATCGTGCCGGGTTCGTAAGGAGCGAAGAATGCTCATAGCAAGCTTCCAATCATCGTTTGAGTCCCTGGCCTGCCGAACCAGCCGCCCCGGCGTATCAGACCCTCTATGCGAATAGAGTTCATCCTTAGCAACACCTACGGTGAGACTCTAAGCGCAATCTCCATCCGTGTTGCAATGGCGGCAAGGTCGGCACGCCCTTCATGCTTCCACCAATGCGAATAATGCCTCATCTCTTCCGATGCCTCTGGAAAATTGCGCAGGATTTCCCTGGAACGCGCCTCTTCGCCGGCCCAAGCGAGCGCATACCCGAGATTCTTGCGAATGCCCTGGTGGCTCGGCCGCGCAGCAAGGGCCCGCCGCAGATGTCCGGCGGCTGGCCCAAACTCCCGCCGACCCAATTCAATCAACCCCAAGTGATAAAGCGCCGCCGGCTGATCAGGCCAAAAAGACAGGGCGCGCCGAAAGGAGAACTCGGCCTGGTTCATGAGCCTCTCATCTCGCTCATCTTGCCATCCCTCTGCAGGCCATGCGGCCAGCTCTGCTTTCGCCATACTTAGAACGCCTATATTCGCGTGCCATGCTGATGCGATTTGGGGCCAAAAATGAAACATGCCTATCCCAGCGACCGCGAGCAGGGCCCCGCCGAGCATAGCGGCCACAGTCCGCCCACGCCCTCGAATTCGCAATAGGCCCCCGGTTTCGGGATCACCTTCGACACCACGATGAGGCCCCGAGGCGGCAAGACCTACCGCTAGGCCGGGGAGCAAGAAGAGCAATGGTGTTCCCCGCTCCCCATAGAGCGGGTCGTCCACAAGGCCATGCAGGAGAGAGATGATCACCCCTCCCAAAACTGCCCATGCAAGGATCCTTGAGGCGCGATCCGCCCCCCGGCGTGCCACCACGCGCCTGAGCAAGATCCCGAGGCTTCCCAACCAGACGACCAAGAATGTGGCCATCCCGAGGAGGCCTTGCTCGAGGAACACATCCAGATAGAGATTGTGGCTATATCCCAAGAAGTAGACAGGGATGACGAGGATGTATTGCGAGTAGAGTCCAGCGAAACTCGCCAGCCCGCCTCCGGCAATAGGAACCTCTCTTGCGATTTCGAAGGCTTGCCGGTAAAGCTGCAATCGATCCGGAATGCTGGTTTCACCAGGGACAGCAGCCAGCTGCTCCAGCATGAACGACCAAGGCGCACAAAAGAGCACGATTCCCAGGAAGACGACGGCGATCATCGCGATGCCCCATCTTGCCAGGGGCTTGCGGGCCCAATTGAACCGCAAAAGGACTCGCCGTCCCATGAAAAGGCTCGCAAGGATCACAGTCGAGATCCCGAGCGCGACCCAGGCACCTCGCGAACTCGTCATCACCAACCCAAACAGGCTCACCAGCGTGGCCAGAACGGCGCCCCCGAAGCGGGGCCACGCCGCGCGTGCGTGTGTCAGGGCGACCGTGGCCACTTGCAGCGGAATCATCATGGCGAGGATCCCAGCCGCGCGGTTGGGGTGCATCCCCAGTTGCAGACCTTCCAGCTGCAGCTGGGTCAATCCGACACCGACACGACCGATCCATTCGAAATCGACTCCCCCGACCTCCCAGTTATGACTCAGGAGAAACCAGATGCTCAGCAGGCCCGCACCGTACGCCAATGCCTCGACAAGGACGGTGCGCCCATTGCCCCTCAGCAGAACGACGGCATAGTAAAGAGCGATTCCGATGAAAAGGATCGCCAGCTTGGCTCTCGCCGCCTCCGGGTCATACGCAGCCCATGAAGCGACTACTGCGGATAGGGCAAAGAATGCAACGGCTAAGTTCCATGGAACTGTGTAGCCGTGGATCCTTCGAACATTCATTCGGAGGGACAATCTGTGTCGAGAGCAACCATCAAGGGGCTTCCGAACGGGTAAACCATGCCTATGGGGAAGCCGTTTATCTGAGAAGCCAATCTCCTGGGGGATTGTATCTTCAGGGAATCAGGCCTTCGATGTCCACCAGCGTAGATGCTCCAGGCCCACGCCTGCCGCCGTTCGGAAGGTAGAGACATCGGAGAAGAGCATCTTAAGATACGTGAGAATCGGACCCGGACGGAGAGCCCACTCACGGAAGGCGCGCCGCTGCCAATACAGCAACCGCTCAGCCGGAAGACCAGGATAATCCAGGACCGTCTCCCGATCCATATCCACCTGTTCCCAGCGCGTTCCCGGACGGAACCAGCCCTCTTTAACCACCTCAAAGAAGAAGGGAGTCCCAGGGTACGGCGCGGCGACGTGGAAGAGGGCAATATCCAGCGGCAATCGTTTCGAGAAATCGATGGTCTCACGGATAGTCTCTTCGGTTTCGCCGGGAAGACCAATGATGAAGTAGCCCCAGTTCTTGATCCCAGCCTTCCTGGCCCAGCGCAGGGCACTTTCGGCGCGATCCGGATAGGCTCCTTTGCGAGCATGACGGAGGATGTTCTCATTGGCGCTCTCAATCCCCCACGAGATCAGCCAACATCCGGCCTTCGCCATCCATCCCAACATCTCCTCGTCCACGTAGTCGACACGGCTGTTGCACATCCATCGGATCCCAATCTGCTGATCGATCATGAGCTTGCAAAGATCGACGACCTGGTCCCGATTCACCGTGAACAAATCTGCGTACATATGAATATTGTGTATCCCCAGAGATTTCAGCAGCCAGAGCTCCTCGAGGATTTTCTCGGGCGAACGCAGACGAACACTGAATTGATAGCTGACATGCTTAATGCAGTAGATGCAACCTGCAGGACAACCTCGGCTGGTTACGATGAACGTGAAAGGCCCTTTGATCAAGGGCATGCGATATTTCTCCAGGGGAAGCAGATCGTGCCTGGGGATAGGGAGATCATCGAGATCCTGAATAAAGGGACGGGGTTCGTTCATGACGATACGGCCATTGGATCGCCAAACGAGGCCGCGGATCCTTCCCAGATCTGCGTTTCCTGCCTTTTCGAACGCAGGCCTGTATTCTTGGTCATGTTTCTCGAAGAGCGTCTGGACCTCCGGCGAACGATCTTCCACGCGTTTCTCAAGATGATCAATCAAGTCACGCAGGGTTAGGTCCGGCTCGCCGTGAAGGATATAGTCCAGGGGAGGAAAGCTGCGCATCGTCTCCCGGGGGATGGCCGTTACATGGGTGCCGAATGCGATTGTCGCTGCGCCGCGCGCCTTCGCCAGAAAGCAGCCGTACATATCATTTTCCAGTGTTGGGGCCGTGACCTGAGTTAGATAGTAGCGTGGCTTGTACCGATCCAAGAGGCTCCGGAAGGTCCCCCAACCCATGTGTTCGGCATTAGCATCAATGATTTTCACGGAATAGGGAGGGGCCAGCAGGGCGGCCATCTGAGCCAACGAGACCTGCGGCCAGACCATATTCTCGCGCGTCCGCCGCCCCACCCGGTGTTGCGTGCGGATCCATAATCCACCATCAGGCGTCGGGGGGTTCACAAGCAGTACGTCAACAGCATCCGCCGACCGCACACTCTGCAGCAAACCCCGCCGAACGACCTCATCCGCGTTGGGGTAGCTGGCCATCGGCAGTTTCCGAACCGGCCTGCATCCAAGATTGGCTTCTCGTTGATTCTCCGCGGCCTTTGCCACCGTTTCCCTTCCCACGCTCACCCTCGATGCATATCCAGGCCTCAGTCGGCACCCTCGTCGCGCTGGGCTTCGATCAGAGATTCTCTCTGGCTCAACTCCTCAAGGACACGCATCAGGATCCAATAAATCAGGAGCTGCACGCCCAGCAGGATCAGCAACGCGCTGCCTAGAAGATAGAGCCAGAGCCGAGAGATCGGCCAGCCCTGAATCCCAAGCACCAGACTCGCGATGCCAAGCCCCAGGCCCAGGGCGATCCCCACGGCGCCGAGCCAACCGAAGTGGCGGTCGAGCGGTGGGTCGAAGAGAGGGCGCTTGAATAATCCCTGCCGGATGGGCCGCCGGTAGAAGAGGCTGACGAGATAGTTAAACGTGGCACCCAAAGCGAAGATGCTCACGCCCGTCACGCCTGATACCAGCGCGCCGTTCAGCGCAACCACCCAGAGCGGGCTCAGTTGTGTGACACCGCTAAGCCGGGCGATAACCAAGGCCACGGCCACCGCCGCGGAAATCGCCACGCCCGCCAATCCGATCGCGCCCAGGACTCGCACCGGATTGTAGCTCAGCGCCGTCCAAATGATGGAGCGCAGGAATAAAGAGCCGTCCCTCACAACGCTGAGCTTGGAGTGTCCCACCCGCTCGCTGTAGGGGATCGGCACCTCCTTTATGATGATCCCCTCATGGATGGCTCGAGTGCTCATCACAGGCGTGAGATTGAGTCCATCCGGAAGGGGATAGAGGCGGTCGAGGATCTCCCGCTTGAAGACCCGCATGCCGCTCGCGCTGTCCGAAACGCGCTGTCTTCCGACAAGGCTGAGTAGTTTCGCAAAGAAGAGATTGCCCACCCGCCGGGTCCAAGGCATCTGGCTGTCCGTCCCCAACATCCTGGAGCCGATCACCAGATCTGCGCCATCCATTGCCTCCTTGCATAGGCCCGGGAAATACTCCGGCGGGTAGGTCCCATCCGCGTCCAGAAAGCCGATGAGGTCGCCCCTGGCTTCAGAGAAACCCGTCTTCAAGGCTGCGCCATAGCCGCGATTCTTAGTATGCCGGATCAGGCGGACCCCGGTGATGCCCTCGGAGATCTCCGCTGTCCGATCCCTGGAGCCATCATCCACAACCAGGAGTTCCATGAAGTCGACCCCCGCGCGCGCGAGGTCAGGCCCCACATTCAGCACACGGTGCGCAATGTCTGCGATACCCGCTTCTTCATTGTATGCAGGGATAACAACCGACAATCTCATCTTCATCACCTCCCGAGGATGCGGTGATAGATCTCCGCGGCTTGGGCTTTGGCAGGGCTTTCCTTGAGGTTGCGCAGCACACGCGCTGGCACGCCGCCGACTAAGCTATACGATTGCACATCCTTTGTGACCACTGCGCCTGCTGCGACGACCGCCCCTTTCCCAATCCGCACCCCATCTGTCACGATGGCACCCGCGCCAATCCAAACGTCGTCTTCGACCGTGATGCCTTGGGCCGTGATGCCCTGATCCACAAACGGCGTGACTGGATCTTCGAACACGTGGTCAACCGCAAGGATCTGCGTATGGGGCGATGTATAGACTCGATCGCCAATCTGCACACCGCCCTGACCCCGGATCACGGAGTATTCCCCGATCAGACTCCTCTCGCCGATGCGGATGTGGGCATGCGGCAGATCCCTGAAATTGTAGACATGCAGCACGGCACCATGCATCACGATCGTGTCCTCTCCGATGGTTATTCCATCCGGCATCGCGTGTAGATAAACGCCTTGATCCAGGTAGACGCCCCGCCCAAGATGCACATGATTTGCGTAGCGAATGCGGACCCCCGCCTCGATCGCTACCCACCCTTGCATATCCATGAGCATGCGATATACAAGCGACCGTAGACCGATCCCCAGCAGAGTCGGCACCCAGCCAATGGCTGCGAACACCGCCTGTTCAAGAATGTAGCGGCCGACGCTCGAAGCTTGCCGCGCCAGGTAGACCCTGAGATCCTGCAGAAGCCTCATGCCGTCACGCCCTGTCGGTTGCCTGGATGCCGAAACCCTGAGAATGCGCTTGAAATCACGACGCTTGAGGGTTGATGTGGACACGCTCCGCCCTTCCGACATCGGTCGGAGCCTGTCGAACGAGGTATGCTGCCTCGCGGCGGCGAGGACTCTCCCAAGTCCCCTTCGCCCGAGGTGTTTAGAAGGAATTGCGGGATGCCTTAAGGTGGGAAAGTCTTCTCAGAGAGCGCGGGGTCCCAATGAGAATCCCGATCCCCTACGAAAGAACCTATGCGTCTAGAGAATCCAGCCGCCTGCCGACGCTCCCTCCAAGGTCGCTTCCTCCTCCTCGAGGCTCCACTTTCCGCCTCCCGCCGCTCATGGTTGCAAGCGGATCGCGCCTAGCCTTCCCTCCCAGAGCCCCCGCTCCCGGGAGAAAATCCTCAAATCGACTTCTTCGTCTTATATGCGCACATCGATCCATATGTGGCACGGAGCCGTGCGCTCTTTTGCCCCCAGCCTGCGGCAACTCCCCGCCGTGACCCTTCCAATCACCAAGGGCATGTCTCTGTCATGCCCCTCAACGCCGAATCGGCTCAAGCCAATCGGCCTTCAGTTCGACCACGACATGCCTCCCGGTGAGAAGAGCGAGCAGCACGCGGGCCCGATCCCGCCCGCGAATCTGCGCATCAAAGATCGCCTCATATCCTTTCAGAGCGCCCTCGCAGATGCGAACTCGCTCCCCGGGAGCGAAACGGCTGGGATCTATCACCCTACCGGTGTTGAGCTCCGTAACGCGGCGCCTAATCGCCTCGACAAGCGGATCTGGAACGTGGGCGGGCTCCCCGCCAAAGCAGACCAGGCCGATCGCATGGGGCATGCCCTGGAAGGCAGACAATCCCACCTTGCCAATATCCACGTGAACAAACATGTAGCCAGGAAAAAAGGGGACGATGTGACGAGATCGGGGATTGACCGGTTTCACCCGAAGCCGCGGATAGAAAACTTGGAAGCCCAGGGCGCATGTCTGATGCCAAACAGGCTCTTCCTTGTTCGGCTTGCTTCTCAGCACATACCACTGACCGGTCACCTGGACACTCACTTGTCTTCTCGCTCTCTGGCCTGCGGGCCTGTTCGGTTCTCCCCAGGCCCTATATGTGATTTGTGCCCCCTCTCGGTGTGGCAAGCGTATCCCGGCGGGGCGAGCATCGTTGGCACCGACCCCCAGTTTCGAACCAAGCAGTTTCCTTTATGTTTGCCAAGCCGCCACATGCTTGAAGACGGACGAGGCTCTAATGCGCCAGTCTGCCAGACCAGGGTAGCCACAATCCCCTCAGCTGGAAGCAGAGGAAGTTTACCCCGGCGATCTGCTGTCACTCAATTGATATTGGATGCAGAAAAGGCCAGAGAGGAAACGACCCCTCTCTCAGACATTCTCCTCCCGATGCCCGAATCACGCGGTTTGCGAGCTACGCCGCCGGTCCGCCCGGATCACGATTTCCTAATATTAGGCCGACACTGGCAGGGTCGGCTCAATATCGAGGGCCCTCGCGATCCCTTAAGCATCCAACGAGGATCTCATGGGCTTATCGCGAACGCGATTTTCGATGAGTTGTGGGGAAGGGGAAACCCTCGCTCCCACAATCATCGCGCACGCATGCTTGATTAGCAATACCCGCAAGCATGATATTTACTAGTACCCGGGTATTAACTTGGGCAAGCGAGGTCTTGGCCAGCTCTAGGCAACGAGCCCGCGGCGGATAGCCCAGAGCGCGGCCTGGGTGCGGTCGGACACACCGAGTTTGACGAAAATATTGTGCACGTGGGTCTTTACGGTGTTGGGACTCACGGAAAGCGCATCCGCGATATCGGCGTTTGTAAGGCCCTCGGCAATTAATGTCAGGATCCGGATCTCCTGCTCGGTAAGGCTGGGCACGTCCATCTTCTTCATCCCCCTAGATGGTTTGCCGGTTGCTGCACTCAGGGCTTTCAAGGAATCCCTGAGCAGTTTGGAATCAATGATGGACTCGCCCTCAATCACCGTCCGTATGGCCTGTGAAATCTGGTTGGGATCCCCTTCCTTGGTGAGGAATCCGGCCGCTCCCAAGGAAATCGATCGATAGAGATACTCGGGGTTTCCATAGGAGGTGAGCATTAATACCGTCGTTTCGGGACGCGCTGATTTAATCGCCGCCAGGGCCTCCAATCCATCCATATCCGGCATACGAATATCGAGGATTACAACATCCGGTTCGAGCGATTGCGTCATTTCGACGGCCTGCCTTCCCGTCGCCGCGAATCCGACGACTCTCATGCCGTCGCGCTCAAGCACAATCTTCAGCCCCTCGCGAATGAGCCCGTGGTCATCCGCGACAAGAATGGTTGGGGCATCACCACCTTTAGTCGCTCGATCCTCAGTCTGAAGCTTCTGCGCGCTCAACCTTTTCGCCTTTCTTGGGCAGGTCCATGTCACCAGCGATTGAGGCAGGCACGCCTTTCTCGGACTCCCCTATATAGGGTAATTATAGGGATCACCGCTCATCGCGCAACTAGGCTGCCCTCTGCCCATGACCTTGGGCACCGCGCATATCGAATCTACATCCCCCGGTGTACAAGAAGCATGCCAAAGCAGTGAGTTCACGCTGGCTTCCGCGTTGGTGCCACCTGTGGATTTCTCCCGCGGGATGATTAGGCTATACATATTTCCATGAATATGATTGCTTTGCAGATTTCCACCCTCTACCTCTCAGCCTCCAACGGCTTGGCTGAAGGCTTCCGATTTCCAGTCGACTCTCTTTGCCCCGCAGAAGCGAGGCGGCGCCATCCGGTCGAAAAGGCCCGATGGCCTTCCTGGGACCACGATTTAGGACTTTTCAATATCTCGGGGCCTTATGCGGCGGTGTGACAACTTCGCCTGGTCATGATCCTCAGCATGCCCGCATGCATTACGCCCATGGAAAAGCATTACGGGACGGCGATGTCTTTCGCTTTGCACATCATATATGCGGCCCAGGCCCGGTCGAGAGGCGCCTCCGGGCAGAAGGTTAGAGGGTTGCTCCCGCATGCAGGCAGCAATCCCTCAAGATAGGCCGCTTCTACCCATCCGGCATACCACGCGTTTAGGTCCACATCCTCGAACAAGCCAACAGGGCTGGGGGGTTGATAGTCGACCCCTCTCTTGATGCGCAGGAAAAACACACATGCCTCTGCACGCGTGTGCTCACGCGAAGGGCAATAGAGCAGTGGTTCAGCGCTGCAGCCTGCGGTGAACCCGTCCCGCCAAAGGCTCTCAATCCAGCCATACCCCCAGAAATTGCTGGGGACATCTTCAAAGGTAGGGGTGGATGGTGGACTATGCGGTGGATCGGGAACAGCGCCGTATTGACCCCTCAAGATGAAGACACTGCTCTCCGCACGTGAGAGGATGCGCTCAGGGCAATACATAGGCGGGTTAAGAGAGCACCCGGCGACATACCCATCGCGATACAACGCCTCAATATAGTCCTTGGCCCAATGGTCGTAAGGGACATCGACAAAGGACGTGAATGGATGGGGCAAGCGGATATATTCAATGTTCTGATACCCGCTTCCATAGGGCTCCTGCCAGGGGCTGCCACGCTCATAAGTGCCCAGACCGCTCCCGGCCGCCAGTCTGAGATAATCATCAGATTGCGGCTGGACGCCTCCTTGGTAGCCCTCTACATCGAGAATGTCGCACATGACGCAATCGATAGCAACCGGATCCGTTGAAAAGAAAAGGCTGTTTGGAGCCTGCCTTCCAAAGCTGTTCCAGGGAGCGGGCTTATTCGCGTTGCCTGCTAGATCCCCAAAGAGTCCATCGCCAACCGTAAGGATCGTTTTGCCTTCGATATGGGGGTTCCTGAAGATGTCCACCAGCGGATTGTATCGATCGGAGTATTGGGAGGCGGGCCAGATGAAGCACACCCAATCATGCAGCTGCGGGCAGTTGTCAATCGACCCAAAATGATTCTTGAACCCCAAACTGATCCCCGCACCACCATGGCGCTTCAGAATGGGCATATTGATCAGGTAGGTCGCCTGCACCAACACATCCGTGATTTTCTGTGCCGGCGGCTCGCTGACATCCGCCGGATTATGCCATGTCACATAGGCATCAGAGTCAGAACTGTTGTAGCCCGCAATTTCATTGCAGCCTTGGTCGAAGAAGCGAACACGGGGATAGATGCATGCATCTTTGAAGCGCTCCGGGATATGACGTGAGCTCACCGGCGGGTTGCTGCCGATCGTCGCATCGAACACCCAGACATCCGCTGGATCGAACGAAGGAAAGGCTCGCATTAATCCGCGGATCATGGCATTGATGGGATGGATAAGCGCATCGATTTTCAATTGCCAATCTGCGCATCCTGTGCTGCAGGGATCGCACCAGAGGTTGTTGTTGAAATTGGCCTTGATCGCGATCGCCGTTTCGCCTGGCGAATAAGCAGGGATTAGAGAGCGCCACGCATCCTCAATGTTGGCCGCCCCCGTCAAGACGATCAGGCCTTGATCGACCATCTCATTGACGATGCCCTGATCGACATAATTGCCATAATAGTCGTTACCAAAATCCCAGGACGTTGCAGCAGGAGCATGAACGTGGACGACCCGTGGGCCGAAGACCGAGGCGGCATTCGCCTGATTTGGCTCGGCGCAAAGGCAAGTCTTGGGATCCCGCCCCAGCGCCCCGAGGCGTTTATCCGCCCAGAGAAACGCGGTACCCCCCAGCAGCCCACTGGCGGCCTTGAGGAATTTCCTTCGGTTAAACCAATCGCTTCCCATCAGTTAGATGCCTGTCCTTGGCAGATCGCGCCCTATTCCATCGACCTGGGTATCTTCTGAAACTCTGTCGAATCTACTGCATCGGGAGATTTTTTGCCTGGATCATCATGTAGGCCGCCCAAGCCCGATCAAGGGGATCCTCCGGGCAGAAGCGCATCGGCGGACCCTCCGAGCAGGGTGGCAAAAGCCCTTCCAGATAGGCAGCCTCTACCCAACCAGCATACCATGCATCTGGATCTGCATCCGCAAACAGGCCGCTGGCCGGCGGCGGCTGATAATCCACGCCATTCTTGATCCGCAGGAAGAACACGCTTCCCTCGGCCCGCGTATGCTGACGTGAGGGACAATAGAGCGGCGGCGTATCGCTGCAACCAGCGGTATAGCCATCTCGCCAGAGGCTCTCAATCCAGCCATATCCCCAATATCCGCTATCGACATCCTCGAATGTCGGCTGGGAAGGAGGGGCATGGGGAGGATCGGCGATGGCGCCATAGGCGCCGCGGAGAATGAAGACGCTGCTCTCTGCGCGGCTAAGGGTGCGCTCTGGGCAATACATGGGAGGATTCGCAGAACACCCCGCCACGTAATCGGATTGGTAAAGCGTCTCGATGTAATCGTAGGCCCAATAGTCCATCGGCACGTCCACAAAGGTTCCGGTAGGAGTCGCCTCACCCCAGACGACCTCGAGCGTGGGGCGTCCCACCGCGTTCCAGTCCTCCGTATCCGATGAGACGAAGTATTTCCCGCTATGATAGGCCATATCGGCGGAATACAGCGCCAGCCGCAGGGGACCGCCCTGCTGGTAGGCCTGCGCCACGGGCAGGCTCACATCCCATTCTCGCTCCACGCCGGGCCACCCCGGGAAGGAGGCCAAGGGATCAACCCAGGAACCGCCGAAGTTCTCAGCTGCCAAGGGGGCATTGTTGAGGGTCAGATTGGACTCCTGCCAGGCATCGCTCACCGTCAAAACTTGTATCCAGGATGGCTCCGGGTCTCCCCAAGAGCCGCCTCCGGAATTGCCGTACTGATGGAGGATAAGCTTGGCGGAGAGAATGACCTTCCCCGGAGGGATATCATCCAAGGGAAAGGTCAGGTAGGCCCTCGAGTAGCAGGGCCAGTCCGCCACATCAGCCTGGTTCTGAATGTTGAAATCCGTCGCCCCTGCATAGTTGGTATCGCCAAGCGCATTCCATATATCGATTCCCTCTGCGCAGGTACCTCCGCCTCCCACGGCGCCGTCGATGACCTGCGCGCCGTTCAGCCCTTGTCGAATCACGACCGTGCCGCTTGGAGAGATGGTTGGAGCCTGGTAGATCGGCAATCCAAAGGAGAGCTCGCCCCACATGGAAGGGTCGCCCGTCCGTCCCTCAGGCGGCCATATCGTGTCGGAGATGTTCGTGCCGGAGGCATCATCCCTGTCGTGCACCGATAGGAACATCCGCCATTTCGTGCCCTCGACCGGCGCACTGGACAACCCCAAAGAGGCGAAGGGGATTTGATAGGTCAGGACCCAACCCTTGTCATTGATTTGATCGTTGGGGGCATTGCCCCGCCAGCCTGCCGATGTAGAGTACGCACCGGAAAAAAGCCGCCATGCCGCGCCGTCCCATCGATAGGCCGCCTGATAGGCCTCCCGCTCCTCCCACCAGGTCAGCTGCCCCACAAACCAATAGGCATCCTCGCTCAAGGCCGTCCTCGTGGTCCCATCCAGGTCTAGATAGAGCGAGACTGAATCCCAGGAGGCGAGATCAGCCGCGGCCGGCGTGGTGTCGTACCAGAGGAGGCGGTCGAACACCGCCACGCGCACATAGAGCTCATTATCGTTATAGCCCACGCGCACATTGGCAAGATTATCGCGGGAGTTGACTTGGCCAAACCAGAAGACCGCGCTTTCCTCTGGCCTCACATCCTGCTGACCAAAATAGGGCGCATTCACTCGTCGAACTAGCGGTTCTTGTGCTTCCGCCTGGAACGCGCCAAGTCCGGGAACCTGAATAGCGCTCGCCGAAAGGATAAGCAGCAAGAGCATCGCCTGGAAAATCTTCTTCACCGCTCGGGCGGTGCGATGGGGTGTCGGCCGGCAGCCGCTGGCGCCGGAGAAGATGCGGATGCGAGACCAACGATCTGTTTCCCAAGATCTACTTCCCATGAGCCTCGCTTCCTCAGGGCGCTCCAACGGCGAAGATCGTGCCGCCATTGGATTCATAGTATGCCGTGCCGTTGTTTACGATGGCATAGCGGGCCTTGTATCCATCGCTATAGGGAGCCACGCAATTGCCCGTGCGGCATGCAGCGTAGGGCGGATCTGAATCGTTGAAGAAGAGCCAGAAGGCATGCTCAAAGGCCCGATTGTCCCCGTAGGTATCGATCCATGTACTGCAATAGTGGCTCGGTGTGGGCTGACACGTCACCCAATCTGGCTGGTTGCTGGCTCGGTTAACGATCGGATGGAGTTCCTGGGTAGCAATCGGATCCAGATAGGTCAAGCCCAGGGAATCCGATCGATTCCTGATCCGATGGGATTGCAGAGAGAGCCAGTGGGCATGGAACAGCACGTCGCCTGCCATGGATATCTTGCCCATCTCATCCGTGATCAGATTTCTGCTGAGATCCCTCCCAACGATCCGGCAGTCGCCTTCCTGCAGGCCTGGGATGGTTTGGTCATCCAACACCATCTCGCACATCACTGCATCCCAGCGAGGGTCCTCACAGTCTCCGGCCTCACACTTCTGGCCGTTTCTCGCGACGACATAGGCAACTTCACCTCCGTTGCCCAGTCGCCTCACAACCGGCAAGGGCCCAAGCGTGGCATCGATATCGGGTGTTTCGATATTCCCCGCGCCCACCGCCGGGATGAAAGCCTGATTCCCGTCATCCAGGCGTAAGGCAAAGAGCGTCTGCAGCTCGGGACGTGCGGTCAGGAAATCTCGGATTGCGCTGTTCGAGCTGGGGAACCAATTCGCTTGCTGGGGATTGGGAACTTGCCAAATCGCCGACTTGGGAAGCCGCAGCCGCATGAATACGATCCCATGCTCCTCCGCGATCACGGGCCAGCCGTGCTCATAGTTGTAGGTCCGGTGTCTGCGGCCATCGCCCCCATCGTAGGACAATGGGCCCGGTTCGTTGACCGTAGGCTTGATCCTCCAACGACGCGATCCATCGCTGGCGTTCACTCCGTGGACGAAAAGATCCTCCGTGCCGAAAACCAAGACTTGATATCGTGCCGAATAGGCGGGGGGCGTCTGCCCAGGAGAGCCAGCTGCGTAGGACCAGACCCTCTGCATGTTCATCTTGTCGACGGCATAGAGCGTCCCTTGTGCAGACACAACATAGACGCGGCCCCCAACGATGACCGGAGCCAGGTTCAGCGCTCCATCGGCCTGGAATTGCCCCACCACAGAACCGTCGAAGCTACTAAGTTTATAGAGCTTCCCGTCGGTGCTTGCTACGAAGAGGGTATCCTCATCGGGATCAAAGGCTGCCGTCACCTCGCTTTGCACACCCGCATTATGCCAATCGGTCTTCCCATCGGATTCCCTGATCGCCCAGACACCTTGGACGCCTGCAGGAAGATAGAGCCGCCCGTTCCCCGCCACGGGATGGGATTTGGGTGGGATCTCGAACGACCAGCCCAGTTCGGGGTCGCCTGGCCGACAATCGCGTCCATCCGCACAGGACCCATTCCACTGCCACTTGAACTGCCAAGATGCCGGTACGACTTCCGGGGTATAACCAGAGTGTGCAGGATCATGCGCCTCCTGGAACCAACCCTCCTGTGCCGGCTCTTCCGGGAGAGACAACCCTTTGGCCTGAACCATCATATAGGCCGCCCAGGAACGATCCACCAAATCCTGCGGGCAGAAGCGGAGCGGATTCGACCCACACGCGGGCAGCAGACCTTCATTGAAGGCCGCCTCAACCCACCCAGCATACCAAGCACCTGGCTCTACATCGGCGAATAGACCCTGCGCCGGAGGCGGCTGGTAATCCACCCCCAGTTTGATTCGCAGGAAGAACACGCTCGCCTCGGCGCGCGTGTGTTCACCCGCGGGACAATACATCAAGGGATCCGCATTGCAGCCAGCCGTGTACCCATCCTGCCAAAGACTCTCAATCCATCCATAGCCCCAATAGGATGGATCCACATCTGCAAATGTGGGATTCTGAGGAGCCGGATACGGCGGATCGGGATGGGCCCCATGGGCGCCGCGCAAGATGAAGACGCTGCTTTCGGCACGCGTCAGAATACGGTCCGGGCAATAGCGCAAGGGGTTCGTTCCGCAGCCGGCGACATAACCTGCCCGGTAGAGCGCCTCGATGTAGTTATAGGCCCAGTGATCTGCGGGGACATCCGAGAACGTGGATACCGCCTGGGCCAAGGTCCGCACCTCGCTTGCTCCCGGCCAAGGCCCTCCTATGGCAGCAGAAGGCAGCGAGAGCGCTGCCAGCGCGACGACGACAAAGCCAAGAGAGATCCTCCGAAACCATGCCCAGACTGACATTGCGCCTCGATTCGCGCCCGGCCTATTGCAGGGCACCTACCGCAAACAGCGTCTGATTCGTTATCCCTCGATCTATCACGCGCAGGTCCCGCGTGGCCATCCGCGGAAGACCCGTCGCTTCACGCACATCATCGGCAATGGGTTCCCCAATGGCGCATAAGGCTTTTTCAAGAGCCTATATGGGCCTTGGGAACCGCGTCGCTCCAATGACCCGAAATGGAATCAGCTGAAGGCCATGGATCCAGGATGCCGCCGGATGTAGCCCTTTAGATCTAGTCCGCTTGCATCCATTTTCCGTAACAAACACGCCCCCCTCAATGGGGCAATAGTACCTGGTACCAGAGTAGTATAGCCTTTCTTGGCCAGAAGAGGTGGGTGGCGCGAGCCAATCTGGTTAATGCAGGATGCTTTGGAAGAAGGAGCGCTGGCCGTCCGGCTGAGCATGGCAGCATTCGACCGCGGCCGTCGCTTTGCGGCTGTGACACAGGCTGCTTGATGTGTATGCGACCGAGTTGGATCAGGAAAGGAAGGATCAGGCAGACTTTCCTGCGACACCCCGCATCCGCGGCCAGGCCGCCTCCAGCAGGCTCTGCAGCTCCGCGGCCGCGGCGCGGTAAACCTCCAGGCTGCCCCCCACCGGGTCCTCGAAGTCGCCCTGGCCGCCGGCCAGCTCGCGCAGGGTGTAGACCACCCCCGCGAGCCCGGGGTTCTCCGCCAGCAGCACTTCCTTGTGCTCCTGCTCCATGACGACGATGAGGTCGAAGCGCCGCAGCAATGCTTGAGTGGCGGGTTGGGCCCGGTGCCCGCTGAGGTCCAGGCCGCGCTCGGCCATGGCCAGCTGCGCGTTGGCCGTGGCCGGCGCTCCCTCGCTGGCCCAAACGCCCGCCGAGTCAACCCACCACTCCCCCTGCGCTCCTTTCGCCTTCAAGAGCGCCTCGAAGAGCACCCGCGCCATTGGCGAGCGGCATTGGTTGGCCGAGCAAACGAACAGGATAGATGGCATCATCAGAATTGTCCCAGGATATGCAAATGGCGGTAGAGTTCGGGGCCGGAGACCAGCGCCAGGCGGCCTTCGGTCTCATCCGCGAAGCTCTTGCAGGCGGCGGTGAAATCGGAGGTCGTGATCAGGTAGGCGCCCTGGCAATCGCCGCGCATCTCCATGGACTTGACCAGCGCCCGGGCCTTGGCCACGCCCACGTTCTCATCGGTGCGCAGGAAGCGCACCAGCACCCGCTCGGTCCCCTGCTCGCCCTCGCGCCACGCCAGCATGAAGCCCCCCTCCTCCTCAGGACCGTCGAGCGGCTCCACCTGATCATAGCCCAGAGCCTTCATGAGCATCTCCACCGCAGCCATCAAGGTGTCGGCGGAAAGCCCGGTCAGCCGCGAGCGCAAGACGCTCGTGCCCGGCAGAATGCCCGTCCCTATCTCCTGGACCAGCGGGATGCGCTCGGGGACCCCGCCGCGCGGCACCTCCAAAATACGCTCTATCCACTCTTCAAGCGTGATTCGATCAGCCAGCTCGGTGGGCTGGGTTTCCTCTGGAACTTCGGCCGGCAGCATGTCCTTCTCGGCCAGGAGGCCGAATAGCTTCTCGTCCACCGTCCCCGCTACCCAGAATTCATAGATGTTGATCGGCACCGCCCGGAAGATTTGAGGGTGCAGACGCATCTCGGCCCGCAATCTGACGCCGGGGTTCCAGTGATGATCGTAATGCAAGATGTAGCTGGCCTCGACCAGCGGTTGATCTCCCGTGCGGGCGCCCATCTCCATCAGAAGCACATGCCAGTGCTCCTGCTCCCGGAAGGCCTCCAGGATCTTGTGGGCCCGCTCCGCGGGATCATTTCGCCCCAGCCGCAAGACCCCGTAGGCTTCCAGGGCCGGCTGGAGGCGGTCGATGCCATCCTCCTGGAAATGGCTGAAGACGACTGCCTTCGAATCCGACGCCGCGATTTGCTCGATGCGATCCACCAACGCCCGGACCTTGGCCCCATCGAGCGTGCCGGGCAGGAAGTTCAGCACCCGGTCCAGCCTCTCCAAAGCCGCCTCGACATGGGCGGTGGTCGCTGCCTCCCCGAGCTGCGCCAACCGGTGGCGTTCTTCCGCCAACACTTCCTCATAGCGCCGGTAGTGTGCCGGGTCCAGGTCGACCCAGATCTCATCCCGCCGCCGGACAGGGAGTTGCTCGCGAAGCTCACCTTTGCTGCGGCGCAGCAGGTTCTCTTGGAAGCGCCGCTTGGCCTCGGGCTGGGTGATGCCCGCCAGGCTCTTCGAGGCCTGAGGCTGAAGGAGCGAGATCAAGACCACCCAATCTTCGGCACTCTCAGGCGGGGCGCCCGCCAGGCCCCAGCGGATGCGGGCCTCGACCTGCTTCAAGACTGCCGGGAAGGACTGGAACCGTAGCCCGGTGGTGGGTAGGTCATCCAGCAACAGCAGGTCGAACTCGAGATCCTTGCCCGAGAGCAGGCCTTGCTCAATGTCCGTTTCCAGCGTGCCATAATCGCATACATAGACATTGGCAGGCGTCATCCAATCCAGCCGGCGAGAGTCGGCACCGCCGCGTACGGCCGTCACCAGCAATCCCGGCGCCCAAAGCCGGAGCAGCCGCGAAGCGCTGCGCAGCGAACTTGCGGATGTGACCATCAGCGCCCGCCGCGCCTCACCGATCTGGAACTTGCCCATCATGGCCACGATCGCCGCCACGCTCCTTCCGGTGCCGGGGTCATCTGCAAGCAGGAAGGCTTCGTGGCCCAGAAACGCATTCACAGCCTCCACTTGATGGCTGCGCAGTTCACTCGGAAGGATCCAGGCTGCGGTCTCGGCCGAAAGCACCGAGGGCTCCAAGGCCGGGCGCAGGCACTCCATCATGGAGGCTGCCTGCTCGGCTTTCGGGTGACTTTCCTCCCAACGCTGCTCATAGGCACGGCTGAGCGCCGGAGGCCCTACCCGCCCCAACGGCGGGAGCGGGCGGAAGGCTGTGCCCGCGAGAGAAACATCCCTCAACGGTCCCGCGATCCGCAACGGTTCTTCTGCCATCCGAAGGCCCGTCTCGACCGCCATGGGGGGCTCCAGCGATAAGGTGGCGGGCATGGATTCGATCGCCACCTCCCGCGGTGGCAGGACCTCCATGCGCTCGGGGAGCCCCAAAGCAAGGGGCCGTATCTCCCTGGGCGGCGGGAACGCATGCGTGCTTGTGGCTGGAATCTGGGGGTTCCGCGCCGGGTAGACTTTGGGGGGCGAGCCACGCGCCCGCTTCCCTGGACGGATCGGAACGGGGGACACTTAAGCTTTCGATTCCTCGCCGACTTTGAGCCGGTGCGCCTCTTCGACGGCGTTGCGGATGCGGAGGAATGGCTCGATGATATTGCGTCCTCGCAGCCGGCGCGGCAGCATCTCGCGGCCCGCCTCGGCTTCCTTTTCATAGCCCGGGAGCGCCTGAAGCACGTACTGGCCATCCACCGTTGCCCGCACCCAGAGCACCGGCATCTCCACCCGCAACCGCAATTTCAGGAACTCGGCTTCCCGTACCAGGATCAAGTCGGGCGACGATTCGAGTGTCGAGAGCAGAGGGATTCCGACCAGGTCGTTGCAAATGTACTCGTGCAAGGTATCGCCATAGAGGATGCGCTGGATGCTTGTCGGCCGGATAACCCCGCTCACCCAAAACTCGATCGGACGAGTGAGGGCATCCGTCACGAGACACCCGCCGCGCATTTCGGCGCCCTCCTCGAACTTGGCAAGGTCCAGAAAGCAGATCGTGCGCTCCTCCGCGTTCTTCTCGAGTGAATCGGTCATGGGACCACCCTTCATCTGCGCGCGCTGCGCGTCGCCGGTGAACATTTCAAATGTAGCCCGAAGGAACGGCCTTCGCAAGTGGTCTTAGAGTCCTGCAAGGCCCGGCCAGGTGAGATTAGCGACTGGTGGGAAGAAGCGGCATTTCGGGGCCCTGGATGCCGATGGATTCCGCAAGGGCGGCGCGCAGGGCGAGGCGGTCATCCCAGGCGTATTCCGTCTCGCCGAAACACATCGATTGCTCGTGCCCCTTGCCGCAGGCGAGCAGCCAATCCCCCTCTCTCGCCAGGCTGACGGCCTTCCGCAGAGCTTCGCCCCGGTCCGGAACCCGCCAAAACTGTTGCCCTTCCACGGCGCCCGCTGCCCTTGCACCTTCGGCCATCTCGCTCAAGATGACCTCCAGATCCTCGGTGCGGGGATCCTCGGCGGTGAGGATCGTCAGGTCGGCGAGGCGGGCCGAGATCTCGGCCATCATGCGCCGCTTCGCCCGGTCTCGCAGGCCCGCCGATCCGAAAACGGCGATCACCCTCCCCCGGCTGAGTGCCCGTGCCGTCTCGAGCGTCCTCCGCAGCGCGTTGGGTGTGTGGGCGAAATCCACAATGGCCGTGAAATGCTGGCCTAAGTCGATGCGCTCCATCCGGCCCGGGATCGTTGGGAGCGCGGCAATCCCCTCGGCGGCCGCCTCCGGGTCGATCCCCAGGCCGGCCACAGCCGTCGCGAAGGCAGCCAGGATGTTGGCGGCGTTGTAGGCGCCAATCAGGCCGGATCGCACCTGCGTCGATTGCCCTCCAGCGAGAATGCGCAAGCTCAGGCCATCTTCACCACTTTCCAGACTTTCGAGGTGGACATCAGCCTTTGGCTCAGAACCATAGGTGACCGGTCGCGCCGACGTGGCTTCTCTCAGGAAGGCATACGAGGGGTCATCCAGGTTCAGGATTGCGGTCTTTGGAGGGCCTCCAGCTTTGGGTGCGCTCTCATCGAGCGACCGGAACAGACGCGCCTTAGCTTCGCGGTAGGCCTCCCAGGAACCATGGTAGTCGAGATGCTCATGCGTGATGTTCGTGATCACGGCCAGGTCGAAGTCGCAGGCTGAGACCCGGTGCTGGGCGAGCCCATGCGAGGTCGATTCGAGCACACAGTGGGTCAGACCTGCCGCCACCATCTCATGCAGATAGCCCTGCACCTCCATCGGGCCCGGCGTGGTGACATGCAGGCCGGTGTCCAGCACGCGCTCGCCGATCACGGCGTTCACGGTGGTGACCATCCCGGCCCGCAAGCCTCCCGCGCCTAAGATGCGGTGGATGAGGTTGCAGGTAGTCGACTTGCCGTCCGTGCCGGTGACGCCGATCATAACCAGCGAGCGGGCCGGATGTCCATGCCAGGCAGCGGCCAGCTCCGCCAGCGCCAGCCGGGCGTCTTCGACCCGGAAGTAGGGGATGGGCAATCCCTCGGCGGGCTGCTCGCCCACCGCCGCCGCGGCCCCTTGTTGCACGGCGTGCGCAAGGAACCGGTGCCCATCCTCTTGCGTGCCGGTAACGGCGACAAAGAGCGCGCCAGGACGAACCTGGCGCGAATCGGCGGTCACCATCGTGATCTCCACATCCGGTAGACCGCCGTGCTCGATATTCGGAATCGTTTCGATGAGCTCTGCCAGCTTCATCGAAGGTTGCCTAACGCCTGGCGGCGCGAACCGCCGCGGCCTTGTCAGCGCAGGCTCTGCTGCAGGCTTCCCAGCTTGCCCGCCACCGACCCGTCCAGGATCTTATCCCCAACCCGGATCACCAGTCCACCCAGGATGCCGGGGTCCACCCGAAAGCTGATGGTGGCGCTTTCGCCCAGCTTGCTGATCACATCCTTGCGGACGGTCTCCTGCTCCTCCGGTGTGAGCGGCAGGGCGCTGGTCACTTCGGCATGCGCCCCTGTCAGACCTTCGCCCTCGAGCAAGATAACCTTGCCAGAGCGGACACCACTGAAGAATTCCTCGATCAGAGCCCGCTGGCGCTTCTCATCCAGCGCCTCGCCGATGATCTTCTGGGCCGCGGCGATGGCCAGGGAGGCCACCTGCCCGCGCAACTCGCTCAGCGCCTGCTCCTGCGTCTGCTGCGCTTGAGCCTGAGCCTGGGCACGGATCTCGGCCGCCTCGGCCTCCGCTTCGGCTTTCAGCTCCCGCCGCACTTGCTCCCCGCGCTCGGTGGCCTCGCGCACGATGCGATTGGCTTCCTGGCGCGCCTGGGCGATGATCTCCTCGGCATCCTTCTCGGCGCTTTGCCGCGCTTCGCTGGCGATACGAGCGTCCTCCAGCCCCTTGGCGATGCGCTCCCTGCGCTGCTGAAGCATGTTGAGCAGCGGCCGGTAGATCCAAGCGATCAGGATCACCATGATGATGAGGAAATTGAATACCTGGACTATGAGGTATCCAAGATTAATGCCAAGACCTTCCAAAGGGATCCCTCCTCTCGATCGCCGCCTCTACCCGCCGACGAATAGGATCAGCATGGCGACGACGAGCGCGTAAATGGCAACCGCCTCCGCGAACGCGATCGCCAGAATCATGTTGATCTGGATCGTCCCTGCGGCATCCGGGTTACGGGCGATACCCTGGACCGCACCACTGCCCAGAATGCCGATTCCCAGGCCGGCGCCGAGGGTGCCCACCATGGCGAGACCCGCCCCGAGGAATTTCAATCCCTGTGCGATAGCCAACGCTGCTGCTTCGTTCATCTTCTGACCTTCCTCCTTGATGCTTGCAGTGTCGAAGCCCCGCAGGGCCCGGGCGAGTACCTAGCTGTGCTCCTCGCCATGTCCATCATGCGATTGTGTGGCCATGGTCATGAAGACCATGGTCAGCATACCAAAGACCAGGGCCTGGATCAGGCCCACCATGAACTCCAAAAGCAGGAAGCCCGATTGAACCAGGACGGGGACCAGCGAGCCAATTACGAACAGGAGCACTGCGCCGGCGAAGATATTTCCGAAAAGTCGGAAGGAGAACGAAATGATCTTCGCGATCTCCGCCACAGTCTCCAGGATACCCACAAAGATATCGATGAAGGGCATGAGCACATCGAAGGGCCCCAGCTTCTCGCGGAACCACATGCGCCCGAAATTCTTGAAGGCGAAGAACTTGGAGAAGTATCCCGGCCCCAAGGCGCGCACTCCGATCACTTGGGTCATCGTGACCGAGATCAGCGCCAGGGCGACGGTGAAGTTGAGATCGGTGGAGGTTACCCGCACCCAGGGCGTGAAGCCCACCACGCCGGCCTCCGTGGCGTGCGCTTCGTCTTCGCCTTCACTTTCCTCGGCGTGCCCGGCCTCGCTCTCCTCGAGGTGCACCTCTTTCGTGATGGTTCCCACCTTGAGGTCCCCGATCGAGAAGAGCGTTTTGGTCTCATACGCCGGCAGCCCGGCATGCGGGGCGTGGAAGGAGCCGATGCTGTCCACACCCGGAATGAGCTCCATCCAGTTGACGACCAGCACCAGCAGCACGATGGTCGCCATCCAGGGGAAGATTTGCCTCGCCCACTTCCCGGCGGTCGATTCGACCAGGCCATAGATGGCCTCGACGAGGGCTTCAATGGCAGCCGGGAAGCCGCTGAGCACTAATTCGCCGCTGCGGGTCGCCAGGCGCACGCGCAGGGCAATGAGTATCAGGATCACATCCGCGATCAAGAGTGCGATGAGAGTGTTCGTCAGGGCCAGTTCCCCAAGAACCGGCACCTGGAACGGGCCTGCTACCACCTCCGCCGGCACCTGAACATGAGGCATGATGGGCGCATAGGCCCGGACGGCGAGGACATTGCCGACAATGATCAGCAGGATCAGCCAGCGGTATGTCCCCCACCTCCACCTAGGACGACTCTTCTGAGTGCTCGCCACCTTCGGCATCCTCCTGTTTGGGTTCCATAGCCTGCCCGGTGAGTTCCTGGATCCGGGGTGCAAAGGAAAGCACCAGACGCAGCATCAAGAAAATGGTCACGGGCACGCTGGCCAGGATCAAAATCAGAGCAAACAGCGGCCGGGTGTGAAACTGGCTATCCAGCCACAGCCCGGCGATTAAGGCCGCCAGGATAATCACCAGCGTCAGGCAGCCGACTTGGCCGATCACGCCCACCAAGGCCATCTGCAGGGCGCGCAGCGCCCGGGCCTTCTCGGGTGGGGATCCATCCTGGCTCATAACTCGCGAATTCTATCACAAGGCCCGAGAGGGGTCAATTAAGTAGACCCCTCTTGTCCGTTATCTCAGAACAGTCCGCCCGTCACCCGCAGCGCCCACTCCAGCCACGGACCACTGAGAGCACCGATGGCCACGATCAGCAAGGCGCAAACCCCCAGCGCGGCGGCATACACGCCGGGCACCGGCACCGGCTTGTCCTCGTCCTCTGAGCGGTAGAGATAGACCACCTTCAGGATCGTCAGGTAGTAGTACAGGCCGACGATAGAGTTCAGCACGCCCAGGAATGCCAGCCAGATATAGCCCGCCTCCACCGCCGCGGCGAATACGTAGAATTTCGCCACAAAGCCGGCCAAGGGCGGCATGCCACCTAGAGAGAGCAACGCCACCAGCAGCGCAAGTGCCAATCCTGGGGACCGCCGGCTGAGCGCGGCATAATCGGCGATCTCATCCGAGCCCGCCGTCCGGGCGAACACAATCACCACACCGAAGGCGGCCAGATTGGTCACGACATAGGTGGCCAGGTAGAAGACCAGGCTGGCGCTTCCCAAATGATTCAGGGCCACCAGGCCGATCAGGGCATAGCCCGCGTGGGAAATAGACGAGAAGGCCAGCAGGCGTTTGATGTTGCTCTGGACCAGAGCGATCAGATTGCCGACCGTCATCGTGGCAGCGGCCAGGATGGCCAGCAGCAGGCTCCATTGGGCTTCGATCGCCGGGAAGGCCGCCATCATGAAGCGCACCAGCACGGCGAAACCCGCAGCCTTCGATGCGGTCGAAATGAAGGCGGTGATGGATGTGGGCGCGCCCTCGTACACGTCCGGAGCCCAGAAATGGAACGGCGCGGCCGAAATCTTGAAGCCGAATCCCACCAGCACCAGCGCCGCCATGGCGGCCATTAGCCAAGGCGAGACCTCGCCGGCGCGCATCCCCTCGGCCAGGAAGTAGATGTTGGTCTCCCCGGAGAACCCATATAGCAGGCTGAAACCGTAGAGCATCACGGCCGAGGTCAAGGCCCCAAAGAAGAAATACTTCAGGCCCGATTCGGTCGATTTGTCGTCACCCTTCAAGAAGCCGGCCAGCACATAGAGGGGGATGGAGGTGGTTTCAATCGCCAGGAAGAGCATGATCAGGTCGGCCGCGGTGGCCATCAGGTTCATGCCCAGGGTGGCGACGACCAGCAATGCATAGTACTCGCCGCGATCGCGCACCCCTTCCACGCCCTGTGAAAGCAAGGCCGTGACCGCCGCCGCAAACAGCAGAACCACTTTGAAGGCAAACCCGAGCCAATCCTCTCGCACCATGCCGCCCAGGATGAGCTGCTCCTCCCCGGGGCGGCTATAGACCAGGGTGACCACCAGGATTGCAGCCAGGCCGGCCGAGGTCACCCAGCTCAAATAGGTCCCCCGCCGGTCACGGAAGATCATATCCAGCGTCAGGATCAGCCCGGCCAGGGCCAGGAGTAGAATTTCCGGCAGAACCGCCAGAAGAGCCGCAGGCTCGAAGCTGGCAATCGTCACTTACGCACCTCCCACCAAGGCAAGGATCGCCTGTGCGCCGGATTGGACCAGCGGCGCCATGATCCGCGGGTAGACGCCGACAATGACCAGGATGACGGCAAGCATCACCAGCGCCACCTTATCCTGGACCTTGATGGGCGAGATATGCCCCTCGAACTCCTTGGGCATCTCCCCAAAGAACACATTGCCCACGACCCGCATGATATAGCTGGCCGTGATGACGATCGAAATCGCGGCCACGATGGCGACGATGGGCGCCCGCTGCCAGAGCCCCATGAAGATGGGAAACTCGGCGATGAAGCCCGAGAAGCCGGGCATGCCCATGGAAACCAGACCGCCGATGATGAAGGCCACCGCCGCCAGCGGCAAGGGCCGGATGAAGCCCCCCAACTTGGGTATCTCCCGCGTATGGGCCCGATCGTACACCACGCCGACGACGGCAAAGAAGAGCGCCGTCATCACGCCGTGAGAGAACATCTGGATTCCGGCTCCCGTGAGCCCATCCAGATTGAGGCTGGCGAAGCCCAGCAAAACCAGTCCCATGTGTGAGACGGAGGAGAAGCCGATGACGTATTTGAAATCCGTCTGCACCGAGGCGATGAAGGCTCCGTAGACCACATTGACCGTGGCCAGCACCAGGATGAGCGGCGCCCAGAACTTGGCCCCCTCCGGCATGAGCATGATGCCGACCCGCAGGGAGGCGAAGGCGCCCAGTTTCATCAAGACGCCCGCGTGGAACATCGATACGGCGGTCGGCGCGGCGACATGGCCGTCCGGGGACCAGTTGTGGACCGGGAAGATGCCTCCCAACACGGCGAAGCCGAAGAAGACAAAGGGAAACCAGAAGCGCTGGAACCCAGTAGAGAAACCCGCACCCTCCAGCGCTAAGAGATCGAAGGTCCCAAGCCCGGAGGCGAAGTACATCGCCAGCGCACCCACCAGGGCGATCACCGAGCCAACGAATAGGTAGAGCGTCAGCTTCATGGCCGCGTACTCGCGGGTGACCTTCCAGCCCCAGATGGCGATCAACAGGTACATGGGGAAGACGGCAATCTCATAGAAGAAGAGAAGCTGAAACAAATCCAGAGAGACGAACACCCCGAAGACGCCCGTTGCCAGGATGAAGAGAAATGCGAAGAATTCGCGCGGGCGGTCGTCGATGCCCCAAGAGATCAGTACCCCGGTGAAGATCACCACGCCGGTGAGCAGCACCAGCGGCAGATTCATGCCATCCACGCCGACGTGGTAGCTGATCCCCAATGCCGGGATCCAGGGGATCTTCTCCACGAACTGGTATCCGCCCAGGGCCTGGTCATAGGTGAAGTAGGCCCAGATGGAGAGCACCGTCGTGATGGAAGCGCCTACCAGCGCGGCGATGCGGATCTCCCTGTGGCGGTGCGCCGGAAACAGGAGCAATGCCAGTCCGAAGACGATGGGGGTGAAGACGATGATGCTCAGGATTGGAAATGCCATATGTCTCTCTCAACTACCTCCGGGAGGTCCTGCCCTTCCGCCGGATGGGCCTCCCTTTTACCCGAACAAGCGCAGCACCGTCCGGTTGATCACATCCAGGATCCAACTGGGCCAGACTCCGATGGTCAGCATCAAAACCATCAGGGGTGCGATCGCCACGACCTCGCGGCGGTTGATCTCCATCTTGTGGCCCAGCCATTTCTCGTTGAGCGGGCCGTGCAACACCTTCTTGATGCCCTTGAGGATGTAGGCACCGGTGATCAGTAGCCCGAGCATCGATATGGCCGTATAGGCCGTCAGGATCGGCCAGGCGCCCCGCACCACCAGGAACTCGGAGATGAACCCGTTCAATCCCGGCAGCCCGAGCGAGGCCATGGCGGTGAAGATCAGGATGCCTCCATAGACAGGAGCCAGCGGGAACAGGCCCCCGAACTCATTCAAATCCCGCGTATGCGCCCGTTCGTAGATGACCCCGACGAGCAGGAACATGCCCGCAGCCGAGAGCCCGTGGTTGAACATCTGAAGCACGGCGCCATTCACCGCGATGACGCCATCCCCCGCGAGCGGGGTCCCCTGAGCCATCGCTGCGGCGGCGATTCCCAGCACGACAAAGCCCATGTGGTTCACAGAAGAGTAGGCCACCAGGCGTTTAAAGTCGTCTTGCCCCCACGATGCAAAGGCCCCGAGCACGATCGCCAGCGTGGCCAGAAGGGCCAGTGCTCCAGCGTAGGTCTTGGCTTCCACCGGATAGAGCGGCAACACCAGCCGCAGAAAGCCGTAGGCGCCCAGCTTCAGCAGCACGCCTGCCAGAATCATCGAACCGGCGGTCGGGGCCTCTGTATGGGCATCCGGCAACCAGGTATGGAAAGGCCAGATCGGCACTTTGATGGCAAAAGCGATGACGAAAGCCCAGAAGGCGATGCGCTTGACTGCCCCGATCGAAAGCGTGATCGGCAGTCCCAGCAGCGTCAGCGGCCCGCTCAGGCTGGCCCAGCGCTCGGTGATCGTCAACAGGTCGAACGTGCCCGAGGCCACACCGATGAGCTGGATCGCCAGCAGCAGGCCCAACGAGCCCGCCATGGTGTAGATCAGGAACTTAAAGGAGGCATATTCCCGATTCGCGCTGCCCCATTGGTTGATGAGGAAGTACATGGGCACCAGGCCGACTTCCCAGAAGACGAAGAAGAGCAGCAAATCGAGCGCCAGGAAGACGCCCAGCATGCCGGTCTCGAGCAGCAGGAACAGCATCATGTAGCTGCGCACGTTCTCTTGGATGCTGAAGGAAATCAAGACCGCCAGGGGCGTGAGCAGCGTCGTGAGCAAGACCATCGGCACCGAGATGCCATCCACGCCCAGATGGAAGCTGGATCCGATGGCCTCATACCAGATGGCCTGCTCCACAAACTGATAACCCGGAACATCCGGCTGGTAGGCGAACCACATCCAAAGCGAAAGCGCCAGCGGAATCAGGCTGACGCCGAAGGCCGCCCAGCGGATGGCCGTCACTCGCTCGCGTGGCAGCAGGAAGAGCAACAGCGCACCCACCGCCGGGGTGAAGAGGATCAGTGCGAGAATATGCGCTTCGAGAAATGCCATAGACGATCGTCTCCCCAATCCTAAGGCCGCAGCAACAGCAGGTAGGAGATCAGGACGCCGGCGAAGACCACGCCGATGATCAGGTACTCCTGGACGCGTCCGGTCTGAATCACACGGATGATGCGCCCGCTGCGTTTCACGCCCTCCCCTACGGCATCCCCGGCGCCGTTCACGATGGGCAGATCGACGTAATTCCGCAGGAACGAGCCTACCCGCAGAGCGGTACGCCCTACCCAATGCAGGAAGCCGTCGATGACCCCGCGATCGAGCCAGCGGTACGTGAAGGTTTCCGCGAGCCAGTATGCCGGCCGGACGAAGACCGCCGCGTAGAATTCATCGAAGTAGTACTTGTTCTTCAAGACCGTGTGGACGGGACCCAGCGGGCGCTTCAGGGGATCCTCCCCACCCGCCGGGACACGCCGGTAGGCCAGCCAGCCGAGCGTCAGGCCCCCCAGCGCCACGGCAACGGAAACGAGCAGCGGCACAGGATTGAACTCCAGAGCCTCCGGGTGCTCCAGGAGCGAGCCCGAGACGAACTCATGCATCCAGTTCGGAAGCAAGCCCCCGATCACCGGGAAATGCTCCGGGATGCCGGCCCAGCCCGCGCCGACGGCAAAGACCGCCAGGACGACCAGTGGCAAGGTCATCGTCCACACCGACTCGTGCGCATGCTTGGCGGCTTCGGTCCTGGGCTCTCCCAGGAAGGTGAGCGCAATCTGGCGCATGGTATAGAAGGCAGTCAGCAAGGCCGCCAGCGCAAGCGTAAGGAACACCGCCCAATGGCCGTGGGCGAAGGCATCCGCCAGGATCTCATCCTTCGACCAGAAACCGGCCGTGATCAGCGGAAAGCCTGAGAGGGCGAAGCCACCGATCAGAAAGGTCCAGAAGGTGATGGGCATCTTCTTGCGCAGGCCGCCCATGTTCATCATGTCGTTCGGGTCCAGGTGTTCGCCTGTTTCACGAGCGCCATGCTCAACGCCGTGGATGACGGAGCCCGATCCCAGGAAAAGAAGTGCCTTGAAGAAGGCATGGGTGATGAGGTGGAAGGCGGCGGCCACGAAGGCCCCGATCCCCACGGCTGCCACCATATAGCCCAACTGCGATATGGTCGAATAGGCCAGCACGCGTTTGATGTCGTTCTGTGCCAGGGCAATCGTGGCGGCGAAGAGGGCCGTGAAGGCCCCGATGAAGGCGATCACCGTCATCGTCGGCGTCAGCGCGCCCCCTTCGTGCCATCCGGCGGTGATGAGCGGGAAGAACCGCACGATCAAGTAAACACCGGCGGAGACCATGGCGGCGGCGTGAATCATGGCCGAGACCGGTGTGGGGCCTTCCATGGCGTCCGGCAACCACACATGCAGCGGCCACTGTGCCGACTTCCCGACCGTGCCGATGAACAGCAGCAGGCCGATCATCCCCGCCGTGGACAGCACCGGGATCACAGATGGCGTGGCCGCAAGCGCGGAGAGTACATGTTCGTTGAACAGGATCTCACGGTAGCTCAGGGTGCCGGTCGCAGAATAGAGGTAGGCCAGGCCCAGAAGCATGAACACATCGCCGACCCGTGTGGTCATGAAGGCCTTGACCATGGCGTCCCTGGCCGAGGGTTTGCCATACCAGAAACCGATCAGCAGGTATGAACAAAGGCCCATAATCTCCCAACCGATGAAAAGCAGCAGCAGGTTGTCGGAGAGCACGAGTGTGAGCATGCCAAAGGCGAAGAGTGAGATGAAAGCGAAGAAGCGGGCGTACATGGGCTCGATCCCGCCCGCGTGGGGCGGCAGGCCAGGACGATCGCCGGGGTCGCGCGGCTTGCCGAAGTTGTGGTAGCCGATGCTGTAGACGAAGATCGCCAGGCAGGTCCAAGCCACAAAGAAGAGCGTCACCGCGCTCAAGGGATCGATCATCACCCCGATCCGGAAAGCGGTCTCGCCCATCGGCAGCCAGGGGATGGAGACCTGGAAAGGATGATGGCCCAGGTCCTTTGTGGTCACCGCATTGCCGAAGACCACCATCGCCAGCCCCCAAGAGATAAGCATCGAGCCGATGGCCAGGAAATGGGAGAGCCGATTGCTGCGGTGCGCGAAGAGCACGATCATGGCGAAAGCCAGGACCGGCGGGAGAGGGATGAGCCAGATAAGCGTCTCAATGTGCATTGCGCCTGCCTACCACTTCATCATGTCGATCTCTTCCACCGCCACAGTGTGACGCCGGCGATAGATGGATATCATCAAAGCCAAGCCCACGGCTGCTTCGGAGGCAGCCACGGCAAAGACCACCAGCGCGAAGGCCTGGCCCGAGACAGCTTCGGGGCCGAGATAGCGCCAGAAGGCCACCAGGTTGATGTTCACGGCATTGAGCATGAGTTCGATAGCCATGAGAATGGCAATGGCATTGCGCCGCGCCAGCGCCCCATAGAGACCCACACAGAAGAGCAACGCGGCGAAGATCAGGAACCAGCTGAGCGGGATCATCGCTCCTCCTCCCCGCGGCGCACGAAGAGCGGCCAGGCCACGATGATGGCGCCGACCATGGCCGCCACGAGAAGCACGGAAGCCACCTCGAAGGGCAGGATGTACTGGTTCACGTCCACCAGCGCCTGGCCGAGCCTCTCGAGAAACGCCTCCTGATCGAGCGGCAAGGTGGGCGGCAGCGCGCCTCTCACCGGCGCCTGCAGCAGCATGACCAGCAAGCCGGTCAGCATCACCAGAGCCGAGAGCGCCGCGGCCCACCAAGTCTTGCTGACCGTGTGGCCCTGGCCGCGCACCGCGCCGCGGGTGAGCATGACCACGATGATGATCATGATGGCGATGGCGTCGATATAGACTGCCACCTGAACCACCGCCAGGAACGTCGCGTTCAGCAAGATGAAGACAACCGCTACGCCCGCCAGCGCCAGGATCAGCCAGAGGGCTGCGTGGACCATCGAAGGGCTCGTGACCACCCTCAGCGCAGCCAGGAGGGTGAGGAAGGCGGTCAGCAGGAAGATAATCTGCAAAATGGTCATGGTTTGCTTTCTCACTCCTCCCTATCAGCCAGCCGGCGCTTCCGCTTTGCTGGCTTTGGCCAGCAGCTCGGACCGGCGACGGGCGGCCCGGGCGTAGGCCCCTAACCCGGCAGCGGCAGCAAAGATGAGCAGAGCGTTGCCGGCAAGATGGGTCAGCAGCCTGGGAGCCCCCAACTCCAGAGCCACTTTCTCCGCCACCGCTGTGACCACCAAGCCAGCCAGCGCCACAGGGGTGATGAGTTTCCAATTCAGGGCGTTCATCTGGTCGATGCGGATGCGCGGGAACGATCCCCGGATCCAGATGACCACGAAATAGACCAATGAGGTCTTGACGAGGAAATACAGGAACCCGAGGGCCGTGTACTGCTCAGCCCATGGGCCGCGCCAGCCGCCCATGAAGAGCACGGCCGTGAGAGCGGAGATGGTGAAGGCATGCAGGAACTCCGCCACGAAGAACATGCCGAACTTGAGGCCCGAATATTCGATGTGGAAGCCGGCGACGATCTCGGATTCGGCCTCGAGAAGGTCGAAGGGGGCGCGCCCCACCTCGGCAATCGAGCTCACGAAGAAGATCAGCGCCGCGACCGGGGCCAGCAGCAGGAATGGCAGCCCCTTCTGGGCCAGCACGATTTCCTGCATGCTCATCGACCCCGCCAGCAGCACGGGCACCAGCAAGGCCAACGCCATTGGCACGGCGTAGGAGATCATCAACGCCACCGTGCGGAAGGCCCCCAGCAAGGCGTATTTGTTGTTGGAGGAGAGCCCCGCAAGCAGGATCCCCAGGGTGCCGATCGACCCCACCGAAACAATGTAGAGCACGCCCACATGGATATCCGCGCCGAGCAGGGTGGGCGCCATTGGAATCACCGCCCAGAGTCCCACCACCGACATGACCGCCAGGAGCGGCGCCAGATTGTATGGCAATAGGTCGGCGCCTTCGGGCGTGATCAGTTCTTTCGTCACGAGCTTTAGCAGATCGGCGACGGTTTGGAAAATCCCGTACGGCCCCACACGGTTGGGCCCAAGCCGGTCCTGGATGCGCGCCACAATCTTGCGCTCAGCCCAGATCAGGAGGAAGGTTAATATGAGGACCGCTGTGCCCAAGGCCAGGGCCCCGACCAGTTGGAGAATCAGGCTCACCCAGTTCTCTGCAAGCCCCAAACCGGTGAGCCATGCCGCAAGCTGGGATCCTATGAAACTGAAGGGATCAATCCAGAAAGAGTCCATCCATCACTCCACGCCATGCGCAAGCAAAGGGCTGATGTGCGAGCACATCAGCCGCTTCTCTGGGTGCTCTGCTCCTACACCCACTCGAGGACGCCCTTCCGCCACGCGTATGCAAGGCCTGCGGCCAGGATCACGATGAACAGCACCGCCTCGAGGACCATATAGAGCTGGAGCTTGTCATAGGCTACGGCCCAGGGGAAGAGAAAGACTGCCTCGATGTCAAATACCACGAAGATGAGGGCGTAGATGTAGTAGGCGCCCTTCAATTGGACATAGGTCTCGCCCACGGTCTCGATGCCGCATTCGTAGGTGGATTGCTTGATGGCATTTGGTTTCTTGGGGGAGAGCAGCCAGTTGGCTGCGATGGCGACACCGGGAAGCAGCATCCCGACGCCGAGCAGGAGGGCTACGAAAATCCACGGTTCGAGCATCTCGGCTCCTTCGGCTTTGCATTCGTGGCGCAGACGAGAATGGCCGGAGTTTACCATGTTCAGCTTGCAGCGTCAAAGGCGCGCGCAGCGCGGGGACCTGACCCACGGTTCATGGGTCGTAGGCCCCACTTATCCCGAATCAAAGAGCAAGGCGTGACGCCGGCTGTGCCGGTCCAGACCGGCACCTCTGTCCGCACGCCACGCCTTCTCCCTGCCCCGGAGGGAACAGGCAATCCAAAAAGAATGGCGGCAGAGCGCACCTTGCCTGCGCCGCCGCCGCCTTACTTGCCCCGGCGGGATCCGCTCTTCACGCTGGGAATCAAAACGCGGCGAAATGCGCCGCCTCTGAGTGCTTGATTCCCACGTCCCATGCAGTCCCCCTTTCGAGGCTCCCGCCTGCAAGGACCCGAGTACTATATAAATCTAGCACGGCTTGTCTGGACATGTCAAGAGGCTCCGCCGTCTCGAGCGAGCCGCAGGAACCTCCATCGACCGATCGACTTCCACGCGCCAATTCCCAGCAGCACCAGTGCGGTGAGAGCGCTGATTGCCAAGCCGATCTGGAAGGATGCGGGGGCATAGAAGAATCGCAACCTATGCTCCCCCGGATTGAGCCAGACTCCCTGCAGCGCACAGTTCACGCGCAGGACCTCTCGGCGCACGCCATCCACATCCACGCCCCATCCCGGCGCCCAGGTCTCTGACCGAACGAAGAGGCCCGACGAAACGGCATGAACGCGGAAGGTCTCGTGATCTGGCCCACCCTCCAGGCGCTCGATTCGGAATGCTCGAAAGTCCGAAGTGGAAGGAAGCGGCGCCTCAACGATGGCTTGCTTTTGCAGGTCGAGCTTGGCGAGCTCGGAGGCGCAGGTCTGCGCGCTTACCTGGAGGCCGCCTGGAACTGAGAAGGCCCGACCGGCAGAGCCTCGTTCTGGCCGAAACCACCGAAGGCCATCCATCCGCGAAAGCGGCGCAAGACCTTCGCCTCCCCCATCTTCGGGAAGCAACAGGTAGCGGACATCCAGGACCCACAGGATCTCATCGTCCAGCACCAAAGAATCGCAGCGCCTGGCAGCTTCTGCGCTGGCGCGCGTCGCGGGGACGCCCACGACGTAGTCAGGATAATCGCACCCGATAGCCTGATTCAATACCTCTCCATAGTACGAGAAATATAGGGGGTCATAGCCATCTGCGGCCCGCCAGCCGAGATGCGCCAGCGCCGCCATTGAGTAGCCGCCATAGGGTGCAAAGACGCGGGCCTCGTCGCCTCCAGCGGCGAGCCTCCCCTGCATGCTCGCTGCCTCCTCCCGGATATGCGCCTCGTTCTCAGGCCGTATGAGCTCCCCCATAGCCAGATACCCCTCAAGGAGCAGCAGGGCAAGGAGAGCATAGAGCCGCATTCGCGCGGGCGTGAAGAGGATCAGCGTCAGAAAGAGAACCGCCAGCGCGGCTGGAAGAAGCGTCTCGAAGGGGATCGTAGTATTCCACACCAGCGCGAGCAGGCCGAGCAGCAGATAGAAAGCTGCCAGGGCAATAGGAAGAGCCCCTACGCTCATGATGCCGCTCACGCGCCCCGCTAGCCAACCCTCCACGCCATGCGCGACCAGCACGGCTAGGCCTAGCAGTCCGAAGATCCACCAGCGAGAGGGGATGCGCAACATCGAAAGCATCGGGACCCCTGCAAACACCTCCACTATGGATGGAACCGAGAAGATTAGGGCAAGGCTGATGGAGAGCAGTATCATCCATGCCCAACGCCTGGATCGAGACGAGGCATCGCGAAGCCCCAAGGAGGCCAGAAGAAGCACGCCCACACCTGGAAAGAGATACCACTCTGGAAACTGCAATTCTGGGGGCAAGAAGATCCCCAGGAGCATTGGCGGCGTCAGTCCCGCAAAGCCCGCCTCAGTGAGTGTCAGACCGGAGCGACTGCTGAGCGGCAGGATCTCGAAGAGCGGAAGAAGCTGACCGGCTGCAAGGCTCGCGGCCACGAAAATCGCCAGAAGCCAGCCCGCCATGACCACTCCTTTGCGCTGAGAGCGGCAAAGCAATATCCTTCCGACCTCAAATGTGCCCAGCCAGAGGCCAGTCATAATGAGAATAGCACCATGGTTCATCGCCTGCGCCGCCAGCGCGATGCCCAGGAGCAAAGCGTTCTTCTTCCACACCTTGGACTCAAGTTGCCTTGCCGCCAACCAGGCCCAAGGCAGCCATGCGATGGCCGCCATCATAGGCCAATGTCCCCCGCTTAGATGCGCCATCCAAGGCGGTGAAAGACCGAATACGAGCGCACCAACGAAAGCCGCCTCCTGTCGAAGTTGCTCTTCCCTATGCAGGAAGAGGAAAGCTCCCGCTGCGGCCCACCAGAGATGGAGCACCGCATCCAGGTTGAGGGCCAAGGAGATAGGCAGCACCAACACAAGCCAGTGGGGAGGATAGAGGATCGGCGCCACAGGGTGGCCTGCGAGAGGCGCCCCACTCAGTAGATAGGGCCGCCATAGGGGGATCCTACCTGATTGGCGCCAGGTATCCGCGATGAACCGCGCCAGGGGCCAGATCTCACGCGGCAGGTCGGTACCCAGGTCCGAAACCGGGTAGATGAGCGGAGTTGGCCGGAAAAAAAGATATCGCCAAAAGAAAAGGATGATCAGGCCCAGAAGGCCCAGCAGGGGCAAGACTTCGTGAGGGAGGGTCCATCGAATATCCTTGTCCGGCATGGCCTGCGACCCATAATCAGCCTGCATCCTCGCGCTTGCCTCCCGCCACGATCTGCCCGAGATGAGCCTGCCAACAGATCCTGTCCCTCTGGTTTGGGTTTCAGTCGCGCGCCTGATTGTGTGCCTGATCCCCGGCGGACGCAAATTAGGGAATTATCTCGCTCCAGGACCAAATGCCCGCGGAGCGAGGCGGCGAGCATCGCAAAGGCCTTGGCCAGCAAACAGGAGGAAGAGTTTGACGCCCACCCGCGGGTCCCTTATCATACCTCCGGTGTCTGACAATCCCCCCGAGGTGAAACCGAGATGGAAGTCGGCCTGGTAAAGCAAATCAACATCGACGACGAGATGCAGCAGTCCTACCTGGACTATGCCATGAGCGTCATCGTCGCCCGCGCCCTGCCCGACGCGCGCGATGGATTCAAGCCTGTGCACCGGCGCATCCTGCACGCCATGCACGCCATGGGCGTGCGGCCTGATAGCCCCTTCCGGAAGTCGGCGCGCATCGTCGGTGAAGTGCTCGGCAAGTTCCACCCCCACGGCGATATGGCAGTCTACGACGCCATGGCCCGCATGGCTCAACCGTTCTCGATGCGCTACCCGCTCATCGAGGGCCAGGGCAACTTCGGCTCCATCGATGGTGACCCTCCGGCGGCCATGCGCTATACCGAGGCGCGCCTGACACCGCTGGCGATGGAGATGCTCCACGATCTGAACAAGGAGACCGTGCCCTTCGTGGACAATTTCGACGGCTCGCTGCGCGAGCCGGTCGTGCTCCCCTCCGCCGTCCCCAACCTGCTGGTCAACGGTGCCACCGGGATCGCCGTGGGCATGTCCACTTCCATCCCTCCCCACAATATGGCTGAAGTCTGCGATGCGCTGATCTTCATGCTCGAAAACTGGACCAAGCAAGATTCGATCAGCATCGACGACCTGATGCGGTTCATCCCAGGTCCGGACTTCCCCACTGGCGGCATCATCCTCAAGGACGCCTCCGACGGCGATCCCATCGCCTCGGCCTATGGAAGCGGGCGCGGGAAGATCACCGTCCAAGCACGCGCCCACGTCGAGGACATGGGACGCGGCCGGGCGCGCATTATCGTGACCGAGTTGCCCTATCAGACCAACAAATCCAGCCTGATCGAGCGCATAGCCGATCTGGCGCGCGAGGGCAAGCTCGAGGGCCTGACCGATCTGCGCGACGAGAGCGACCGCGAAGGGTTGCGCATCGTTCTGGAGCTCTCCAAGACCGCCAAGCCCGAGAAGGTCTTGGAAGTCTTGTACCGGCGCACACCGATGCAGCTCACCTTCAGCGTCATCATGCTGGCCCTGGTCGACGGCGAACCCCGTATGCTGAGTCTCAAACAGGCGCTGCGTGTCTTCCTCGAACACCGTCTCGAGGTTGTCAGGCGGCGCTCGGAGTACGATCTGGCGCGCGCCCAGGAACGCGAACACATCCTGGCCGGGCTGAAGATTGCCCTCGAGAACCTGGACGAGGTCATTCAGATCATCCGCGGCGCCCGCGATGCCGACCAGGCGCATCAACGCCTGCAGAAGCGCTTCAAGTTGAGCGAGGCCCAGGCACGCGCCATTCTCGATATGCCCCTGAAGCGGCTATCCAGCCTCGAGCGCAAGAAGGTGGATCAGGAACACCGCGAGGTTCTCAAGCGCATCAAGCAGCTGGAAAGCCTGCTGCGGTCGCCCAAGAAGATGCGCGCCGTGATTACAGATGAGCTCGCAGCGCTCAAGGAGCGCTATGGCGACCGCCGCCGGACGCTCATCGCCGAAGCTGCCAAAGGCAAGCAGGCCCGGGTTCTCACTGCCTCCGACCTGGCGCCAGATAAAGATGTATGGATCGTGCTGGGGCCCGAAGGACAGATGTCGCGCACGACTTCGGCCCGCCTGCCGGCGCTCGCCGGTACCGGCGCGCCGCAACTTGTGATGGCTGCCAACACGCGCGATCTGCTCTACCTGTTCGATGAGCGGGGTCGCGCCTCCGCGCTCGCGGTTCACACCATCCCGGAGAGCGACGACCCGGCCGAAGGCCGGCATATCTCGGCCATCTCTTCGCTGCGCGGAGAAGACCGCATCGTCGCCGGCCTGGCGCTGCCTTCCAGCCCTCAGGAGCGGCAGGAAACAGAGGGCTACCTCTGCCTCGTCACGGCCAAGGGCATGGTTAAGAAGACCGCTTTCTCCGCGCTGCCGGGCGCGTCCGCAAAGCCGTTCGAGGCCATGAAGGTCGCCAATGGGGATCGATTGCTGTGGGCTTTCGCCACCAGGGGCGAGGATGAGATCCTACTGGTTGGCAGCAATGGCTATGCCATCCGCTTCTCGGAAGCGGATGTACGGCCGATGGGCCTTGCCGCGGCAGGGGTGATGGGCATGCGCCTACCCGAAGAGGGGGAGATCGTGGGCGCGGGCGTGCCAAGGTCAGGCGGTTTCTTGCTCCTGGTCACCGAAGACGGGCAGGCCAAGCGCACAGCCCTGAAGGACTTCCCCTCTCAAGGCCGCAATGGAAAGGGCGTGCTGGCCTGGAAATCGGGGGAAGGCGTAAAGCTTGCCGGAGGCGTCATCGGCGAGGAGAAGGACCGCGCCATGGTTCGCTTCGCGCGCAGCGCCACGCGGTCCTTGCGGATCGGGGATGCACCTAAGCGAGCACGGGCCTCAGCCGGGAAGCTGCTCTTCGAACTGAAGGGCTCGAACCGCATCACAGCGGTCACCCCCGTCGCCGAGCGGCCAGGCTGATCCCGCTCACCACGGAATCGGCGGCCTGGGAAGAGCCCGCGCCACCGCTTGCCAGATAGGAGCCTTTCAGGGAAGGGTGTAGAGAATCTGATTCTCGCGCCGTGAGCAGGGGCAGGCTGGAACGACTTTCGACCCTTTCGTCAGCGTGCCTTCGTAGGGAGCCTCCCCATAGGCCGCCACCCAGCCACCGAGCTCGAAGGCCAGCGGGCCTCCGGCAGGGATCCACTCCCCGTTGTACTTGCGGGCCACATGCACATGCGTCCCGGTCGCCCGGCCGCCCTCACAGGAGGGGTGGCCGATCAAGTCGCCCCGCTGGACGCGTGTCCCGGCAGCGACCATCCCCTCCGAACCCACGTGGAAGAAGAAGAGCACCCACCCGGTTTGCTCACGGCCGTCACCATCCAGGTCCAGCACGACGATCGCCTCGCCGCTGCGCACGATGACGCCATCCGCAGGCGCCGTCACCCACTCCTCGGATTCCACGCAGCCGCTTTCAGCCGCAGGCGGGGCGAAATCCAGCGCTCCCAGGGGAAGGCTTTGCCCCCAGGCGGAGTGGGGACCACCCGAGAAATCCCAGATGCGGTTAGGCATGAACGGCAGGCTGAGTTCCGGCTGTTGCAGGCTCGCTGGGATCAACGCAATCTCCCGATCGAAAGGCTCACCCCAAAGCTGGCGATAGGTTTGGATGAACCCCTCCGGACCCACGGCCTGCTCGAAATCCTGTTTTCCATAGAGCCCTGCGAAGAAGTTCTGCACCGCAACGGTGCCTGCGTTCTGCCATGAATCGGGGCGGACGATCAGCCCATCCGCCAGCTCGAGGTCGCGGAGCTCACCGGTCCGCCATCCATAATAACCGTCGTTGATGCGCTCCGCGGCCCACACCAACTGCCAGAACAGGCCCCGGTAGCGGGGATCTTTATATCCCATCAGGTAGCCAGGCTCGGCGCCCTGGGGTTCCGGCGCGCTCAGCGCCCGGCTCTGATGTTCCAGGAGAGCCAGAAGCAGCCGCGGATTCACCGAGTAGTTCAGCGCCACCACTTCCACCACTTCCCATGCCTTGCGCTGCTTCCGATACGCAAAGGATTCCGTCTCCGATAGGAACCCCGGCCGCGATCGGATCTCGGTCTCCAGATCGAGATCGACGGCCGTGGGCCCGTAGACCGCTTCGCTATCGGGAAGTATCTTGAAGGGCGTGCCGCGGAGTGGCAGATAGTAAGCGGGCACCTGCAGGGGATACCCTGCCGGCAGGGTAGTCACAGCGGCAGGCAGGTCGGGGTTCGCGGCTCGAATTTCCTGCACGGTCGTATTGAAATGCGAGGCGATGGCCTCGAGCGTATCCCCCGATTGTGCCCGATATTCGAGCAGCGTACCGGGTGGGAAGGGGCTACGCGCGGGAAGCGCTGAAGGGCTGCTTTCGGGCAAAAGTACGGTGGCCGCAGGCGTTGGCGCTTCCGGCCAGGGTACCGGCGCGCAGGCGGCGATCCAAAGGGCGAGGGCAAGCAGGATCGCTCCCGCCATGATATCACGGCCCAAAGGTTTCATCGTGAAATCAGAGTCTCTTGCGACGCGCAGGGGCAGGCTAGAACCTGCTCATCGCCGCGCACCAGCGCACCTTGATAGGGAACCGATCCGGCCTTGGCGATCCATCCCTCCAGATTGAAGGGGAGCGGACCATCGGCGAGGATCCACTCGCCGTTGTATTTGCGGGCCAGATGGATATGGGTGCCTGTGGCGATGCCACCCTCGCAGGAGGGGTGACCGATGCGGTCCCCAGCGGCTAGCAACTGCCCCTCCTGCACCCGCCCTTCCGCGGCTACGTGCAGGTAGAGCAACGCCCATCCGGAATGTTCGCGGCCATCGCCATCCAGATCCAGCACGACCGTGCCGTTCTCGGCTCTCACTACGATGCCGGGCGCCGCGGCCAGGACCCAATCCTCCGATACGGCACAGCCGGTGACGCTCGAAGCGGGCGCGAAATCCAACGCCGCCCAGGCACTCTCACGCTCCCAGGCCCCATGAGGGCCGCCGGTGAACGACCAGATATGGCCCGGAAGGAAGGGCAGGATCAGTTCTGGCTGCTCCACGCCGGGCTCAAAGAGCGGATAGGCATAGGCCCAGGGATCGCCGAAGAAGGAGATATACGTCTCCAGGAAGCCCGTGGTGGCCAGGGCCTGTTCCCATGCATCCTTCGGGCGATTGAGCGAGAAGAAATATTGCAGGGCAACTGTGCCGGCGTTCAATTCCGGCGCCAGGCGCAACCGGGAGCCGTCCCGGAAGTGAAGTTCCGTGATCGTCCCCGCCCGCCAACCATAGTAGCCGTTCCCCAGTTCATTGGCCGCCCAGGTTAGCTGGCGGAACAGCCCCGGGATCTGGGGGTCCACTTTCCCCATCGGGTAGTCGAAGGCATCCCCCTCAGGCACGCTGGGGTCGGTCACCCAGCCAGCCACATATTCCAGCAAGGCCAAGAGTGTTCGCGGGTTGACCGAGTTATTGCGCGCCACCAAGGCAACGATCTCTGGGCCCGAGCGCCATTTCCCATGCACGATCTCTTGGTAGCGCAACAGATACCCTCCCTGCGACTGCACGAAGGCTTCCGGGTTGAATTCAGCCGCATTGGGCGAGAAGACCATCTCGCTGTCCGGGAGCAGCCTCTCCGCTGGGCCCGTATCGCCCAGCCGCCTGGGTATTAGCAGCATCTGACCGGGATCGACCAGGTTGCGGGCCTGCGGCAGCGGCCCAGGCGAATCGATGTCATCCGGCAGGACACCGAAGCGGATGGCGACCGCGTGCAATGTGTCTCCAGGTTGAGCCTGGTAGACCAAAATCTCCGGCTCTTCGGTTGCCAGGCTGGTGGGCGTCGGCGGAAAGGTTGGCGAGGCCAGTGGTTCAGGCTTGAAGGGCGTATCCGTGGGCGCCGGAATCGTGGGCGTCGCGTTCACCGGGGTCGGATCGGGGAGCGTGATCTCAGCCGCGGTTGGGGAAGGGATACCGCCGGATCCAATTGCCCCAGAAGCCGGAACGTTGGCCCGCGTGCACGCAAGAATCGAGAGAAGGAGCGCCAGGCCCGCCACCCAGGGAGCAAAGGCGCCGCCCGCTCGGCTTCGTTTCCTAGCGCATGATCTGATTGAACTCATTGCGGCAAGCGCAAGCCTCCAGCTCCTGCGCCCCACGCCGGAGAAATCCATCGTAAGGCACACCCGCCCCTGACGAAACCCAGCCGTCGAGATTGAAAGGGATGTCCCCGTCGGCGGGAATCCACTCGCCATTATACTTGCGGGCCAGATGCACGTGGGTGCCGGTGGTCACTCCGCCCTCACAGGAGGGATGGCCAATGCGATCTCCGGCCTTCAGACGGACGCCCGCTGGAACGCGATCGCGGGTCTCGATGTGCAGGTAGAGCAGAACCCAGCCGGTCTGCTCGAATCCATCACCATCGAG
>CAZQDE010000011.1:0-57940 GCA_964591485.1 uncultured Anaerolineaceae bacterium | reverse complement strand
CTGAGAGGAAATTGAGATCCAATCGCAAGCCTGGCGCAAAGCTTGACTGGTCACTCGCAGAGAACGAGGAATTGCCCATTGGTGCTGCCTCCTAGACATAGCAAGCAATCTGTGAATGGGCTTTCCGACCTTAGTATTTTATGCCTCCTTAGACAACTCGTCAATCATATGACAGATTTATGCAGCCGAATTGACTCGAGCTGGATTCTATGTATAATCGATCTATGTATAATCGAGGTGTGCAAGCTTATTGCGGATTTCGCAAATGCGATCCGCAAGCTAACGCCCCTCGACCTCCAAGTTGCATAGTGGAGGTGATGAATTCGTGCCAAGAGTCGCCGTAATTGTCCCCTCATCAGATCATGGTGTCCTGCAGGCAAGGAAGGTGGCCTGTTCTCGCATCGCAGGGCAGGATTCGCTCGTTCAGATAATAGGATTGAGCGAAGCGATGGGAGCGGATGACACAGACTATGCAACCGTGCTCGCTGCGCCCGAACTGCTGGAAATCGTAAAGGCACTCCAATCCGAGGAGATGGATTCCATCCTCATTGATAGCCTTCGCGATCCGGGGTTAAGCGCCGCCAGACAGATTTCTGATATTCCCGTAATTGGCACAGGACAGGCAGCCTTTCACTTTGCGGCGCTGCTTGCAGACACCTTCGCAGTGATCACAGACTCGAGGGCCAAAGCCTCTGCGGTGCAGAGGAACATCTCTGAGCATTGCCTGGCATCCAGAGTTGCCTCAATACGGATTGCGGATCGCCAGCCTTCCTCAGACGATCCCAAGGAGATTGCTTCAGCCTTTGCAAAGGCCTGCTCAAATGCCATCCGGGCAGATGGCGCCCAAGCAATTGTGCTAGACACGCATGGGCGGCAGGATATTCTCGAATTGATTGAGGAGATCCTCCACGAGACCCAGCTCTCCGCACTGTTTCTTGATGCGACGCAGGTGGCGCTTAAGCTGGCAGAAGCCTTGGGAGCAATGAGGCTCTCACATTCGAAGCGCTCCTATCCGATGCCCCCTTCATTAGATGCTCCCGGCTATTCTTTCAAGAAGCCTATCATTCTGGATGAGGCTCCCGGGCATCTGGCGCTCAAAGCATCGCTTAGAGTCATTGTGCCCAGTTCTGAGCCTGGTGTGAACAAGGAAATGGCAGGCATTTATCGTGCCTATTGCCAGCCGGGCGTGGATCTTGATGCAACGAATCTTCCTCAAGGTCCCATCTCCATCGAGTCTGAATATGACGACGCCTTAGCCTCTCCCCAAATCGCCCAGCTCGCGCTTGCTGCCGAAGCGGCCGGCAGAGACGCCGTCATAATAGATTGCATGGCGGATCCGGGATTGCGCGCGGCCCAGGAGATCACCTCCATACCGATTATTGGGGCAGGTATAGCTTCCATGATGCTTGCCTCCATCCTTGCGGATAAATTCTCGATTATCACCGTGCTCGAACAGAGTATCCCCGAGATCGAAAGGCAGATAAGGCGTTATGGCCTAGCCAGCCGCGTATCTTCGGTCCGCGCCGTGGAGATACATGTTCAGCAACTCCGATCTGATAAAAATGCGCTTGTCAATCAATTTGTCGAGGCCATGCGCCTCGCAATAGAGCAAGACGGCGCACATTTGATCGTCCCAGGGTGCACCGGCATGGTCGGAATCGTTGAGCTTGTCCGGCCGATGGCCGAGCAGCACGGCGTCCCCATCGTGGATCAGAATGAGGCTGTCGTCAGGCTAAGCGAGCTTCTTATCATGTTGAGCCAAAGTAGGGCCTACCAGGGCTTTTCTCAATAGCGTCAAGCAAGTCTGCAACGATCTAGGAGTCCAAAATGCCACATCGAGAGTTGACAAACGAGCAGGATTGCATGGATTTCATTACCGGCCTCCTTTTCTTTGGCACTGGCGGCGGAGGGAGCGCGCAATGGGGGTTGAGCCTGCTAAGAGAATTGCTCGACGAAGGCTACTCCATTCAATGGGTAGATATCGATGACATTCCCGATGGTGCCCTAACTTGCACTGCCTATGGGACAGGCTCAATCTCCGAGGATGTACCTGATACTGAGGAGGAGATCAGGGCCCTGGGAGAGAAGAAGGGCCTTCCATATAAATGGGGAAGCAAGGTCCTTGACCACGCTGTAATCGAGCTGGAGGAATATGTCGGGAAGAAAATCCAGGCGATAATACCTGCCGAGCTTGGAGCAGGCAATCTCGTCGCTGCCCTGGCCACAGGCATCCGGCTCGGCAAGCTCGTTGCCGATGGCGATTACGGCGGCCGGGCCTACCCCGAAGAAATGCAAAGCACATTGTTCCTTAAGGGCGTCGCGCCTTTCCCGCTAGCGATCGTAGATTGGTGGGGAGACATTCTCCTTCTGAAGGAAGCCTGCAATTCGGCAATGATGGAACGCATCGGAAAAATGCTTAGCGTCGCGGCATATGGCGGTGCCTTCGTAGCTGCCAGCCTTTTGGATGGCAGGTCGACAAAGAGGACAATCATCCCCAACTCACTCACAAGAAGCCTCGAAGTCGGCCGGTCTATCAGACTTGCTGCCGAAGACGACAACGATCCGGTCAAAGCTGCGCTTGAATCTGCCGGCGGCTGGCTGCTATTTGAGGGTGTGGTTCAAGGCAAGGAATGGGAAGACATGGAAGGACTCATGGTAGGGACCACCCATATCGCAGGCCAGGGACGATTCGCCGGCAAAGTTATGGAGATCTACTTCAAGAATGAGAACCAGGCGACATGGATCAATGGTGAACCCTATGTTTGCAGCCCTGACCTGGTGAGTGTCCTTGATCGGGACACAGGCATAGGGCTTACGAATACAGAGATCGAGAAGGGCCAAGAGGTTGCGGTTGTGGGAACAGCCTGTAATAGCATCTTCCGCTCAGAGGAAGCTCTCGCTTGGTGCGGCCCGCGGTATTTTGGCCTCGATATCGAATATAAACCCATCGAAGATCTCGTTTCCTAGCACCGGCGGTAGTCTGCGCTTCAATCATGGACCTTGTCTTGAAACACGCCAGAGATCACACGCAACGGCACATATCGCTGCTCCAAGAGCTCGGATCTCTACCCACCATCTCCAACAGCGCAGCCTTTGCTCCATATATGAAGCAGGCCGCCAAGTGGTTGCGGGGGCAACTCCTCGACCTCGGTTGTCAGGAGGCCGAGATACTCCCAACACACGGGCATCCTATCGTATTTGCAAAGCTGCGATGTCCGTCACCGAACCGCCCCACTCTTCTTGTATATGGACATTACGACGTGCAGCCCGTCGAAGATGAGAAATGCTGGAAAACAAATGCCTTCTCGCCCGAGCGGCGCGGGGACCGATTATTCGGCCGCGGCATCTCTGACATGAAGGGGCAGATAATCGCAATCCTCGCCGCCCTCCATGCATATCGGTCAGCCGGAGAAATCCCCCTGAATATCGAATTCATCATCGAGGGGGAGGAGGAAATCGGATCCCCCCACCTTGCCGGCGCTCTGAAAGAATTGGCAGATAGACTCGAGGCTGAAACCGTGCTTAATCTGGATGCTGGTTTCTTGGCACCCGATTTGCCAACGATATGTTATGGTCTACGGGGAATCGCATCCTTCGAATTGGTTGTGGAAGGCCCAAGCACCAATCTGCACTCGGGGGTATTCGGAGGAGTGGTCCATAATCCTGTGCAGGCACTCGCGTCCGTGCTGGGAGGGCTTATCAATCCCGCAGGGATGGTGCAAATCCCCGGCTTCTATCAAGACGTGAGGCCTTTGGAAAACGCTGAGCGTCGGATGCTCAGCAGCTTGCCGCTGGATGCGAGATACTACCTCGAACGCACAGGCGTGCCCGAACTCTGGGGCGAACCGGATTACTCTCCTCTCGAGCGTGTCGTCGCTCGCCCGACCCTGGAGATCAACGGCATTGCCGGGGGCTATGATGGACCTGGGGAAATGGCCATAATTCCCTCAAGAGCTGGCGCGAAAATCACAACCCGTCTCGTGCCGGACCAAGAGCCCGATGCCGTGCACTCCCAGTTGCTTTCTTACTTGCGTTCTAATATGCCTTCAACTGTCCGCTGGCAGCTTCATTATTACGGAGGTATCAAGCCCTACTTGGCTGACCGTTCAAGCGCAGAGTACGCGGCCTTCGCGCGGTCGCTTGAGCACGCCTTTAACCGGAAGGCCATATATATCCGAGACGGAGGCACAATCGCCGCAGCAGTGCTAATGAAGGAAATATTGGGTCTGGATTCGATCCTGTCTGGATTTGGATTGCCAACAGACAATATCCATGCGCCCAACGAACATATCCACCTGCCGACCTGGCAAAAGGGTATTGATGCCCTTGTTTTGTTCATGGCTGAGCTTGGGGAAATGCGCACGAAGGAAAAGGCAATCGGATGAACTCAGGGAGCCCCCTCTGGCCCTCATATCATGCCTCCTCGATAATCTGGCATCGAACAGGCCGCGACCAGAGACCTCCAGTCGCGCCTGGCATGCACATGCTGGTGCAGCCTTTGTCCACTTCTTGAGGATGGTTGCGAATTTCATCCGAACCTGTGGATGAAATCGGGCTTTCGGGCCTTTCTTCGCCGGAGACCGCCGCGGCGAGTGTCCCAAAGGCATGGAATGGGAGGAACGCAAGGCTCAGCCAAAGATAAGCCGACCATTGTTCACTTCAGCCTGCAAGCAGAGCCTTAATCTTTCGCACAGGGCTTTGCGAGAAAACTCGGAAGGATCGGAGGGGCAGAAAGGAGGCAGATTGAACAGCTTGAGCGGAGGAGACCTAGCCAATTGCTCTAATACATGAATATAAAGGAGTGAAAGATGAGGAGCAAAGCATTCCCCAGAATCATCCTTCTTGCCGGGATTCTTGTTGGAATTGCCGCGTGCTCGCCCTCGCCCGCGGGTGAGCCTCCCCAATCAGAGAAGATTCCAAATGTGGCAACGTACATAATGTGGCAGGATTTCATAGATCTTGATCCACGCTTCGCTTTCGCAAGTGAGATCAACGCGCTGCTCATGTGCTACGAGAACCTTGTGTACTACGACCCAACCTCAGGGGAGTTCTCCCCCGGCCTGGCGCAGTCCTGGGATGTGAATGCAGATGGGACAGAATGGACTTTCCATCTGCAAGAAGGCGTGAAATTCCAGGATGGTGCGGATTTTAATGCGCAGGCCGTGAAAGCCGCGGTGGAATTCTACAAGCAAGATGAAACCTCTCCCTCGGCGTGGCTATGGGGTCCGGTCGAGTCCATGGAAATCCTGGATGAATACACGATCCGGTTCAAGCTGTCATTTCCTGCACCCTTTGACATCATCACCTCTTCGGCATTTGTGGCCGGGATGGTCAGCCCCAATGTCCTAGATAACCCGAAGGAATGGTTTGATCAGGGACGCTGCGTCGGAACTGGGCCCTACACCATTGAATCCTTCGAAAAGGGACAGCGGCTAATCATGACCCGATTCGATGACTACTGGAAAGGCTGGAGAGAGAATCAGTTTGACAAAATCGTCTTTGAAATAGTGCTCGACTCAGTGGCCGCGAAGCAAATGATGGAAAATGGGACGGCGGATTTCTACCGCGATTGGCCATCGGACAAGCTAGATGAGGCCAAATCGAATAGCAGACTGTCAGTTTCCATTGGGCCATCTTTTGCAGTCATGGCCTTCAATCTAAACACTGCAAAGGAACCGCTGGACAACAAGTTGGTACGCCAGGCACTTGCCTATAGCTTCCCCTATGATCAATACACCGAGAGAACCGATGGCTACTACACTCAGCCCCGGGGAGTAATCACTCCGCAGATGTGGGGCCATGGGGCGGATCTCTTCCAGTATGAGTTCAACCTGGATAAGGCCAAAGAACTCCTGGCCCAGGCTGGTTACCCTGATGGAGGGTTTGACCTCGAAATTACATACATGTCCGATTTCGCTGCCGAGGAGTGGGCAGTCGAATTGTGGACCTTCCCGCTCAAGGAGCTGGGCATCGAGGCCATCCCGCAAGCGATGACCTATGAGGCAATGGTCGAGCGTCTGGACTCCGATCCTTCAAGCGCCCAAGATATTAGCCCCATGGTCTGGTATCTGACCTACGTAAATCCTTACGATGTGCTCTACTATGATTACTCCTGCGAGGCGGATGCTTGGACCAACTTCTCTCGCTGGTGCAACCCTGATTTCGATGCACTGATCGATGAGGGATTTGGGCTGAGTGCCACAGACCGAGAGGCCGCGGCCGAAAAGTTTATCGCCGCGCAGGAGATCATGGTTGAAGAAAGCCCCGCCGTATGGGTGGCCAACGTGCCGCAAATTTGGGTATACAGCTCAGATATCCAAGGCTTTGTGGACAACCCCGCCTATCCCAATGTGGTTTTCTTCCATGATCTGACCACTACAGGCCAAGAGTAGCAGGAGGACATCCGCTTTCATGGGATGGGGATTGCCCATGATGGCAATCCCCATCCTCAATGAGCCGGAGCAACGCAAGAGAGATAGTCATGCACAGGTCCGAATATTTCATCCGGCGGCTCACATTGGCCTTTCTTGTGGTTCTCGGGGTAACGATTCTCACGTTCGTTATTGCCCGATTGGTTCCTTCAAATCCCGCACGCCTGTGGTTGGGCCCACGGGCCACACCAGAGCAGATCGAAATCACGACTACAGAATTGGGTCTCGACAAGCCTCTGTACCAGCAGTATCTAATTTACTTGAAGCAGGTGATGCGCGGCGATTTCGGCATCTCGTTGAAATCCCGCCAACCGATTATCAACGATGTTCGTGTCTTCCTGCCCGCCACTTTGGAGCTGGTACTCTTCAGCATGGCTATCGCGGCACTTGTGGGTATCCCCCTGGGTGTTATTTCATCCATACATCGAAATCACATAATTGATCATATTATCCGTTTCTTCGCTGTATTTAATGCCTCGACTCCCGTCTTCTGGCTTGCACTCATTCTTCAACTCTTGCTTGTCGAGAGGCTGCATCTCTTCCCCTTGGGGGGAAGAGTCAGCCAAGATGTCAGCCTGTTCATTCCAATTCAATCTATCACCGGCTTCTATTTGATCGACGCCCCCCTCACTGGGAACTGGCAGGCTTTCAAAGATGCACTAGTCCACTTGATCTTGCCAGGATTAGTGTTGGCAAGTGGAAGCATCGGAATTGCCATCAGATTAACACGCGCTACGCTGATAGAGGTTTTGGAGCAGAAATACATAACCATGGCTTGGGCTTTCGGGCTCAATCCCCGGCTCATCTATTACAGATTGGCACTCAAGAATGCCATCGTGCCGACCCTTATTGTCTTGGGTCTTTCCTTCGTATGGTCGATTACAGGAGCCCTTCTCGTCGAGGTTATTTTCCAATGGCCAGGACTGGGCAATTATCTCACCCGAGCCGTGCTTAACTTCGATTTCCCGGTCATTGTCTCCGTTACGCTCGTCGTATCCATCTTCTATGTCATTGTTAATTTGATCCTCGACCTAATCCAGATGCTCATCGATCCGAGAATTGCCGTCGAGTAGCTAGACACACAGCCAATGTCTTTCCACTCATCTAGGAAGCGCACTTCATATAGAACATGAGAGGCAGATTTCGGGAAGCACATCTAATGTGGAGAGTATTCAGGAGGGATTACCTTTCTCTTCTGGCTCTCGCAATCATCTTGCTCATTGCCATTGCCTGCGCTTTCGCCCCTCAACTGACGCGCTATCCTGAGCAAGGAGAGGGCCTGCCAAATCTCGGCGAACGTCTCCAAGCGCCCAGCAAGGCTCATATCCTGGGCACCGATGAACTCGGTCGCGATCTCCTGGCGCGCATTCTCTACGGCGGACGGGCATCCCTGAGCCTCGGCATCCTGGTCGTTCTGATTGCAGCGCTTATAGGCACCCCGCTGGGAATGGTTGCTGGATATTACGGTGGTTGGATCGGTCAGTTGATCATGCGGCTCACTGACCTCTTCCTCTCTTTCCCTGCGCTGCTGCTGGCCATCGCCATAAGCGCTGCACTCGGCCCCAGTTTCACAAATGCGATGATCGCGATAGCTCTCACATGGTGGCCCCAATACACACGCCTCGTGCGCGCTCAGGCCGTTTCTGTCAGAGAGAGCGCGTTCGTGGAAGCAGCGAGAACGATCGGCGTGCACAGCATCACCATAATCCTCCGGCATATATTGCCAAATATTATCTCGGTCGTGATCATCCAGGCGACAATGGATATGGGCGCGGCAGTTCTTATGGGATCAGCACTTAGCTTCATAGGGCTCGGAATCCAACCGCCAAAGGCGGATTGGGGCAATATGCTTACCTCAGCGCGCATATACTTCTCCGAGGCCCCATGGTTTGCCATGTACCCTGGAATGGTTCTGCTGATTGTGGCACTATGCTTCAATCTTCTTGGCGACGGCCTTAGAGATATTGTGGATCCCCAATCAAGGAGGCAGGGATAGGCGCTCCGCTCGTTTCTATTCGGGATTTGCACTTGCACTTCAAGACATATGCCGGCACAGCATATGTCCTGAAAGGCATTAACCTGGATATCCATGAAAATGATTTCTTAGGTCTGGTAGGGGAAACTGGCTGTGGAAAATCAATGACTTGTTTTTCAATTCTCAGGCTTATCCCTCCGGGCGGAGTCATCAGCGCGGGCAAGATCTTTTTCCGGGGAGAGGACCTCCTGCAGAAACCGGAAAATGAAATGATGAAGATCCGTGGCAAGCGGATTTCCATGATTTCCCAGGATCCTTCCGCCTACCTGAATCCTCTGTTTACGATCGGCCAGCAATTGATCATGATTATCAGACAACACCACACCTTGACGAAGGCAGAGAGCATTGACAGGGCTCTCGAAATGCTCCGTGTGGTAGAGCTGCCGAACCCACAACGCATCATGAAAGCCTACCCTCATGAGCTCAGCGGGGGGATGAAGCAGCGAGCCGCAATCGCAATGGCTTTATCCTGCGCGCCCGATCTTCTTATCGCTGATGAGCCCACCACCGACCTTGATGTGACGATCCAGGCCCGCATCTTGGAGCTATTGCAGAAGCTGAGGGAGGAGCGGCATCTTACAATTATCATGGTCACGCATGATCTTGCTGTCGTAGCGGAAGCCTGCGAGAAAGTAGCAGTTCTCTATGCCGGACGGCTGGTTGAGAGCGGTGATGTCAAGAGCGTGCTTTACCACCCAAAACACCCCTATACACAAGCTCTGCTGAGATGTAGCCCAGGAATTGGTTCTCGAGAGCAGCCCCTGGAAGCGATCCCCGGACGGGTCCCAAGCAGCTTTGAGCTGGTTTCAGGATGTGATTTTCACCCGCGATGCCCTCATGCAACCGCTAAGTGCAAGGAGACATTTCCTTCCTTCAATCGAACTGGCGGGAATCACTACGTCGCATGTCACATTTATGGGGAGTTGCAGAATTGAGCGGCGAGGAGAATTCGGAGAGGGCAACCCTATCTGAGGTCCAGGCATCCATGCCTGAAAATGGCAACCCGCTCCTGGAAATTGACCATCTATCGAAGGAGTTTGCTGCCCGGGATAGCATTTTTCGTCGTTCGAGAAGGATCGTTCATGCCCTGAGAGATGTCTCTTTCAAGATTTATCCGGAAACGACTTTCGGCATAGTGGGCGAATCAGGGTGTGGGAAGACTACCCTTCTCCGATGCATTCTCCAAATGATCCGCCCAACCGCTGGCAGGGTAGCTTTCGATGGCGTAGACCTGGTTAAACTTCCATCCAGCGAGCTTCGCATCAAGCGCCGAGACCTCCAAATGGTCTTCCAAAACCCCTTTAATTCCCTCAATCCGCGCCTCAGTGTGCTGGCGATTGTCAGCGAGCCGCTCAGAACCCACACGAAAATGAGTCATGGCGAGATCCACGATCGTATCTTAGATCTTCTGGAGCAAGTAGGGCTTGAGCGCGATCACCTCTATCGTTATCCACATGAATTCTCTGGCGGCCAGCTTCAGCGGATCGCGATTGCTCGAGCGCTGTCATCCAATCCCAAGTTCATTTGCCTGGACGAGCCCACAAGCGCACTAGACGTCTCAGTACAGGCTCAGATCATAACCCTATTACAGAACCTCCAGCGGGAGATGAAATTGACCTATCTATTCGTTTCACACAATCTCTCGTTGGTGAATCACATCAGTGACCAGATCGCCGTGATGTACTTGGGGCGGATCGTTGAGATTGCTGATGTAAAAAGTTTGTTTGAGAATCCTTTGCATCCCTACACGAAGGCCTTGGTCTCTGCAACTCCCTCTCTGAAAGCGGATTCTCGAAAGGATCGCATCCGCATCGAAGGAGAGATCCCGGATGCCAGCAATCCACCTTCAGGTTGCTACTTTCATCCGCGCTGCCCATATGCCAAAGATCTCTGCTTCGTCAAATACCCTCAAATGACTAAGATCGACAAAATGCATTTTGTGGCGTGCCATCTTATATAGAAGGGGCTTCATGGATCGGCGCACCTTACTCGCTCCCTCGCCTTTCGAGCAACCCTCGTGCACTTACCTTCTCGTAAGAATATCGCTACCAAATGAGCGCAGTCTCTAAACTTGACGCATCCACCTCCTCTGCGCGACGGTGGATGGCAGCCTGTCTGCCTTCACCAATGCTTGGAACCTTACGTGCGCATGCGGAGGTTAGATGTGCAGGCACGATGACCGCAGCATGGGGATGAGGAACTTCCCTTTGCGCCAGCCAAGGGGAGAGCATGCAGGATTGGATCTGCCCACCCTAATTCGCTTTCAATCCCTGGCAGTCATATCCGTTGGCAGAAACCACTTAACCTTTGGAGGTTTCCTATCAACAAGTCGGCGGAAACGCACTCCGGGATAGCCAAAAACAAATGCCATCAAAATATCATGATCCTGAGGGATGTTGAGGAGGGAGCGGATGCGCTGATTATGACTGGCAGCCAGATACAGATTGCCTATGTAGCAGGTTCCCAATCCCAAGGTTTCTGCCATGAGCATCATATGAAATGAGGCCAAAGCTGCATCCTCCACCAGTGGGGATGCCGGCTTCTTGGGCGCATGAGTGACAATGAGGCCCGGGGCATTGAAGAACAAGAGATCGACGCCTCGATCATATGCCCGCAGGAGTGTCCTATAATGACCGAGCCCCTCCTGCTCAGCACCCTGGCTCCCACCAGAGTGGTCCACAATCTTGCGAATTTCTTGGATACAGCAATCTCGGATTTCCTCCATCACCTGCCTGTCCATTACAATGGCATGCACTAGACTTTGAGCATTCGAGCCCGTCGGCGAGTAGCGGGCCGCCTCAAGCATCCTCTCGATGGTCTGACGCCTCACGGCGCGCTTTGCATTGAAGATTCGTATCGAACGTCGCTTGCGCAGGAGCTGCATCAGCTGATCGGAGGAGATTTCCAGATCTGGGTTGATCCTTGGGAAATTGGACATATCCATTCGCCGATGCATGATTGCGTCTTCCGGGCAGAGGGCAATGCAATGGCCGCAATCGATGCATTCACTTGGATCTGCAACTGTTGGGCAATCTCGTACCTCATCCCACTTGAAGACCCATGGGCAGATGCGGAAGCATAGCCCCTCCCGAATGCATTTTGATAGATCAATCTCGATGCATGAAATGGTCTCCATAGACATCCATGATCCTCCGGATTGATGACTTGCTCTTGGTGCACAATCCACCAATGGCGACTACAGATCCTCCCTCTCAAACGAAGCTGACTTCATAGAGCCATCCCGATCTGGGAGGATCGCTCTGTGGTCGGAGTGCAGCACCGCTCATGATGAAATCCCGTGGAAATCCGTCGGCAATTCCGCATGCCATGCCCATCAAATCCACGCGGATCTATCTGCAATAATCTCTTAGGCATCAGCCACCGTATATCGAGCAATCATTCTGGCCCCTCAAGGAAACATAGATATCGCGTCGTCGCGGCACTCAGGTCGGCGTACACGCCCCGGTACTCCGGCGGCAGCAGCGCCGCCATCTGGTACATGATCTCGTCCACCATCCGCTCCCGCTCAGCGCGCCGTAGCTGCAGGTTCATGGCCTTCAATCGGAAGGGCCTGCCCACTGCAATATGAAAGGGCGTGCGCCGCAACCGGCGCAGATTTTCCAACCAACCGGCATCGCCATAGTGAACCACGGGCAGGATGGGCGCGCCGGTCTGCAATGCCAGCATCACCACCCCCGGCCGGCCGGGACCCAGGCGGCCGTCTCCGCTGCGGGTTCCCTCGGGTGCCAGCGCAAATATATCCCCTGCCCGAATGCGGGCGATAGCCTGGCGGATGGCGCGCAAGTCCGGCTCGCCGCGGTGCACCGGGATGCCCCCGAAGGTTTTTAGCAGCCAGCGCATCCATGGGCTATCGAGCCGGTAGGCGGCGAAGAAACCCGAGATCGGCCGCGGCCAAAGCCGGGCATAGAGAACCGGGATTTCAAGGACGTTCACGTGATTGCTGACAAGAATGAGTGGCCCACGCGGAGGCACGCGCGAGATCTGCGAGCCCTCGATGCGGCAGAGCAGGCTCGTCAGAGCATAGAAGAACCCGTTCGCAATCCGTTGGGAGAACGTCTTGCGCACCTGCCCCTCCGGTTGTTTGCTCAAGTGTAAACCTCCCTCGAAGCCATGTCTCACTCGCCCGCGATGGTTGGTTCCAGCATGCTCCAGGTGCGGCCGCCATCCTGCGTTTGCACCAGTGCGATTTCATCCTCCGCTCGCGCTACGGCCCAACCATGTTCGGCATCGACGAAGCTGAATTGGCCTTCCCAGGCCACACTCTTGCGCTTCTCCCAGGTCCGCCCGCCATCCGCAGTGAAATAGAGGTCGAGGTCCAGGGCATATCCATGGTCGCCATCTAGAAAGAGCAAATCGCCGCCTGGATAAGGCAGAGCCAACCAGGTTCGGCCCCCATCCCGGGATTCGTACAGGAGATCGTACTCTTCCAGCGCGTCCCCTGCGAGGGCCCGGCACATCGCGCCCAGCCGGACGAAGCCGGCGGCGAGGAATTGCGGTGAGCGGCCTTCACAATAGGAGTCCGGGTACCAGCCTTCGCCCCCTGGAGGCGCGGGAAGCTGCACCTCCGTCCACGCGCCGCCTCCATCCTCACTCAGGTAGACCATCGCGCCGCTCACCGGACAATTGTCGACGGTCAGGAGCACGTGGCCCGTCCCATCTACAGCCATCCCGCTCTTGCGACAGCCCTGGATGGATGCACCTTGATACGGATCCACAGACACCGCCCAGCTGCTGCCACCATCCTGGCTGCGAAGCAGATAAACCGGATAGCGGTGCATGCCGACGCCCCCGAAGCGAGTGAGGATCCAGCCACTGCCCGGATCAGCGGATTCGAAGTATGGGGGCGAGTCCTGCGTGCCCAGGAATTTGACCTCTGGACCGAGACCCACCTCCCAGGTGGCACCGCCATCGGCCGTGCGCCATACGCGCACCGGCAGCGAGGCCCCATATTGGGGCTCCAGCCAATCCGGATAGTAGAGCACCCAAGCGGTTGAAATATCCCTGAAGATGGCAACCGCTCGCAGGCTTCCCGTGGCGGATGTCGGCTCAGGCGGGGTAACCTCTTTCCAGCGCATGCCGCCGTCCTCCGTCCTCAGGATATGGTCCCAACCCCCGGCCTTCCCACCGATCGCCCATCCCCGGTCCGTATCGATCATCGCGATGAATTGGATCTCGACCGCTTCGCCCGGCCGCAAAGGGGGGATCTCCGGACCAAGCGGCGCAGAGGGCGTGATGGCCGCGGGCTCTGTCTCCGGAGCCGTGGGTGGCGGGAGGGTCTCCGCGGGTTGTGGAGGCTGCGTCTCGGGAGGAGAGGCCGGAGCGAGGGCCTCGGTCTGTGTAGGCTCTAGTGGCGGGAGCGTTCCGGCCGGGCCACAGGCCGTGGCCGCCATGACCAAAAGAGCCGCCCAGATTATCCACGATCTGCGCATGGTTCACCTCCCATATCCCGCGCCGAAGGGCTCTCTGCCCGGCCTCCATCCGCCCATGGGCGGAGATCCCGCAATCGAAATGGCTTTAATGGATCTGCCAGGTCAGCGCCCGTCTCGATCTCAAGCGTGAGCAGCCCCTGCTCGAGGACTGTCCGCAACCCGGTGTACCTCTCGAGCAGGGACCGTCGAACCCGCTCGGCGGAAAGCCCCTCGGCTGAGATGCTCAACCGGAGCCGGTCCACCCCTTGCACACGGTCCACGCAGCACTCGACTCGCATCTCCGCCTGGGGAGATAGCGGCGCCAAGGCGTCCAAAATTCCCTGTCCTGAGAGCGCCTGATCTGCGACGATGATAAGGTCATCCATCCGGCCCTGCAAGGCGATTGTGGTGGTCTGCAGCCCGCAGACGCATGGACTGCGGACGGCTCGATCCCCGACGACATAGCGAATGAGCGGCATGGCCTCTCGCCGCAATGTGGTGAAGGCCAGGACTCCCTCCTGAGCCGGCAACCCGCTAGCGGGATCCACGATTTCCGTCAGGAGATGAAGGTCGTTGAGGTGAAAAGCGGTGCAGCCGGGCATGCGGATCGACTGCGCCCCGCCGATCTCCGTCGCGCCGTAGCTATCATAGATCTGCGCCTGCCAGTAGTCGGCGAATAATCCTTCCCGCTCAGCATCGAGTGGCTCACCTCCCAGCAAGATGACCGGCACCGGCTTCCTGTATCCGGCGGCCTGGGCGGCGCGTGTGAGCCCCATCATATGGGTGGGAGAGGCGATGATGATCTGGGGCTCAAACCGCTGAAGCCATCGCAAGGCATCCTCCAGGTCTTCCCCCCCGACCGGCAGGGGCAGGCCGCCGGCGCGTTCGACCACCCGCAGCGCCGTGTTCCACCCGATCCAAAGGCCATGGCGCATGGGCAACACGATGAGCGCCGTCATCGGCCCGACCCAGCGAAGCCTCGCCGCCAGCGCGCCGAAGTGGATCAGCGACTGGAGGTCGCCCTGGCTGAAATAGACCCGCTTTGGCTCACCCGTGGTTCCCGCGGAGGTGAACACCGCCACCGCTGAGTCGACAGGAACACAGAGAAAGCGATCCCACTCCCGCAAATCTTCCGGCCAGGTGAGCGGCAATCGGTGCAGATCCTCCGGTTGCTGGACATCCCTGGGCCTTATCCCGAGCCGGTCCAACCGCTCCCGGTAGAACGGAGACTTCTGATAGGCGTGCCGGATGGTCCAGCGCACACGCCGCGATTGGTAGGGCCGGATCCAGCCGCTGCCCACGCTCATCGCCGGCGCAGCCCGCATCATCGCCGTGAGCCGCTTCAGGCGAGCCGGGTCGGCGGCCCGTTGCACCATACGCATCAAGAGTTCGACCAGCATTGCCAGCATCGTCTACTCGGATCCCGGGGACGGATCCCCCTACCTTGCGGGACATGAAGTTTCTTGCAGGGGATCTCGCTTCTATCCAGTATAGACTTGATTGAGCCAGAAGCACGCAAGATCGAACGATCATCAGCATTCTCCACGCAAGGAATGGCAGGTCCATCCAACGGAGGAGAGTATGGGCGAGGATGTGTTCCCCGGCTAGAAGATGCTTTGGGTGTGGCTTGAGTAATCCTCCATTGCCGTATATAATTTGTATACATATGACTACAAATAGTATACAAAGACATCCTGTACTCGAGGCGCTTTTCACTTCTCGCGCTCGGGTTGAAGTCTTGAAGCTCTTCTTTCTTCGCTCGAGCAGTCGGCACTATCTACGCGAAATCGCCGCCCTGACGGGCCAGAACCTTCGTGCTATTCAGCGAGAGGTCGCCCGGCTCGAAGATGCAGGCCTGATTATCTCGAACATAGAGGGCAACCGGAAATATTATCAGGCCAATCGGGCCTCTCCGGTGTTTCGCGAACTGCGGTCGCTCATGATCAAGACGGCAGGAGTGGCGGACCGCATGAGAAGCACCCTCCGACAAATATCAGGCTCCATCCTTGTGGCATTCATATTTGGATCCTTCGCCCAAGGAGCTGAAACACCCGAGAGCGACATCGATCTTCTAATCATCGGAGCAATCTCGGGCCGGGAATTATCCAAGGAGCTTTCTCCATTGAAGGAAGAATTGAACCGAGAGCTTAACCCCATCATAATGCCCGTGGATGAACTCAGATCTCGATTGGATCGCGAAGACCCTTTCCTTACATCCCTAATGGATGGACCCAAGATTTTCCTTGTTGGGGATCAGGATGACCTTGCAGCATTGGCTGTCCGAATAGCGCCTGAGAGCCCATAAAACGAGCAAAGAAGAGATCCGCAATCTACTTAGCAAGGTGGAGCGCGATCTGGAGGATGCAACGATTGTGGATCTATCCACAGATCGCCGATTCATGATCACCTACGATGGCGCCCTAACCTTGGCAACCATCCCGCTCTATTGCGAAGGGTATGAAACCCGCGGGAAGGGTCAGCATTGGTTGACTTTCAAATTGCTGCCCGAGATCATAGGGAATGAATTCAGCGATCTGGCGAACTACCTCGATCAATACCGCACGAAGCGGAATATTAGTGCATACGATCGTACCGGCCAGATATCGCTGGCAGAATTGGATGAGCTGCTGCGAGAAGTGCAGCAATTCCGTGACCGACTGTTATCATGGTTACACGAATCACACCCGGGCCTTATCTGAGCCGGAGGGAGCGCCAGAGCTAGAAATGGCACCTCCAAAGGCTCCAATAGGCCATAAAGCCAATGCTGCCATCCATTTTCAGACCCCCGAATCGTTTTGCAGTCTTCTAGTTCTGGCGCATGGCAAGCAGTGGCTGAGCCGTTTCCGCCATTCTCCGCGTCGAGTTGTGATCTTGAATTCACAGCCTGTAAGATCGCCCCCTCGCTATCTTGCAGGCGGTTTGAGACTCGGCTGGATTCTGCTTAGCGCAGACGGCACTCCTGGCGAGGCAACGGAAGGCCCGGCCGGCTGCCACACCAGGCCTCGGCGGCAAATTCTCCCTCGCCGATCACGCCCTGGAAGGCATCCTTTCCTGACAGAAACCGCAGCTTGAAGGGCTGGCCATCTTCGTAGGGCTCGCCCACCACGCCTTCCAGCCCCTGACCGCCCTCTACACTACGCCCCTCCAACAGGTACACCCGTCCTCCCTCGGCGTAGAAGAAGCCTTGATAAAGACCGCCGGCGCGCGCAATCGCCAATCTTCCCGAGAACTCTCCTTTGCGCGCGTTCAGATGATCCCAAAGGCCCTCCCAGCCATCGCTGCTATCCTTCTCACCTTCTGCCTCAAGGACTTCGATATCCAGGTAGAAGGTGATCGCGGGACGATCCGCGCCTTCGGCGGCAAGTCCCCATGTGCTCTGGTAGCGCCCAGGTTCATCGGGAGCACGCAGGAAGATGGGTACATCCACCGTCTCTCCCGGAGCCACCGCGTACATTCGCGCCTGGTGCCAGTCGTCATCGCCCAATTCAGGGTCAAGCGCGAAGCCCGGGTGGAAGAGCGCAGCCGGCAGGCCATCGGGACCGGACATCGGATCCCCGCCGATAAAAATCAGCCGCAGGGAGCGATCCCATGCGCATTCGCCCGAATTCCGGATCCGCCAGATCTTGAGCAAGATCGACCCCGACCGGACCAGGGATCCATCGCGAAGCGTGACATCCTGGACGAAGCTTGCCCTTAGGCAATTGCTTGACTCTTGCGGGAGGGGGGTTGCGCTCGGGGCGAGGGCCGGAGTGGCGGTCATCCCTGGGACACGCTTGGGCTCGCCCGCGAGGGTGGATGGGGGCTCCGTGGCAGATGGCGCGCTTCCCGCAGGCGAGGTGCCTGTAATCTTGGGAACGACGGTCCGGGGCGCACCCGTTGCCGGCTGAACCCCAGCACAGCCGCCCAGCCCGATTGCGATGATGATTGCCAGCAGTCGACCGAAGGCGGCGAAAGGGGCTTCGGTCTCGAAGCAGGAAGCGAGCAAGGCAGGAGGGCCGATGGAGCCGCTATTCCAGCGCGATCCAGGATTCGGGCGGCACGGCGATGACGGTGAGATGCCCCGCTTGCTCAAGCTCACGAACGAACTCCCGGAAGCTTTCGGGCGTGAAGATCGAACGAGGGTGCGCGGGATCCGGCTCGCCCAACACCAGCACCTGCGCTCCCGATTGGCGCGCAATCTCGAGCAATTCTTCGCGCACATCCCCGATATGCACATGAACGTCCACATGGCGCACCCCGCGCCGGTGGGCCTCATCACAGAGAACCGCTAGAATGTACTCGCCCATTTCGCGAAGGCGCTCAAAGACGGTGCGCGCCGGGCTCATCAGCGGCGCCGCGGCCTCCAAGAAATCCTCCGGGATGACGAGATGAAATCCGAGACGGGCGTGATGCTCGAGGGCCAGCTCAATCGCACGCTCGACGGTATTGCGGTTCGCCGGCCGACCCCGAATCGCACACACGATGTGGTCGTATTTGGCCTTGGACATCTCGGCCATCTTCGACTCCTCCCTAGAGGAAACGAATCAGCAACCAGGCAAACGCAAGCCCCACCGTAATCAGCAATGCCGGCAGGCCCTTCTTGAAGAAATGGGCATAGCTGATGGGATACCCCGCGCTCTCCGAGATGCCGGCGGTGACCATATTCGCCGAGGCTCCTATCAGCGAGCCATTGCCGCCCATGGCCGAGCCCACAGAAAGACAGAAGTAGAGCGCCTTGCTGCCTGCGCCGGGGACGGTCCGGGTGAGAAAGCCAACCACCGGCAGCATGGCGGCCGTGAAAGGGATATTGGCGATGACCATCGAGAGCAGCGCGCTAAGCCAGGTAACCCCCAGCATCGCCAGTAAAAGGCTATCGCCCACGACGCGCCCGACCAGGGCCGCGATCATCCCGATCAACCCCACCTCCTGGATGGCTCCCACGGTGATGAAGAGCGCCAGGAAGAATACCAGCGTGGTCCAATCCACCGCCTCGATCATCTTCTCGATGTCTGGCCGGATCCACACCAGGAGTGCCGTGGCGCCCATGATGGCTGTGACGGCCGGAAGCAGATGGAAGCGCTCGCCCAGAATGAAGAGCAAGATCATACCTGCGCCGACCACGCCGGCCTTCTTCAAATCCTCCGGTTGCTGAATGCGAGATCGTTCCGAGAGGCGCTCCAGCAACAACTCCGAGGCTCCCTGCGACCCGCCCAGGTCCTTGCGGTAGATGTAGGCCGAATAGAGAATGAGGCCCACAAAAGCCAGCAACACGCCTGGCGTGAGATTAATCAGGAAGCCGTTGAAGGAGATCTGCCCAAATGAACCGATGAGGATGTTGGTGGGCGTACCGATCAGCGTCGATACGCCCACGACATTCGAGGCCATCACCTCCGGAAGAATAAACGCCAGAGGATCAATGCCCAGGACGAGAGCGATCTGGACCGTGATCGGTGTCATGAGCAGCATCGTCGTGACGTTATCCAGGAAGGCTGAGGCCACGCCCGTGATCAGCATCAAAATGGGCAACAGGATGTACGGGCGGCCGCCCGAGATGCGATAAGCGAAGAACGCCAGCCACTGGAAGATCCCGGTCTCCTCCACGACGGCGATGACGATCATCATTCCCATAATCAAGAAGATCACATTCCAATCGATGTAATGCAGCGAGCGCTGAAAATCGAAGATGTATAGGCCTTCGTGCAAGTGTTCCCCGATGTAACTCACGGCATAGATCAGTGTGACCCCGATGAGCGTGGCGAGCGTGTTATGGAATAGGCCCGTGGCGATGAGCACCAACACCAGCACGAAGACGAGCGTCGCGATCCAGAACGCCGCCGTGATCTGGCGCTCGAGTGTGATCGAAGGCAACGAGATCGTGCCCCCTTGCGCCAAAACACCCAGCAAGTCCCTGCCCAATTCTTGCCCAAATATCTTGTAATGGTCCCGCTCGATCATGAGCAGCGGATCTTGGGGCAGGTCTCCCGTGATAGGAAGCGCATAGCGGCCATCTGGCTGGCTTAAAGCCTCCGCGATCACTTCGCCGGATTGGCCATCCACCAACCGGATCGCGGCGCCCTCCAAGGGCGTGTCCTGGGGATCCAACACCCGGCCCATGAGGAACTGGTCTCCCGGGGTCGATTGCGAGGCAGCCACCGCATACTGCCAGCCGGCAGCTGCGATGAAGGCAAACAGCACGATCAAGCTGAGCCGTGCCATGCGGGCCGCAGGTCTCATGTCGCCGGTCCCTCCTCCGGCAATACCACCTCAGCGCCACTCTCCTGCCGGATTACACCCATGAAGCGCTGCAATCGCTCGCGAGTGAAGACGTCCTCCTCGCGCTCGCCGCCAGGGCGTCCGAGCACGGCATATTCGGCTTGAAGATCACGACAGAGGTTGATGATTTCCTCCCCGACGCTCCCGTGGCGCACCTCACCATGGGCTTCTACCCCTTCGGCGGCCGCTTTCTCTTGGGCTGACAGCACGATTAACTCCCCCATCTCGTGCATTTCCTCGCTGAGATGCCGTACGCGGCTGCTTTCGGAGTAGGTCAGGAAATCCAGGTTCACTACATAAAGAAAATGGAGCGGCAACTGGGTTTCCTTCGCCAGGGCAATCGCACGTTCGATGGTCGGCTGACTGGTGGGTCCCCCACGGATGGCACACACGATCCCGCTCATCGCTGTCTCCCGCTCCTCATCAGGCTACGATAAGTATTTATACATCACGCAGAGGCTTGCTCCAAATGCATCCAGCCCGATTGCGCCGGCGGGAGCGGGAGCGCGCGCAGCTGCGTTGCCCAAGATGGCACCCCTCACTACAATGGAGTTGCCGAACGGGGAGGCACCCATGGTCAAGGGCGTCTTGCTGTTGATCATCATCATGGTGGGCGGGCTCTGGCTTATCATCAGGCCGGGATTGTTTATCGTCCCGCCCATGGAGGATGTGCCGAAGGGTACGGTGTTCTTCTATTACGATCGCCCCCGAAGCCTGCCCTTCTTCAGCTCGACGGATTCGTACTGCCTCCAGACCATTGGGGAGGTGACCGAGAGCTGCCGCATCGCAACCGTCGCTGGCTTGGGCGGCATCCGCCAGCGAACGCTCTTCACTCTGCCCTTCTCAGAATGGCTGCTGGAGCGCTCGCTGCCAACTGTTCAGCGCTGACCCGGCCCGCCAACGCTGGATCTCTAAACGGCTGGAAGGCACCAGGCCGGCGAAGGGTCAACGCCCTACTTTGAGCATCCCTCCTACCAGCTCCCGGATAGGACCCCAATGGGGTGCCAGCACCTGCGCTCCCTTCTGGGTGACAAAGCCCGTGACCATCTCCCGTTCGATGCGGAACGTTTCGATGCCAGAGCCGCCAGCCCGTAGCAGCGCGATGGCCAGACGCGGCCACTGCCAGAGCGGCAGATTGGTATCCGCCCCTCCCCTGGAAGCTGCCAACGCGAGAGGCACAACGGGCCAGGACCGAGGCTCCAAGAGTTGATCCAGCAGTGCCCGGATGAAGACTTGCGCCAGGGCCATGCGGAAGAAATCGTCAGTTCCCTGCCGGTTCCGGACGAAGGCCAGCGCCTGTGTCCCACTCAGTCGATGCTCACCAGCGGGGAGACCGCCCATGGGCGATTCCAGCCGCAGGGAGAGTCCGCCCATCGCATCCACGAAGCTCTCGACGGCCGAGAATCGCACCCGGACGAAATACCGGGCGTCGGTGCCGAAGTGTTGATTGATGGTCGTCATGGCCCCATAAGGGCCGCGTCCGGCGGTTTCCGCCTCGGCAAAGAAGTGCGCGGCATTGATCCGATTTTCGCCTACGCCGGGGATTGCTACCCACAGATCTCTGGGGATTGACAGTAGCGCAGCCCTTCCCTCGGCCGGCCAGGCTGCCAAGTAGATCATCGTATCCGTCCGGGCGATGTCGCTCCCATCCGGCGCCCGGTCCAATCCCAGGAGCAGCACCTCAATCCGGCCAGGCAACGTCAGGTAGAGCACGCTCGCGAGGATCCCCACCAGAACAAGGGCCAGGACCTTGCCCAGGCATCCTCTCCGCCGACCTGTCGGCCTGCGGGCAGCGATAGGCTGCGTCTCCAGCTCCGCGATCATACGCACCTTCCAACCGCAATCCAGCGGCGGATTGTAACCCAAAGATGCCGGGACATCTGAAACAAAGCGAGTAGGATGGGTTCTGTGTTATCGTAGGGCATCCGCGTAGAAACTGAATGGCATGGAGATACCTGTCCGCATCTTGCACCTCTCCAATGGGAATCTCGAAGACCCGCGGGTGGAAGCGCGTTCCCTGGATGATGTCGGGCATCTCGAGCCCGAAGGCGTCTACACCGTCACGCGCACCTACCATGGCAACCAGGCGGTCTTGCTGGATGCCCATCTCGAGCGGATCGAGGAGTCCGCCCGCCTGGAGGCCATCCCGCTGCATTGGGACCGGGAAGCCGTCCGCCGCGGATTGCGCACATTGCTCGAGGAGGCCAGCTTTCCCGAAGCCCGCTTTCGCATTACCGTGCCGCGTGAAGACCCCACGAAGATTTGGCTGGCCGCCGAGCCGCTCCAGCCGGTGCCGGAGGAGGTGCGCAGGCGGGGCGTTCGCGTTGCGACGAGATCCCTCCAGCGGCCCAATCCGCGAATCAAGTCCAACCGCTGGATCGCCATCCGCAGCGAGGCCCGGCGCACACTGCCGCCGGATGCATACGAGGGGATCATCTTGAGCTCGGAAGGGAACCTCCTGGAGGGTTTTTCCAGCAACTTCTTCGCCGTACTGGGAGGGGCGCTCCATACGGCTCATAATGTAGTTCTAGCAGGCATCGCGCGCTCGATCCTGCTCCAGGTTGCGCAGGATTTGATCACGGTCCAGATGACGCCAGTGAACCTGAGGGATGTCCCTAACCTCGAGGAGGCCTTCCTGACATCCAGCAGTCGCGGCGTAGTTCCAGTGGTGCAGATCGACCGTCAGGCCGTTGGCGATGGGCAACCGGGCCCATGGACCCGCCTTCTGAGCGAGCGCTACGAGGCTTGGGTTCTCGAGCACCTTGAACCGATCTAACCCGCGACGGAGCCCTCAGGCCTGGCGGGAGCCCCGGTAGAAGCCCTCCGGATCGAGTTCTTCACGCAAGATGCGCAGCTCTTCTCCTGAAGGAATGGGCGTCCTGCCCAGCGCTGCCGAGACGCGCAGGTCCCAACCGACCTCCGCCCGCACTTCGTCGAGCGAGCATCCTGGGTGCAAGGTAACCAGTTGCATCTCGCCAGAATGGGGTTCGAAGTCGAAGATGGCCTTGTCGGTGATCACCCGGAAAGGGCCCTCACGGTTGGCGGGGAAGCCGGCAGGATCGCGCGGATGACCGGGGCTGGTGGTGAAATCCAGCCTCTCGACGAATGTCCGGCGGGTCAGGCGTGTGACCACCACCACCCGGCGGGCATGGATGGCGATCTCGCAGGCTCCGCCACTTCCTGGCAGCCGGACACGCGGGCTTTCATAGTCGCCGATCACGGTGGTGTTCAAGTTGCCATGCCGATCGATCTGCGCCGTGCCCAACAAGGCTGCATCGATGTGGCCTCCCTGAAGGAACAGCATGAAGAGGTCCCCCATTGGCAACACGCCGACCGCGCCGGACACAATGGCTGGATCGCCAATCGAAAGCGGCAGCCGGGCCGGCCGGGCGCCCAGGACTCCGCTCTCGTAAATGAGCTCCAGCTCAGGCGCGTGACAACGCCGGGCAAGATTACAGGCGATATTCGGCAGTCCGACGCCCACCAGCACCGTCCTCGCGCCCTCCAAGGCCTGGGCCGCCGCGGCAATCATGAGCTCATTCTCTGTGCAATCTGTCATCGGTAATCCCCATAATCGACCCGATCGGAGGTTCGTCCGGATGGATGAAGCCGTTCGAGCGTGCCCGGCGAGAGCTTCGCGAGATATTCTCCGCGGTCTTGGACCCCGTAGACCCAACTCTCGAGCCAGGCACCCGCGCTGTCGGGATCGCGCGAGAGCGCATCCCATTCGCGATAGAAGGCATTATCCCGATCGTAATAGCCTTGGACGTAGGATGGGTGGGCACCAAAAGGCTCGTGCACGACGGCGTCCACGATCAGGCCCGGAATGAGCGTGCGATTGGGATCGCGGCGGATGACCTCAGTATCGACGATCTCCTCCACAACCACGATGACATGATCGGCAGCGAAGGCCGCCTCGCGTTGCACGCCGAGAATGCCCCAGGCCTGGGTGTTGCACTGGTGATCGGCGCGCTGCGCATGAAGGATGGCCACATCGGGGCGAAGCGGAGGCACGACCGCCACCTGCCCCTCCCCGTAGGGATTCTGGACGAATCGGATGCGGGGGTTGACGCGCGGCAAGTCCGACCCCAAGTAGGAGCGCAGCGGGAAGAACGGCAGCCGGCTGGCGCCAGCCCGGTAACGCCCGATCATCCCAAAATGGGAGTATTCCTCGATCTCCAGCTTGCCCTGTTCAATGGCACGGCGGATGCAGTGCAGCGATCCCACGCCGGGGTTGCCGAGATAGGAGAAGATCAGCTTGCGGGCCACGCCGGCGGCGACCATCTGGTCGTAGACCAGATCGGGCGTCATGCGCGCCAGCGTCAGTTCACGCCTGCCCTGCCGGATGATCTCATGCGCGGCAGCGAAGCAAATAAAGGCCGTGAAACCTTCGATTGCCACCGTCGTCCCATCCTGGACGTAGCGGTCGATGGCCTCCCGCATTGTCATGAGCCTGTTTGCCATAGGGGTATCCCCTTCGATCGTCCAGGCCTCAATTCTAGTTTGAGCGCGGGAAAACGCAACGCACATCGATCCAGAAGAATCGGTGCTTGACAAGGGCCACAAAATCATCTATCATATGCGCAATACCCGTTTATGCGGGTAAGCGCAATAAGGCGCTAGCTTGAATGGAGGATCGATGCCTGCACCCGCGCGTGAGTTGATTATCCCCCCCGAAAGTCGACGGTATCGCCTGGCGCCAGAGCCGGCGTTGAACGCGCTGCACAGTCTGCTGATGATCGCGCGCGTCGACGATTACTCCGGGCTGGATCCCTGGGTGACAGAAACCGCAGCCTCGCTCCCCGAGGAGATTCGACGCCGCAACACGGTCGTGCTTTGGGGCCTTCATTATGCCGTGGTGCCAGATCGAAGCTGGCCATCCTTCCCGGCGTATATCGATCACCTAGCGAGCGAGGATGCGAAACAATTGCGAGATCGGATCCTCGATTTCTACTTCTCTTTCCAGCCCAGGGCCGATTGCCCCGAGGAACTGCGCACCCTCGACCGGAAGGCCGTTCTTGAGGATGCGGATACCTTCCTGGCGTTCCTGCGATCGCGTTTCGAGCCTGAGATCATCGTCGAATGGGTCGAGCGCCGGGCACATGAGCTGCTCCGCGATCCCCCAGCGATGCAGACGTTCATCGTGGATCACCTGCGGTGGATGTGGGAGCAGGTGCTCGAATCAGAATGGTCCCGGGCACGACCGCTGGTGGAGGAGACCGTGCGGGCGTTTCAAATCGCCGATCTAGAAAGAATGACCGATGAACAGGCCCTGCGGTATGTCACCGGCCAAAGCAAAGAGCAGATCCTGGCCAAGATGGCTGAGGCCGAGGAGATCATCTTCGTGCCCTCGAGTCATACGGGACCCTATCTCGGCGTTTTCCACGCTCACGGCCGTCTATGGATCTTCTTCGGCTGCCGGCAGCCGCAAGGCGCACCCGAAGAGATCACCGAGCTGCGCCTGGCGGAGCTGCTTGTCTGGCTCTCCGCGCTTGCAGATGGGACACGCCTCCGCATGCTCGATCTCGCCCGGCAGCGCGGCGAGGTTTGCAGCCAGGAATTCATCGAGATTCTGGGGATCAGCCAATCCAGTTGCTCGCGGCACCTACGTCAACTCAACGCGGCCGGCTTCTTGTTGGAGCGCAGGACAGAGGCCGGGAAGTGCTACCGCCTTAATCCGGAGCGCTTGCTGGAAACCCAGCGCTGTTTGGAGGCTTTCGCCGTGGCCCAGCCGGCTACGGCATGACACCGGCCCACCCTGCGGCTGCCAATTCAGCGGCGGCCAACCATGGCAAATCGCTCGTCTGATGAGAAGTCCCGGGAAATCCGGCCGATGTGCAAAGGAGTTCGAAATGCTACCCACGGGCAAAGATATTTATTGGCAGCGAGAGCTAAGACATGCTCGCCTTCAAGAGGCCCAAGCCTGGCGACAGGCCCAGCAGGCCGGAGTGCTGCCGTCGCGCCTTGTACGCCTGTACGAGGCTGGCATGCGATACCTGGGCGAAATGCTAGAGGCGGCAGGCCAATATCTGCAGCATCGCTACGCCTCCCGACTTCCCATCGAGAAGCTTCCAGCAGCGATGGAACCGGGCCGCTAGGGGCCACAAGGCCCAGCACGTTCCATCCGCATTTTCTTCTGTGGTTGGCGAAGCCTCGCAACGGCTTAGGGATCGTCGCTCTTCCCCCTTGGGCGGGCTGCGAAGGAATCCCCCTTCGCAGCCCTTCCTCTTCGCGAAGACCGAGGGGATAATAGTCCGCCAGCGATCTCGGCAGCATAGGAGTTTGCCTTGATGTTCATCAAGCGACGGTATTGGCAATTTCGAGCGGGTTTGAATGAATTCCCACGCACCTTTTGGACCCTGATGGTCGCTTCCTTCATCGACCGTCTTGGGGGGTTCTTGCTGTTCCCCTTCTTCACACTCTATATCACCCGGAAGTTCCAGGTCGGGATGACCACAGTGGGCATCATCTTCGGCCTTTTCTCCATCACCGGCATCCTTGGCAGCTCTGTAGGCGGGGCGCTCACCGACCGGATTGGCCGCAAGCCGATGCTCATCTTCGGCCTGCTGGCAAGCGCCCTTTCGAGTGTGTGGATGGGGTTGGTGGGTGAGATCGAACTCTTCTTCATCGGTGCCATTATCGTAGGGCTGTTCTCGAATGCCGGAGGGCCGGCGCAGCAGGCGATGGTGGCTGATCTGCTCCCCGAGAGTCAGCGGGCCCAAGGCTTTGCGATCTGGCGGGTGGTAGTGAACCTGTCGGCCACCATCGGCCCGGCCATCGGCGGACTGCTGGCGGCTCGCTCCTACCTGCTGCTCTTCCTGACCGACGCCGCCCTGAGCACGCTCGTGGCGGTTATGGTTTTGCTTCTGATACCGGAGACGCGCGTGCGGCTGCGCAAAGGCCAGCAGGAGACGATGGCGCAGTCCTTCCAGGGCTACGGCCAGGTCGTGCGTGATTCCGCCTTCATGTTCTTCTGGGTAGCCTCGGTCCTCACCGCGCTGGTCTACATGCAAATGAACAGCACGCTCTCCGTCTATCTGCGCGACACACACAGCGTGACGGAGCAAGGTTTCGGCTACCTGCTGAGCCTTAACGCCGCCATGGTCGTGCTAATGCAATTCTGGATCACGCGCCGGGCGAGCCGCTACCCGCCCTTCACCATCATGGCCTGGGGAACCCTACTCTACGCGCTGGGTTTTGCCATGTACGGCATGGTGGCCGAATACTCGCTCTTCCTGCTGGCGATGGTCGTCATCACCCTCGGCGAGATGCTGGCGGCACCTGTCGGCCAGGCGATCGTGGCCCGGCTCGCGCCGGCGGATATGCGCGGCCGCTACATGGCCTTCTTCGGCTTTTCCTGGGCCATCCCCGGCGTGATCGGCACTTACCTGGCCGGATTGATCATGGATTATGGGGATCCGCGCTGGGTCTGGTTCGCCGCCGGGATCCTGGGCCTGATCGCCACGGGCATGTATCTTGTGATGCAGGCTCGCGAGGCCGCCGCCCAGGAAGCCGTATCCCCCACCGCCTGACGCCTTGCAATAGCCATCCAGCGCCCCCGGCGCCCCCTTTGCGCGGGGCGCATGGCTTTAATCCTTGGACCACGTTATTCTGCCAGGTCGAGAGCAACCCCTAGGACGATATTCACAGGAGGAAGTGAGCCTTTACACTATCTCACTTGCAGTTTGTCCCATAACGTACAAATAACACCTGGTTTGCGGGGATTTGACCCGTGCATGCACCGCGTCGCACGCTCTGGAGGTGAGGATGAGACCGCCGCGCCGCCACGTCATCGCCGTCCTATTGCTCATCGGCTTGTTTCTGGCAGCCGCCGTGATCCTGGGCACCCCCCGGGCACAGGCCAGTGGACTGCCGGACGACGCCATCCATGCAGCCTTGCGACTGGAGGAGGGCGCCCATCTCCGGCCTGCTCCCGCACTCGCCCCCCTCCCCCCGCCCGAGACGGATACCTGCCAGCATTGCCACCTCAGCGGTTCAAACGAAGATCTCTGGACCCCGCTCTGGCGTTGGACCATTGCAGGCTTAGGCGGGCTGGCCTTTGCCTACGGAGCCTACCGCGCCGGCAGCACCTGGGCCCGGCGCGAGCGTTGGAAGCCTCTCTGGGCCCGCGCCATCGAATGGGTCGACCAGCGCTTCGATATCGTCGCACCCCTGCGGAAGACCCTGGATAAGCCGGTCCCGATCTATGCCACGCGCTGGATGTACTGCCTGGGCGGTATTACCTTCGTGCTCTTCCTGATCCAGGGTGTGACCGGCATCTTGCTCGCCTTCTACTACAAACCCACCCCCGAAGCCGCCTACGCCAGCATCCAGTTCATCGAGAACGAAGTGCGCTTCGGCGCCGCCATCCGCGCCATCCACCATTGGTCCGCCAACGGAATGGTCCTGATGGTGGTGGCCCACATGCTGCGGGTCTTCATCCATGGCGCCTACAAGGCCCCGCGCGAGCTGAATTGGGTCAGCGGCGTGTTGCTCCTCCTGCTCACGCTGGGATTCGGCTTCACCGGCTACCTGCTCCCCTGGGATGAACGCGCCTACTGGGCGACGACCGTCGGCAGCGAGATCGCCGGTGGAGTGCCCCAAATCGGGGATCTGATTCTGGTATTCCTGCGGGGCGGCTGGGATATCACCTCCGTGACCCTGAGCCGCTTCTTCGCGCTGCATGTACTGGTCTTGCCGGCCATTATCGTCCTGTTGCTCGGAGCCCATTTCCTGATGGTTCGCCGGCAGGGCATCTCGCGCCCGCTTTAGTCCCGAAGCAGGGAGGGACCATGTCGGAAACAGAGCTTCAACCCGAAGAGAAGACGATCCCCTTCTTCCCGGACCACATCCGCACTGAAGCTTGGGTAACGGCGGGGATCCTCGCGCTGGCCGTGCTCGTGGGCATCCTTGGCATGATCACACCGGTGGGCCTGGAACCCCCGGCCGACCCCATGGACACCCCAACCCATGTCAAGCCCGAGTGGTACTTCCTTTTCTTGTATCAGATGCTTAAGTACGTGCCCAAGACCCTCGGGGTTCTGATACCCATCATGGGCATCATCATCCTGATGCTCTGGCCCTTTCTGGATCGCGGGCCAGACAGCCCCCGGGCGGTTCGATTTCGCTGGATCCTGACGGCGGTCCTGATGGCGCTCATCATCGCCCTGACGATCCTCGGCGCCCTGAGCTGATGCAGGGACAAGTCAATTGCCGGACAACATGGAGCCCATGCCATGATCGAACACGAACCCAAGCTCAACCGCCGCGGCTTTCTGAAAATGCTCAACCGCATCCTGGCGGCCTCGGGGCTGACAGTCCTGCTCGGACCCATCGTGGCCTATTTCTGGCCATCCAAGCTGGAGGAGATGCCCTCCGAACCGGTTCCCGTCGGCGACGAGGGATCGATCCCCGTCGGGGAGGGTAAGAAGGTCCGCTTCGGACGCTACCCTGCGCTGGTGATCAACACCCCTGAAAGGGGGATCGTCGCCTACTCCGCGGTCTGCACCCACTTTGCCTGCATCGTGGATTGGAATCCTGAAAGCGGCATGATCGAGTGCCCCTGCCACGATGGCTTCTTCGACCCGGTGGATGGCTCTGTCATCAGCGGGCCTCCGCCCAGCCCCCTCGAAGCCATCCCCGTAAACATCCAGGATGGGACGATCTTGATAGGCGGTGAAGCGTGAGCACCGAAACCTCAACCCCCTTGCCCATGACGCCTCGTCGCAAATGGATTCGCGCCCTCCAAGAACTGCTGCAACACGCTGTCCTGCAGGATCGTGTGATCAAGCGCATCTACCCCGGGATCATGCACCTGCTCATCTTCTGGGGCATGACCATCCAGGTCTTGGGAACGATCATCAATCTGCTGCAATACCCGCTCTTTCTGCCGGTCGAAATCGCCTTCCCGCGAGGCCAGGCCTACCTGGTGTTCGAGTTCGTGATGGATTTGGGCGGCGCCATGATCCTGGTGGGCGTGATCATGGCCCTCGCACGGCGTGCCTTCTTCCGTCCCTCTCACCTGCCCAACCGTTGGGATGATTGGTACGCGCTGGGGCTGCTCTTTGCCCTGACAGCCGTCGGGTTCGCCTCTGAGGCGATCCGCCTGCAGGCCACCAATCCCGAATGGCGGTCATGGTCCTTCCTGGGTGATGCTCTTGCACGCGGGCTGGCAGCCATAGGCCTGCAGGTGACCACTGACGCCCCTATCCACAAGGTGTTCTTCTGGTCCCACGCCGGGCTGGGCCTGCTCTTCTTTGCCAGCCTGCCCTTCACGAAGCTCCGCCATCTTCTCACCGGCCCATTGAACATCGCCGTCCGCCCGCAGCGACCACTGGGGGCGCTGGAAGTGATCGAGGATCTTGAGACGGCCGAGACACTCGGCGCGGGCGAGATCGAAGCCTATCCTTCCCAGGCGTTGGTCTCGTTCGACGCCTGCGTGCAATGCGGGCGCTGCGAAGAGGTATGCCCGGCAACCTACAGCGGCATGCCCTACTCTCCGCGCTCTTTAATCTACGCCCTGCAGCGATCGATGCATGAAACCCTGATGGGCGAGGATGGCGCCGACGAGAAACCCCTGCTGGAGGGTTTCATCGACAAAGAAACCCCCTGGCTTTGCACCACCTGTGGCGCCTGCCTATATGCCTGCCCGCTTTTCATCGATCCCGTCTCCTCGGTGCTCGAACTTCGCCGCTACCTGACACTCACCACCGGCGAGGTGCCTGGATCGGTGGGCGAGACCCTCATGCAGATGGAGCGGCGCGGCAACCCGTGGGGCCTGCCCAAAGAGGAGCATGCGCCCTGGGCGCGGGAGATGGGCGTGCGCGTGATCCAGCCCGGCGAGAGCACCGACGTGCTGCTCTTCTTGGGTTGTGCCTATGGTTACGACAGCCGCAACCAGAAGGCCGGGCGCGCGCTGGTCGGGCTGCTGCAGCAAGCAGGCGTGGACTTCGCCATCCTGGGCGCGGCCGAAGGCTGCTGCGGCGAAACCGCCCGGCGAATGGGGCATGAGTACGTTTTCCAGGTCATGGCGGAGGAGAATCTCGCCACATTCCAGGGGGTGGAGTTCAAGCGCCTCGTCACCCCCTGCCCCCACTGCTTCAACAGCCTGAAGAATGAATACCCGCAATTTGGCGCCGATTTCGTCGTCCAGCACCACAGCGAGTTGCTCGCCGAACTGGCTGCGGCAGGCAAGCTGCCGGCCGTAGAGACCGGCTCAGCCCCGAAAGCAACCTACCATGATCCCTGCTATTTGGGCCGCTACAACACCATTTTCGAAGCCCCTCGCAAGGCCCTCGACGGCTCGCGAGGCCTCCAGCTGCATGAAATGAAGCGGAACCGCGCCGAGAGCTTTTGCTGCGGCGGTGGGGGCGGCCATATGTGGATGGAGACCGACCCCAACACCCGCATCAACCAAAGGCGCCTGGAGCAGGCCATGCAGGAAACGGGTGCGGAAGTGGTCGTCACAGCCTGTCCCTATTGCCTGATCATGCTTGAGGACGCCATTCGCGCGAAGGGCGTGGGCGAGCAGGTGCAAGTCAAGGACATCTCCGAAGTGCTGGCCGGAGGGCAGGAAGCCTGACTAGCAAGGTGAATCCATCATACGCACGCAGCGGACAGTACCTGTAGAAGCCAAGGATGCCCTCACCGCTGCGCGCCAGATCCTGGCTGTGCTCTGGGAAGTCTGCGGCCTGGAGGGGATGCTTCCCCCTGTGCGAGCGGAGAAACACAACCGGTCCCCCAGCCGACGCTGCTGCGGACAGCCCGCGAGCTTGCGCATGCCGCCCCCTTCGCGCCGGTGATGCCCGCGAACGCGGCCAGGCGAGCCACTTCGGTCCTGAGAGATCAACCACCAGCGAATCGGGCTTTCCCTGCGGCTCTGTGAGCTTGATTGCCTCCACACGCTGTGTGAGCGCCAGGGCCTCTCGCTCGAGGGGGCCCTATTCATCAGCCTGGAATGTCTGCGTGTACTCCCGGTCAGTGACCTCCGCCGGCATCTCACCCTCCTCGAACCCGATACGTCTTCTCCGAAAAATGCGATAATTCCCCGGGGAAATCCGGTGCCGCTGTCCGGCAGGCATTCAGAGGGGAGATCGATGCGCCCATTGACACCCCTTGAGGCAGGCGAGGCCTCGATCGTCTTCGGCGATGCGATCGAGTTCGGCGCGGTGCGCATGCAGGAAGATACCCGCTGGCCGGACTTGCTGGCGCAAGCCACGGCGCGTCTGCGGGGAGATCCGCCACCGCCCCATAACGCCGTCACACTCGGGAACCGCATCCATTTCCCCATCCCGCTGCGCACAGCCGACGCGGGAGCGCCCGGGTTTCTAGAGGACATGGGCTGGCTGATCCATGAGCTCACGCATGTTTGGCAGTATCAGCATCAAGGCCCCATCTACCTATGGAGAGCCGTCTGGGCCCAAATCACGCTCGGTTCCGGCGCCTACGGATATGGCTGGGAGGCTGGCCTGCAAGCCGCTGCGGCGGACGGGAAAACGCTCGCCGATTTCAATCCCGAGCAGCAAGGGGAGATCGCCCGCCACTACTACTACAGAAAACGGCAGGGGCTGGACACGACAGCCTGGCAGCTGTTCGTGGCCGGATTTCAAATGGCCCGAATGGGGGCAATAGAGCAAGAAATGAAACCGGCCGGCGGGTGACCTCGTCGGCCGGCGCTGTCTCCATGTCGGCCTCACTCGTTGAAGAGTTCGCCCACCGAGCGCCCTTCGTGGGCCCGCAGGATCACCTCGCCAAGAAGCGGCGCGACGGAGAGGATCGTCATATTCGGCAGGCGCTTTTCCTTGGGGATGGGCAAGGTATTGGTGGTCACGATCTCCTGGAAGGGCTCCTTCGCCAGATCTTGGACCGCGTTCTCCATCAGCAGCGCATGGGTGAACGAAACATAGATGTCCTCGGCGCCATGCTCCTTGAGGATTTCGGTTGCCTCGCAGATCGAGCCTCCCGTGAGCACCTCGTCATCCACCAGGATGACGTTCTTCCCCTTCACATCCCCGATCACATTGGTGGCTTCCGCCCGCCTGTTCTCGGCTATCCGCCGCTTTTCCACGAAGGCCAAGGGGACCCCAAGTTTGGCAGCGAAATTACGGCCCTTCTTGGCGAAGCCCAAATCCGCCGTCGCCACCACCGTGTTCTCCAAGTCCTTCTCCAGGAAGTAATCGCTCAGGATGTGGAAGGCGGTGAGCACATCCCCGGGGATGGAGAAGAAGCCCTGGATCTGCCCGGCGTGGAGGTCGATCGTCACATAGCGGTCGGTGCCAGCCACCTCGATCATATCCGCCACGAGCCGGGCGGTGATGGGCACCCGGGGCTGGTCCTTCTTATCCGAGCGCGCATAGGCCATATAGGGGAACACGGCCGTGATGCGTCCGGCCGAATCGCGCTTCAGGCAGTCGATGGTGATGAGCATCTCCATGATGTTGCGGTGAACCGGAGGCGCCATGGAATGGATGAGATACACATCCTGACCGCGAATGCTGCGCCGAAGTCGCACGAAGAGATTTTCATTGGGAAATTCGATCAGATCGTAGGGCTCGAGCGGGATCCCCAGATAATCACTGATCTCCTGGGCCAGCTCTGGGTTGCCTGAGCCGGCGAAGAGCTTGATCTCGCCATATCCATATTGTTCGCCCATCTTAGCCTCTCATCTCCGTGTGGGCATCACACCTTGGACGCCGAGCGGTTTGCTGCCTGCCACCAGCCATGATAGCTTCTCCTCCTGTTGACACCTCCCTCACATCTGCCCAGACCGCCTTGGTAGCTTTCCCCGGCTCACTATCCGGGGGGCGTCGGATGCACCCGGCTTCATTCTCCTGCCAGCAGATCCGCCACGGCCTGCGCCGGCGAGCACCGCCGGGCGAGCACCTCCTCAACCGCCCGATCGAAGCGACCATCCGATTCGGCGCCCAGGAACCGCTCCATCAAACGCTCTCGCAGCAGATTTTCCATTTGAGTCCGAATCCGGTGGCGCTCCCGGGCCTCCCAGGCTCCGGTTGTCACGAGGTGATCCCTGTGCCTATGGACCGCCTCTGCCAGCTCGGGCACACCCTCACCCGTGGTGGCCACCGTGGTGAGCACCGGCACCTCCCAGCCGTCCCGCTCCGTGGGTGGATGCTCGCCGCGGGAATACTCCAGGGCCATGCGCAGGATGGCAGCGGCATTCTCAGCCCCGGGCAGGTCGGCCTTATTCACCACCAGCACATCCGCGATTTCCAGAAGACCGGCCTTGTTCGCCTGGATTTCATCGCCAAGGCCAGGGGCGTCGATGACAATGGTTGTATGGGCGGTGCTGGCGATATCCACTTCCGCCTGACCTGCGCCGACGGTCTCGATCAAGATGATCTGGTAGCCGGCGGCGTCGAGTGCCAGCGCCACATCCGCGGTTGTGCGAGCGAGGCCGCCCAGCGCCCCCCGGCTGGCCATGCTCCGGATGAAGATGCCCTCGTCGCCAGCCAAATCGCGCATGCGCACGCGATCCCCAAGGATCGCGCCTCCGGTAAAGGGGCTGCTGGGGTCGACGGCGATGACTGCCACCCGGGGCGATTCCCCGCCTCGTGGCGCTTGAGCCCGCCTTAGATAGCGGGCAAGTTGATTGACAAGGGTGGATTTCCCCGTTCCCGGCGCGCCGGTGATGCCTACCACATGGGCCCGGCCGGTGTGGGCAAAAAGCGCCCCCAGGGCATCTAGTCCCTCGGGGGCTTCATTTTCGATTTGGGTGAGCAAACGTGCCAAGGCCAGCCGGTCGCCTTGGAGAATCTGGTCACCGAGGCTCATGCGATGGCTGTCCCGTGAGGTCCAAGACCGTCCGGACGATCTCTTGCGTGGTGGTCCCCGGACCGAAGATGGCCGCCACGCCCAGATTCTTCAATTTGGGAACATCTTCATCCGGGATGATGCCTCCCACGAGCACATAGACCCCCTCCTGTCCCTGCGCCCGCAGCAATTCCATCACCCGCGGCACGAGTGCCATGTGCGCGCCAGAGAGGATCGACAAGCCGATGATATCGACATCCTCCTGCAAGGCGGCTTCGGCGATCATCTCGGGAGTCTGGCGGAGGCCGGTGTAGATCACCTCCATGCCGGCATCCCGCAAGGCGCGCGCTACCACCATCGCGCCGCGATCATGACCATCCAGGCCCGGCTTGGCGATCAAAACGCGCAGCTTCTTCCCAGCCATGCTCTTCTCATCCGTAAGGTTAATCGCTGCGGATTATACACCAGCGCTTTCGAGGGCGCCCTTCGGCGGGAGGTTAGGGCAGGCGGTAGAGGCCCATCGCCTCTCGCACGAGGGCCATCGTCTCGGCCGCCTCATTGCGCATGCGGCGGGTACCCTCGATCAGATAGGCCTCCACCTTCTCAGGATTGCGCTCGAGGCGAGCCCTTCGCTCACGAATGGGTTCCAGGAAGTTGTTGATCGCTCGCGCCAGCTTCTGCTTGACCTCCACATCGCCGACCTTGCCCTTGCGATACCGCTCCTTGAGGTCTTCGACCTCCTCGCGATCGGGGTTGAAGATGTCATGATAGATGAATACCGGATTACCCTCCACCCGGCCGGGGATATCGGCCCGTACCCGTTTCGGATCGGTGTACATCCCGCGCACTTTTTCCTCGACCGTCTTGGGATCATCGGAAAGGAAGATGGCATTGCCGAGCGATTTGCTCATCTTGGCTTGCCCGTCGGTTCCCACCAGGGTCGGCACCTCACCGATCATGGCCTCCGGCAGGGGGAACACCTCGCCGTAAAGGTTGTTGAAGCGCCGGGCGATCTCCCGGCTCACCTCGACATGCGCCTCGTTATCCTTGCCCACCGGAACCAAGTGAGCGCGCGGCAGCAGAATGTCCGCGGCCTGCAGCACCGGGTAACCAAGCAGGCCGAACGGCATGCGCTCCAAATGCGCAGCCTGGGCCATCTCCTTCAGGCTGGGGATGCGTTCCAGGCGAGGTACGGTGACAAGCATCTCGAAGATCAAGTTCAGCTCATAGGTCTCCGGCACCGCCGACTGGAGGAAGACGGTGCTCTTCTCGGGGTCAATCCCGACCGCAAAATAGTCCAGGAGCATCTCGCCGACATTGTTGTGGATCTCCGCAATCGCCGCCCGATCCGGACGCGTGGTCAGCGTATGCAGGTCGGCGATGATGAAGAAACACTCATATTCATCCTGCAGCCGAACGCGGTTCTTGAGTGAGCCCACATAATGTCCGAGGTGCATCTTGCCCGTAGGGCGATCCCCGGTGAGGATCCTGCGCTTCTTGTCACTCATCCCAATCTCCTCCTCCATCCCCTGTGATAGAAGATGATATTCATAATGGTTCGCCTTAAATCAAAGCGCCCGTCCCATTGGGGACGAGCCTGATTGGCCCGCGGTGCCACCCCATTTGGGCTCCGGCTTCCGCCGGCGGCCCCGCTCAACTGCGGGATTCCACACATCCCCGCTGGCCCGATAACGGGGGCCCTCCGGCACGGGCTACTGCCATGGGTTCACCCTGCGGCTCCGAGGCCCATTCCCCACCGGCCAGCGGGCGGAGTTCTCAGCTTTCTCCGCTCTCTGTGCCGCCTCTGCGGCGGGTACTCGCCCTCTTCCCAGCCTTTTGAGTCGTGCGCTTGCCCTGTTCAGTATAGGGCGCATGCGCGTGCGGGTCAATGCCCTCCGATGCGCCCACTCAACCCAGAAAGGGCAGGAACTTCTCCTCGATGCGCTTCTTGGGCACGTAGCCCGTCAGGCGCTCCACCGGCTTGCCATCCACGAACAAAATGAGCGTCGGCACGCCCATCACACCATACTTCATCGCCGTATCGGCATTGGCATCGATATCGACCTTCGTAACTTTGACTTTGCCATCCCAGGCCTTTGCCAATTCTTCCACGATAGGATCCAGCTGCTTGCACGGATGGCACCACTCCGCCCCAAAATCGACCAGCACGGCGCCACCGGCCTGTACCACCTCGCGTTCAAAATCCCGGCTGTCCAGTTCAAGTATCTCCACTATCGTCACTCCAAACGTATGGGAATTTGGCCTGCCCGGGGATACTACCGGCCCATTCGTGGCTTGTCAACCCCGACCGCGCCTGCTCTTGGGGCCGCGCGCTTCCCCCTAAGGACGGGGTGGGAAGAGCGCATGCTTGACGCCCCCGAGGAGCCTATGGTAAGATGCCTAAATGCTGGCTTAGCACTCTCGATGCGAGAGTGCTAACGGCGTGAGGACATGATGACGAAAGCTCTTACCCAGCGGCAGGAAACTCTCCTGGCCCTGATCGTGCGCGAATACACCGAGACTGCCAAGCCGGTGGGCTCCAAGCGTCTCGTGGAGCGCTACAACCTTGGTATCAGCTCGGCGACCGTGCGGAACGAGATGGCCGAACTGACGCATATGGGCTATTTGCGCCAGCCCTACACTTCCGCTGGACGCGTTCCCACCGAAGCCGGCTACCGCTACTTCGTGGGCCGCTTGCTGGGCGAGACCGAGCTGCCCAACGCCGAAAAACGACTCATCCGCCATCAATTCCATCAGGCACCTGCCGATCTGGAGGAGTGGGCACGGCTCTCGGCATCGGTGCTGGCGCACCAGTCACGCGCCGCCTCACTGGCGACCACGCCCAGGCCAGAGCGCGCCATCTTCAAACACCTGGAATTGATCGCCACGCAGGGCCGGCAGGTCTTGCTCGTGCTCGTGCTGCAGGGGGGAGAAGTCCGTCAGCAGATGTTGACGCTGGCGGAGGCCTTCAACCAGGAGCAATTGACCGCCACGGCCGCCTATCTCACCACCCTTCTCGGCCGCAGCAGCACCGAGGAGGTCGCCAAGCAGATCGAGCGGCTTACGGGTCTGGCCAAGGATGTCACCCGACTCGTGGCCGAGATGATGGCCCGGGCCGATGCCGTTTGGGCGGGTGAGATCTACCGCGATGGGCTGGCAAATGTGCTCTCCCAGCCCGAATTCGCAGATCCGCAATCCGCCCGCCAGGCGTTGCGCCTGCTTGAGGAGCGGAGCTTCCTGGAGGAAGTGTTGGCGAACGTGCTCTCGCCCTCTGTTGGCGGCGTGCAGGTTGTCATCGGCGGCGAAGGCGGCTGGGAAGAGCTAAGAGATTGCTCGATGGTCCTCGCCCGCTATGGTGCACCCGGATACGCCACCGGCGCGCTCGGCGTGCTCGGACCCACACGAATGCCTTATGGCCGCACGATATCGGCCGTGCGCTATGTCGCCGGCCTGCTTAGTGAATTGGTGGTGGAAACTTTCGCCGGCTGAGTCCCGGCAATCCCATTCCGATCAGAGTGAGGAAGGACCGTGACCAAACCCAAGAAGCCCTCCAAGGATGAGAAGGACAAGCTAGAGGAGCCCCTCGAAGAGCTGGAGGCTGAAGCCGAAGCCGCAAAGGAACAAGCCGCTCCCTCCCTGGAGGAACCCCAGGCGGAAACCGAACAGCCGGCCGAGGAAGGTCTCGAGGAGCAAGTCGAGCGCCTTCAGGCAGAGGCCAAGGAGTACCTCGACGGCTGGCAGCGGGCGCGAGCCGAGTTTGCCAATTACAAGAAGCGCATCGAGCGGGAGCGGGAGGAAGCCCGGGCACGCATCGCGGGCGAAATCATCACCCGCTATTTGGGTGTGATGGACGATTTGGAGCGGGCCCTCGCCAAAGCTCCCGAAGACGAAGCCTGTGCCGAGTGGGTGGCTGGCATCGATCTGATCCACGCCAAGCTGAAGGCCATCCTGGAGGCCGAGGGAGTGGAAACCATCGAAGCCGAAGGCGAGCGCTTCGACCCCAATTACCATGAAGCCATCTCCTATGAGGAGAACGATGAGTTCGAAGGCGGCTCGATCATTGAGGTCACACAGAAGGGCTACAAGCTCGGCAATCGAATCTTGCGCCCCGCCATGGTGCGCGTCGCCAAGTAGGAGAGACAGCCATGGGACGTATCATCGGAATCGATCTTGGCACAACCAACTCAGTGGTGGCCATCATGGAGGGCGGCGAGCCGACCGTCATCCCCTCCGCAGAGGGAAACCGCCTGATCCCCTCGGTCGTGGCGCAGAATCCCAAGACCGGCGAGCGCATGGTGGGACAGGTCGCCCGGCGGCAGGCGATCGTCAACCCAGAAAACACGATCTTCTCAATCAAGCGCTTCATGGGACGGAAATATTCCGACGCCGCAGTCCAGAAGGCGCTCGGTCTGGTCCCCTACGAGGTTGGCGAAGCCCCCAACGGGGATGTGCGCGTCGCCATGGGCGGCAAGAGCTACTCACCGCCCGAGATCTCGGCCATGATCCTGGCCAAGATCAAGGCCGATGCCGAGGCTTACACCGGCGAGAGCATCACCCAGGCTGTGATCACCGTACCAGCCTATTTCAACGATGCCCAACGAAACGCCACCAAGGACGCCGGGAAGATCGCCGGTCTGGAGGTCTTGCGCATCATCAACGAACCCACCGCCTCCTCGCTCGCCTACGGGCTCGACAAGAAGAGCGAGAAGACCATCGCGGTCTATGATCTGGGTGGAGGCACTTTCGATATCTCCATTCTCGACGTGGGCGAGGGCGTCTTCGAGGTTAAATCCACAAACGGTGACACCTTCCTGGGCGGGGATGACTTCGATCAGCGCATCATCGACTTCATCGCCGAGGAATTCCTGCGCGATCAAGGTGTCGATCTGCGCAGCGACCGTCAGGCCCTACAGCGCTTGAAGGAGGCAGCCGAGAAGGCCAAGATCGAGCTCTCCACGGTAACGCAGACGGACATTAACCTGCCCTTCATTACCGCCGATGCCAGCGGCCCGAAGCATCTGAACGTCACGCTCACGCGCGCCAAGCTCGAGCAGCTCACCGAGGATCTCGTCCAGCGCTCGATCGGCCCCTGCCAGCAGGCGCTGGAGGATGCCGGCCTGAAGCCCGAAGATATCGGCGACGTCATCCTGGTAGGGGGGATGACGCGCATGCCCGCGGTCCAAGAAGCCGTGCGCAAGATCTTCCGCCGTGAACCCCACAAGGGCGTGAATCCGGATGAGGTGGTGGCCATCGGCGCCGCCATTCAAGCCGGTGTGCTGGCGGGCGAGGTGAAGGACATCCTCTTGCTGGACGTCACCCCGCTAACCCTCTCGATCGAGACGCTGGGCGGCGTGGCTACGGCGCTTATCGAACGTAACACCACCATTCCCACCCGCAAGAGCCAGGTTTTCTCCACCGCCTCCGACAATCAATCTGAGGTCGAGATCCACGTCGTGCAGGGCGAGCGACCGATGGCGGCCGATAACAAGTCGCTGGGGCGCTTCATCCTGGACGGCATCCCGCCGGCCCCGCGCGGCGTCCCCCAGATCGAAGTGACCTTCGATATCGACGCCGATGGCATCTTGAAGGTCAACGCAACCGACAAGGCCACCGGCAAGAGTCAATCCATCACCATTCAGGCCTCCTCAGGGCTCAGCGAAGAGGAGGTCGAGCGCATGCGCGAGGAAGCCAAAGCCTACGCCGACCAAGACCGGGAGCGCAAACGCCTGGCCGAGATCAAGAACAACGCCGACCAGGCCGTCTACACAGGCGAGAAGCTCCTGCGAGAGTATGGCGAGAAGCTCGCTCCCGCCACCAAGGAAGAAATCGAGTCCAAGCTACAGACAGTCCGGGAGGGCCTGCAGCAAGAGCCGGGGCCGGCGCTTCAGCAGAGCACCGAGGCCCTGATGCAGGCGATCGAACGCGCCGGCACGGACCTGCACCGCACGGCCAGCGAGCAGGTCGCTGGCGAGCCCGGCACCGGTCCGGCGCCGGAGGACAATGTGGTCGATGGCGAATTCAAGGAAGAGTAATGATCCGCCCTCTCTGCAGGGTGTGAGGCGCCGCCAGGCGCCTTCTATATTGCCTGAGCGATGGTAGAGAAGCGCGATTATTACGAGATCCTGGGCGTTCCGCGCGGCGCGACGGCGGATGAAATCCGCAGCGCCTACCGGCGCCTGGCGAAGCAATATCACCCCGACGTGAACAAGAGTCCGGACGCGGAAGAGCGCTTCAAGGAAATCAACGAGGCCTACGCCGTGCTCTCCGATCCGGAGCGCCGCGCTTCATACGACCGCTTCGGCCATGCCGGCCTTAAGGGCATGGATTTCGACTTCGATTTCGGGTTCGCCGATATCTTCGAGGAGTTCTTTGGCTTCGGCATGGGCGGCCGATCCCGCCGCCGCACGGCGCCCCGGCGGGGCGCCGACCTGCGCTACGATCTGACTCTCGAATTCGAGGAAGCCGCCTTTGGCGTCGAGAAGGAAATCGAGTTCAGCCGCCAGGAGGTCTGTTCGAGCTGCAAGGGATCGGGGGCCGAGCCCGGCACCACCCCGGTGCGGTGCCGCACCTGCAACGGCAGCGGTGAGGTCCGGCAGGTGCGCCAGACCTTCCTGGGCTCGATGGTCAATGTGACCACCTGTCCCGCCTGCGGCGGCCGCGGCGAGACCATTACCAGCCCCTGCCGCACCTGCAACGGTCGCGGTCTGGAACGCAAGCGGGTCAAGAAGGTCATCCCCATCCCGGCCGGCGTCGACGAGGGCACCCAGATTCGGCTTGCAGGCGAAGGCGAGCCCGGCGTAAACGGCGGGCCTCCGGGCAACATATACGTCGTCATCCATGTGAAGCCCCATCGCTACTTCCGGCGCAAGAATGACGATATCCTACTCGATCTGGCCATCAACATCGCCCAAGCCACCCTTGGCGCCGAGGTGATGGTGCCCACACTTGACGGTGAAGAGAGAGTGACGATCCCCCCCGGTACTCAGCCGGGCAAAGTGCTCAAATTGCGCGGCAAGGGCATCCCTCATTTGAACCGCAATGGCCGTGGGGATCAGATGGTGATTATTTCGGTCGAGATCCCTCGCACCCTCACCCCCGAACAGCGAAAGCTGCTCGAACAATTGGCCGAATCGCTCGGCACCGAGGTCCAGGTCCAGGAGCGCTCCTTCCTGGATTCGTTGCGTGATCTCTTCGGGAGCCTGGCGGATTGAACTGGATCGAAATCTCACTGCTCGTCAACGGAGAGCTTGCAGAGGCAGTCGCCGAGGTTCTCTCCCGCCACATTCCACAGGGCGTGGCGATCGAACCGGCCCTGGATGAGAAGCAGGCCCCCTGCTTCGATCGCCAATGGGTGCGCGCCTACATACCTATCAGCCCGGAAACTCCCCACATCCGGCACAAGATCGAGCAGGACCTCTGGCATTTGAGTCAAATCCAGCCGCTCCCCGAACCCCAATTCCGGGAGCTGGAGGATCAAGATTGGACCGAGGCCTGGAAAGCGCACTACCGGCCGTTGCCCATCGGCCGGCGGCTCCTGGTCCTGCCGTCCTGGTATGAACCTAAGGCAGGCGCCGACCGTCTTCCCGTTTGGATTGATCCGGGGATGGCCTTCGGGACCGGAACGCACCCAACCACACGCCTATGCCTGGAAGCAATGGAGCAGGTTCTTAGGCCGGGATCAGCGGTTGCCGATCTTGGGTGCGGTTCGGGGATCTTGAGCATCGCCGCCCTGCGCCTGGGCGCCGGCCATGTGCTGGCCCTGGACATCGACCCGGCCGCAGTTCAGGCCACGCGCGAAAATGCCCGCCGCAATAATATCGAGAAGGACCTGACTATTGAACTGGGTGGCTTGGAGACGCTGCTCACGCGCCACCCCCAGCCCCAGCCAGGAGTTGACCTACTCCTGGCAAACATCCTGGCAAAGACCCTCATCGATCTTCTCGAAAGGGGCCTCGCCATGGCGATCCGCCCGGCCGGTCATGCGATCCTCTCCGGGATCCTGGCGGAGCAAGCCGAATCCGTGAACCAGGCAGCGGAAACTGCCGGCCTGCGGCTGCAAGAGATGCTGGGCGAAAGGGACTGGCGCACCTTCGTCTATATTAAAGAAAAGCTGCCCGGGCAAGCCGAGGCAGCTTGATCAATCCAGAGCAATCCGGAGGTTTGCGCTACGGCAGTTACTCGCTCCTGGGCGCAGCCTGCTTACGATAACGGTATGTAATCCGCCCGCGTGTCAGATCGTAGGGCGAGATTTCCACCCGTACACGGTCCCCTCGAAGGATGCGGATGTAATAGCGCCGCATCTTGCCCGATAGGTAAGCTAGAACTTCATGACCGTTCTCGAGCTCCACCCGAAACTGGGTTCCCGGCAAAGCCTCCATCACAGTTCCCTCTAGAACGATCTTCTCCTCTTTCTTCGCCATGCGCACCTCCGGACGGAGGGCGTGCTTCCTGCTACCGCCCCCGCGCTCTTGCTAGCGGCCTCGCGCCTCCAGCTTTCGCTGGCGTCGCTTAAGCCTTCGAATGGCTTTCTTTCGCTGAATCCGCCGCAACTCACTCTTGGATACAAACCAGCGCTTGCGACGCACCGTGCTCAGGATGCCGCTCTTGGCGACCTTCTTTCGAAAGCGCTTAAGGAGCTGCTCCTGGGATTCGTTGGGTCGACGCACTACTGTCGCCACGTACTCTCACCTCCTTCCGTCTGAGCGCTTCAGGCCTCAGGACTCTTCCGGCAGCAATTCCAGGTCGAGCCGTTCGCGCCCGGGGTCAAACTCTACCACACGCACGCTTACCTTCACCCCAGGGACCAACCCAGCGCCGCCATCGGATACCTGCAAGAAACCTTCCAGATTATCCCCTATATTGATGTAAGCGCCTTTGGATGTCAGGAGCGAAACCTCGCCTTCCAAGACTTGGCCGGCCTCGATCGTTCCAGCCGCCGCTTCCCAAGGATTGGGCTGGAGACGCTTGAGGCTCAGGCCGATTCGGTTGCTCTCCTTATCCAGCCGGATAACAAGGGTTTCCACTTCCTGCCCTACTGAGAGCATCTTGCCGGGGTCCTCGATCCGCCGCCAATCGATCTCAGAGATATGGATCAGGCCATCGGCACCGCCAATATCCACGAAAGCACCGAATTCGCGCAGGCTTGTGACGACGCCCGTCCGAACCTCGCCTTCCTTAAGAGACTCGATCAGTTCTTTCTTCTTATCCTGGCGCCACTGCCGCACAGCCTTTCTTTCCGAGAGCACAAGCCGCCGCCGCTGTGGGTCGACCTCGATGATCTTGAAAGGCATGGCTGTCCCGACCATATCTGCCAGGCGCGACATACGCTCTTCCTCTTCGAGGCCTCGCGGCAAGTTGCTTAGGTGGGAGGCCGGGACGAAGCCTTGCAGTCGCCCGAATGGCACAATCAAGCCGCCCTTGTTATAACCAGATGGGGCGGCTTCGAGGATTTCGTCGGCTTCCATCAGGCGGCGGGCCTCGATCCAATCCGAGCTCTCGCGCGCCTGGGCCACCGAGACCAGAAGATTGCCGTCCGAATCAACCGGGGCAATCACCATCACGGCGATGGGGTCGCCTACCTGGAATTGGGCTTCTTCAGGATGCAGGCGCTCCAGATCGGAGCGCATCACCACCCCATCCCGCTTGAGACCCAGATCCACAATCATGCCACTACTATCGATGGAGATGATATGGCCTTCCAGCAAATCCCCGCGCTCAGGCAAGCCCTGGGGCTCTTGCCCGGCCAAGAGTGCAGCAAGATCTTCTCCCGCCTCGGTCATTTGCGACCCCCGCAATTAAGAAAAAGCGTCGGCCTCTGCGATCACAGGCCGACCTGGCTGCCAGTGCTATCCGACGCGTGCCCTCATGTTCGGATATACCTGCTCTGCCACACTCCTTCACAGACACTTGCTAAGGTCTAGGCACTCTTCCTTAGCCTGCGAACGCAGGCTCATTATACAAGGGGGCCTGCAGGCTGTCAAACGAATGGCCAGCTCACCGTATCAGAATCACCTTCTTCCACAGGCCTAGGGCTCGGCGGGCTCGTCCAGCAGGATCTTGTCGGGGCCTTCATCCATTTCCCAGGGGTATATGATGTAGGCGTCTGTGATGGCGGCGTAGAAGTCCGGCCGCAGGTTACCAAACAGATTGCGATAGGGGTTATAGTGCAGCACACAGGTGAATGGAGCACCTCCTGCAGCCGCCACGCGCCCCCGGACAGCCGTGATCGTCCTCCCTGAACCCCAGACGTCGTCCACGATCAACACCTTCCGCCCCGCCAGCTGCTCCTCTTCAGGGAATTGAATGAATTTGGGCCAGGCGAGGAGCTTGGCCTGATCACGCCGCGATTCGAAGGGGAAATCCACCGCCGCGGTGAGGACATTCTTAATATTCAGCGCCTCACAGAGCATGCCTCCAGGCACGATGCCGCCGCGCGTGATGATCACCATGGCATCGAATTCCACATGGAATTGCGGGATTAGGTGCTCGATGAGTTTCGAGACCTCCTCCCAGGTGATCAGTTCCTTACGGCGCGGCATGAGCCTCCTCTGCTAAGAACGATCGCCCATGATAGCACGCCCGGACCGGCCCGACAAACCGGCGCATCGTCTTGAGATATCCGATCGCCGGGACCCTCCGCTCACAGTGATATCAGTACCTGGGATTAGGTTGGCAGATTGCGGAATAATTCCACCAGCTCCTGCCATTCCTCCTGGAAGAAGTGCAGGGTAACCTGGCCGAGCTCGAGATGGTGCGTCATCTCGCCATCGGGTTCCTCTGCCCTCCACACCAAGTAATTAGAGGTCTCTGCGAGAACCTCCGTGCGCAGCGGCGCTTCCTCAGTCATCCCGTTCCTCCTTGATATTCGGATCCGCTCCCAATTCATGAAGTGCGGCCCGCAAAGCCTGCAGGCTTTCCCCTGCATAGGCCTTTCCTTCTAGCGTGCGCATTCGATAGCGCCGCTGGAACGGATTGGCTTCAAAATTGGCGTCCGCCAGCAGTTGCTCCAGTTCGGCAAGCACGGCCTCACGCTTCTTGTTGGGCCAATCCAGCACCACTCGCGCCCAATGGACCCTATAGGCGAAGGCCGGGGCTATTTCGTCTCGCTCCCCTCCGGAGAGGGCCTCGCTCTTTCTTGATTTCCTGAGCCAGCCCATTTGCCCCTCGCGATTCCTGGCCGCAGTCCAGTACTATTCCGCACCGCCCCACTCCGCGCCTATGGCGGCCGCGAGCCTCACAAAGCGATCTCCAAGGTCGAGTTCCTTGCATTTGCGCTCTTTTCTTAGCCGTCCCCGCCGGCCTCAGGCTGCTTCCGGCGTGCCCGGTAGGCCCGGAGCCAGCGAAGCAAGATCGGATCCTGGGGAGCCGGCCGTCCCAGAACGTCAATGGGAGGATCCCACGGAGAGAGATCGAACATCTTGCGGTAGGTATACTTTCCCAGCAGGATCGCCGATGCCATGGTGGGCGCAGAAAGCAGCAACCCAAGCACGCCGGCCAGGCTGGCCCCGATCAGCAACCCGATCAGGATGACGACCGGGTGGAGATTGAGCGTAGTGCCCATGATGCGGGGGATGAGCAGGTAGTCGATGCCCTGGTCGAGCACAATCACGCAGATGACAACCAGAACTGCGTGGCCCAGCGGTGTCAGCCCGAACCAGTTCCCGGGTTGAAAAAGAGCGACCAGCGCGGCGATCAAGCCAGCGGTGGTGGGTCCGACGATGGGAATGAATTTTGCCAGCCCTCCCAGGATGCCCAGCCCAAGGGAAAAGCGCACGCCAAGGGCAGTCATAAGCACCCATGTCAACAAACCGGTGATGAGCACCACAAGCAGTTGCCCGCGCAGAAAGGCGTGCCATATACGTGACAGGGCGATGCGCAGGCGGTGGAAGTCTTCTTCAAACCCTGGAATGGAAATCTTGAGCAGCGCAGAGCGGATGCGCCGGTAATCGAAGGTGATGAAATAGGTGATTGCCAGCACGAATACAACCCTGGCGATCGATTCGATTGCTCCGGTGGCGACAGAAGCGATCAGTCCGCTGACTCGACCGAGAATAGGCTGTACCGTCCCCAGCAATTGCTCCGTAATAGAGGCGAGATCGAATTGGGACAAATCGAGCACCCAGGGTCCCAGCACGTATTGCTGTGCGCTTAGTTCCTCAAGCGTGGCTGGGAGCGAGAGCAAGAAGCGCTGGATAAACAGCACCAAACCTTGCAATTGCTGAATGGCTGCCAGGCCCGTCGCTGTGGAAGCGCCAAGGATCAGCAGCACCACGACGAGCATGGCCAAGTTGGCAGCCAAGCCCCATGGCATCCTGATCCGCAGATGGAGAAACTGCACCACCGGCACCACCAGAAAAGTGAGGATGGCGGAAAGGATCAACATGGGGATGATATTGAGGAAACGTAATAGGAGCGCCACCAGAAGCGCCATGATCCCCACCGCCACCACGATTTTCGTGGCCGAGCTCCAAACCGGCACGCGCGGTTGTTCACTCACTCGGAACCCTCATCTTTCTCAGGTGCACCGCCCCCAAGGGGAAGTGATTCCCGCCATGCCCGCAGCCGTCTGGCCAAGGCATCCATACGCCGGCGCGGCGCCCGTGCTTCCATGACCGGTGCAGCCTGGGGCTGGACATCGATCACCTTGTAGTACAAGTAACCCAGCAACAAACGCAGGGTCGCCACAACCGGCGCGGCAAGCAGCATGCCGATCACGCCACCAAGCGTTCCGCCTGCGAGCAGCCCCAGGAAGACGGCCAGCGGATGCAAATTCAGGCTCTCGCCCATCACGCGCGGCACCAGGTAGGCATTCTCGATCTGCTGAATCATAACGAAGATGCCACAGACCAATAGGGCAAAGCCGAGCGGGCTCATGCCCCAGATGTTGCTCGATTGAGCAAGCGCGACCAATCCGCCAATGACGGTGGAGATAACCGGCCCAAACATCGGGATCATCTCCATCAATCCGGCAATTACGCCCATGACCAGCGGGAATTCCAGGCCCACGACAGTCATGGAGAGGCCCACCACCGCGCCAACGATCAAACCCAGCAGGAGCTGGCCACGCAGAAAGGCGCGCCAAATGCGGTCGCCCTCCCGCACCAGGTATTCATAGTCCGCTTGATAGGGGCCGGGTATCAGATCGAAGAGGGCTGGTCGAAGCCTGCGAAAATCCAGCAGCAGATAGAAGCTGATGATCAGGACAATGACGAAGCGCCCTACGACATTCGCAGCCGCGATGGCCAGCGAACCCAGGAAGGAGCCCGCCTGACTCAGCACCGGGCTTAGCGAGGAGGCCAGATCCGAGAGCAGTTGCGAGAATTGCTCGCCGCCGAAATCGATGCGCCAGGGCCCGATCATGAATTCGACACCCAGCAACTCGCGAATCTGCTCCGGAAGCTGAGTGGCGATATCGCCCAGGAAGGCGCCTAAGGCGATAATGCGCTGGGAGAGCGCAAATCCCACCCCGGTCGCCAGACCCGCCACCAGCGCCAAGAAGGCGATCAGCACGAGCAGCGAGGCCGCCCAACGCGGAAAACGCGCCCTGCGCTCGAGCCAGCTAGCAAACGGGTGCAGTATATAGGCGATGAGCAGCCCGATCAGGAACATGGCAACCAGGCCGCGCAGCAGGTACAGCACCACTATCCCCATCAGGATGATTAGCACACCCGCCACCAGCCGGGTGCCCTGCTGCCAGGGGGGTGATTCAAGTCGCTTTGGATCGATGGGTTCAGTCATACGCCAGATTTCTCGAGATGATGCAAAATCGGAAGTTGCAAACGCTTTCCCAGGATTGTATCGAAAGCCTCCGAATGCCACAAATCCGCCGCCGTCTCCCCAGCCTGCTTGGCGCCGACTACGACCGGCAAGATTGCCCGAAACTCTGGCCTCGGACGCGGCGAATCTCATGGGATGAAAGAGGAGCTGCCCTTTTGGGACAGCCCCTGAAAGCACTTGATCCTTCAGCCTTGGCTCGGCCGGCTACTTCCGTCCCCTCGAGCGGGAGGAACCACCCCTGCGCCCGCCACCACTGCGCTGGCCTCCCGAGCGACGGCTGGGCTTGCGATCGCGCTCCATGGCCTCCTCAGGAGTCCAGCCCTCGAGCACGGCCTGCCGGGAGAGACGGATGCGGCCGTCGGGGTCGATGTTGGTGACCATGACGGTGATCTCGTCGCCCACTTTGGCGATGTCCTCGACCTTCTCGACATGCTCGGAGTCGAGTTGGGAGATATGCACCATGCCATCCACGCTGGGCAAGATTTCGACGAAGGCGCCGAAATCGGTCGTCCGGACCACACGGCCGGTGTAGATGCGGCCCACAACCGCCTCCTCGGTGAGGCTCTCGACCATCTCGCGGGCCTGATCAGCGCTCTCACGGTCCGTGGCGGCGATGAAGACCGTGCCATCATCCTCGATATCGATACGCGTGCCGGTCTCCTCCTGGAGGCTGCGGATGACCTTGCCACCTGGGCCAATGACGGCCCCGATTTTCTCCGGGTCGATCTTCACGATGGTCATATGGGGCGCATGGGGCTTCAACTCGGCCCGGGGTTCGGGGATGACCTCCTCGATCTTGTCCAGGATGAACAAGCGGGCCTTGCGCGCCTGGTCCAGCGCTTCCGACATAAGGGCAGCTGAGATGCCACGGATCTTGATGTCCATCTGCAGGGCCGTCACGCCCTCGCGCGTGCCTGCCACCTTGAAGTCCATGTCACCGATATGGTCTTCCAGACCTTGAATATCAGTCAGCACGGCGTAGCGTTCGCCCTCCTTGATCAATCCCATCGCGATCCCCGCCACGGGCGCCCGGATCGGGACCCCAGTATCCATCAGCGCCAGCGTGGAGCCGCACACCGAGGCCATCGATGTCGACCCATTCGAGGAGAGCACCTCCGACACGAGCCGCATGGTATAAGGGAACTCTTCCTCCGGGGGCAAGACCGGCAGGAGGGCGCGTTCGGCGAGGGCACCATGCCCGATCTCGCGCCGGGAAGCCCCGCGGAGCGGGCGCGTCTCCCCCACCGAGAAGGGCGGGAAGTTGTAGTGGTGCATGTAGCGCTTCTCTTCGATGGGAGATAGGCCGTCCAACTCCTGGCGCTCTCGTGGCGTCCCAAGCGTGGCAAGCGTCAGAACCTGAGTCTCGCCACGGGTGAACAGGCCGGAGCCGTGCGCTCTCGGGCTGATATCCACTTCTGCGCTAATTTCTCGGATATCGCTCGGGTCCCTTCCGTCGGTGCGAATGCCCTCCTCCAGGATCTTGCGGCGCACGGCCTGCCCGAAAAGGTCTGCGAAGGCGTCCTTGAGTGCGGTTTCGTCGAGGCCCCCCTCGCCGCCCAACGCGGCCACGAGCTCATCGCGCAGGTTGTTCAGGGCTTCGTCTTGCTCAACCTTGGTCAGCGGCTTGGCCAGCATCGCATCAAGCCGCCCCTCCAGCCAATTCGCCACATGCTCCTTGATCTCCTCTTCGATCTTGAAGGAGATGTACTCGCGCTTGGGCTTGCCCACGGCCTCCTGCATTTCGAGCTGCAGGTCGATGAACGGCTGGATCATATCTTGGCCGGCTTCCAAGGCGGCCACCAAAACCGGCTCCTCGACCTCCTTGGCGCCGCACTCCACCATATGCAATGCTTCACGCGTGCCGGCGATCCGCAGGTCCAGATCCGAAGCCTCGGTGATCTGATAGGTTGGATTGAAGACGAATCGCTCGCCCTCGTGGGCCACCCGCACAGCGCCGACCGGCCCCAAGAAGGGGATGTCGGAGATCGTCAGGGCTGCGGAGGCGCCCAGGATAGCCAGCATGTCGATGGGGGTCTCGCCGTCCGCGGACAGCGCATAGATGATGACCTGCACATCATTGCGCATGTCCTTGGGGAAGAGCGGGCGGATCGATCGATCGGTCAGGCGGGCCACCAGGATGGCAGCCTCGCTCGGCCGGCCCTCACGCCGGAAAAACGAACCGGGGATGCGGCCTCCGGCGTAGAGGCGCTCCTCGTAATCCACCGTGAGCGGGAAGAAACCGATGCCTTCCCTCGTCTCACGGCTCATGGTCGCAGTGGCCATGAGCACGGTGTCCCCCTGCCGCACGGTCACGGCACCGCCCGCCTGCCCGGCGAGCTTGCCGGTCGAGATGGAAATCTTCTTTCCATCCAACTCGGTTGTGAAGGTCTTCTCCTGCAACATGCAAATATCCCTCCCGCACCTTGGCCGCGCGGGTCAGGGACTGGAGAAAGACCACCAGGGACTACAGCCCTGAGGGGCGTTCTCCAATTCCCAACCCGCCCGATGGGCCAGGTGCGTATGCCTGCCCTTCCGGGCCTAGGCCCAGCCGGGCATAGATTTGAAAAAAGGACGAGCCAGTGTGCAATCCCGACACCCGCTCGTCCGCTTCACCAGCCTATTTTCGCCGTATGCCTAAGCGTTCAGTAAGCTCGAGGTATGCGGCGGCGTCTTTCCGCTTTAGATAATTCAGCAGCCTTCTCCGGCGCCCAACCATCTTGAGCAGCCCGCGCCTCGATGACTCATCATGGCGATGCTCACGCAGGTGCTCGGTCAACTGATGGATGCGGTGGGTCAGAATTGCGATTTGAACTTCCGGCGATCCCGTATCCTTTCCATGACGATGGTATTCGCCGATCAGCTCTTGCTTCTCTTCCTTTGTTAACGTCATGACGTCTGCTCCTTGTGCAGGTCGCCCAACGCGCAGCCCCATCGAGCCACACGCCGGTCTAGTCACATCGGGCCTGATTATACCAGATGCCGAGATTCTCAAGGCCTTCGCGTTGGAATGGCGCCGGCGCCCACAACGCCTCACGCGAAGTGTTACTTCTTCCGGGACCGCGCTTCCCGGAGCTCCACCTGCAAACGAGGGGGAAGATTGGCCAAGGCCCACTCAACGAGTTTGGCGGCACCGGAAGGCTCCCGCTTGATCTCCTCCAGCAGGAAGGCGGCGGTCTCGTGCGGGCTGCGCCTTGCCAAACGCTCCATCAATGCCCTGAAGATAGGGTTGGCTCGCCGTACGATCTTCCCTCCGCTTCCCTGCAGCAGCCGAAAAATGCGCGGGAAATCGTCGAACGCCTGTGTGTCAAGCAAAGCGTTGAGCGCATGCAGAGCCAAGGCCTGCCGGCGGTCCGCAGCCAGCCAGGCGGCGATATGCCCCAGGTAGGCCTCTGGATCCTGCTCTCGAAGCGGCCGCAGCCCCTCCTCGGCCAGCGCGCGAAGGACCTCTGGGTCATCGCTCTCCTCACCCCACACGCCCGCCATTGCGGGGAGATCCTCCAGCTCGGCCTCTCGCAGCATGCAAATCGCAATCAGCCGCGGCTCCCGGTAACTCTTCCCCCAAAGCGCCTGGGCCAACTCCAGCCAAGCCACATCCTCCCCGCCGCGACCTAAACGATGGATTGCTGCGCAGAGCGTGCGAAGAACGGGCCTGGGCACTCGCAGGACCCGCTCCGAGGCCACCTCGGCGGGGATCCTGCCGGACCGCCGCGCCCGATCCGCATAGTACTCCAGCAACTTCATGCACTCGCGTACAAAGCGCCCGGGCTCGCCTACATGCTCGAGCATGGCCTCGATCTCGCGTTGGAGAACCTCAGGCTGAATGGCAGGCATGATGCCGGTTCCTATGGACTACACTCGTCGTTTTCGAGGCTGTGGAGATCAACCGAGTCGCCTCTGCGCCGCCGCCGCAATCGGGCCGAGCCAAACACGTTCCAGCGGTGCGGCGTAGGTTTCAAGCAACGGTTCAGGGGTCACGGCCAGCAAATCCAGCCACTCCTGCAGAAAACGCCACATGCCGGCGTGGTCCCAGAGGCGAGCCCATGTGGGTTCATCCCAGCGCAACCCAAGTCTTTCTCGAATCGCCGACCGGTAAAGCTGGACGATCTCCTCGGGTTTCACCGCCGGACGCTCAATGCGCCAGGCAGTCTTGGTAGTGAAGGTCAGCACATCCAGGACCCCTGGTCCTACACCCGCCAGTTGCCAGTCATAGACCACCAGATCGCCATCTTCCAACACGGCGATATTACCCGGCCAATAGTCGCCATGCAGGAGGGTCATGGGCTGCTCGAGCAGCGGCTCGGCGATGGCCTCCACATGCGCCACGAGCCTTTCGAGAAGCGCCATGCGCGCCGGCTCCCCTGCGAGCGCCCGCGGCAGCCCTTCACGCATCACCCGGTCTAGCGCCTGGGCTGCGGCGGCGACGTGCACTTCGAAGTCCGTCTCCAGCGGCCGGCTGAGCCATGGGAAGGCGCTCAGGTCGGATCCCAACCCCCAAAAGCGGTCGTGCAAGTCCCCGAGCAAGGCCACGGCGCTCTTGTATTCGGCTTCGGACCAGGCTTCGATATGTAAATAGGGCGGGATCCGCTCCAGCACCAGCCAGTCGCCGGTTTTTGATCCGCAGATCATCACCGGTGTCCTGACCGGAAGATGAGGGGCCAGGGAATGATAGACGCCCACCTCACGCCGGCCGGCACCCGCCAGCCCCGCGCGCGTGGTCCCCTTCGGCTCCTTGACCACCAGGGGACAGATCCCCTCTCCCTCTCGCCCCGCGAAACGGACCTCGATGGCCTGGATGCTTCCGATCGAGGGCAGCTTGCCAGGCAGATTGGAGGGCCGAATCTCGAGCAACTGTATCGAGGTGTCCTGGAGATAGCGGCGCAGGCCTGCCGTCAGGTCCGACAGCGGGAAGGGCCATGCCCAGGCAAAATCGCCCTCGGGGGGCGCAGCTTCTTTCAGCATGTCTCCATCATCCCCCTGAATTGTAGCGCATGGCGGAGACTTCCGTAGCGCCAGCCGCAAGAAATCGTGCATGGCTTCGCGGGCCGCAGGCAGACGCCTTGGCCTCGCCGGGACTCACCAATGGCGCCCCTGGTTCTCGGCCAGTTTCGCCAACGTGGCCTGTTCCAGATCGATTCCTGCGACCCGTGCGAGCTGCAGAAGGTACAGGAGCACATCCGCCAGCTCGGAGCCGAGTGCGGAAGTGTCGGAGGCCTCTTGAGTCCACTGGAAGTGCTCCAGCACCTCGACTGCTTCGACTGCCAAAGAGACCGCCAGGTTGCGCGCCGTTTGTGGCCGCGGGCTGTGCTCTTCGTACCAGCCTTGTTCTCGAACGAAGGTCTCCATCGCCTCTGTCAATTCCCAAAGGTTCATGAGCGCTACCCACTCCTGCCCCATATCGTGGCGGGGCTCCGATCCCTCTCCGAAATGCGAAGCCCTCGAGGCGTGGGTTGCGCTCGAGGGCCAGCCCAGCAGATATGGTCCCGGGCTACGAGGCGGGCGAGGCCGCCCCGGCGGCTGACTTTAGTTCCTCCACGCGGGTCAACCGCTCCCATGGAAGATCCAGGTCCTCGCGGCCGAAATGGCCGTAGGCCGCAACCGGCCGGTAGATCGGGCGGCGCAAGTCCAGGTCGCGGATAATGGCGCCCGGCCGTAGATCGAAGAGTTCATCGACCAGCCGCGCGATCTCCTCGTCCGGCAGCCGCCCCGTGCCGAAGGTCTCGACGAACACGGAGAGCGGATGGGCGACGCCGATGGCGTAGGCGACCTGGATTTCGCAACGCTCGGCCAGACCGGCGGCGACGATATGCTTTGCGACCCAGCGAGCCGCATATGCCCCCGAGCGATCCACCTTCGTGGGATCCTTGCCGCTGAAGCAGCCCCCGCCGTGGCGTCCCATCCCGCCATAGGTGTCGACGATGATCTTGCGGCCCGTGACGCCCGAATCACCCAACGGTCCGCCCGTCACAAATCGGCCGGTAGGGTTGATGTAGATCTTCAACGCATCATCCACGAGATCCTTGGGCAAGGAGGGCAGGATGACCTCCTCGATGACGCCCTCGCGGATCTGGGCCGGCGAAACCTCCGGCGCATGCTGCGTGCTCACGAGCACCGTATCGACCCGCACCGGGCTGCCATGGCTGTATTCCACCGTGACTTGGGCCTTGCCATCCGGCCGCACCCAGGGCAGCGCGCCCTGCTTGCGAACTTGCGCCAAGCGGCGCGTGAGGCGGTGGGCCAGATGGATGGGCATCGGCATCAGCGTTTCGGTCTCATTGCAGGCATAGCCGAACATCATGCCCTGGTCGCCGGCGCCGAGCGTTTCGACCTCCTCATCGGTCACGCTCCCCTCACGCGTCTCAAGTGATTGATTCACGCCCTGGGCGATGTCGCCGCTCTGCTTGGAGATGGCCACCAGGACACCGCAGGTTTTGCCGTCGAAGCCCTTCTCGCTGCTATCGTAACCAATCTCCAGCAGCACTTCGCGGGCGATCTCATCGTAATTCAAGTTGGCCTTGGTTGTGATCTCACCCATGAGCATCACGAAGCCGGTTTTCGTGGCGACTTCGCATGCCACCCGCGAGCGGGGGTCTTCTTTCAGGCAGGCATCCAGCACGGTGTCGGAGATCTGATCGCAAATCTTATCGGGGTGCCCCTCGGTGACTGATTCCGAGGTGAAGACGGTGCGCGACGACGTCATGAACGTCAGGCTCATGGAAACCCTCCTGAACATTGTTGCCCCTTCTTGGCGAGAAGGGGCAAGATGACGTTCGTCGGCCACCCTCTCATCTTCCAGCACTCCGTCTGGCGGAATTGGCACCACACCGTTATCCGGCAGGTTGCCGAGGCTTCACAGGGCCGGTCCCTCCACCTCTCTGGATAAGAGTGCCAAGGGGCTATCGATTTGTCGCCGAGAATATACCATGGTCCCCGCGCGCTGTCAATTTCGAGGCCTGCGGGCGGACTAAGACCCTTAGGCCCTTGACAGAACATGGCTTTCACAGAACACTGGGGCGATGAAATGGCATGTCATGCGGCCGCTGACCCACAGCGCCGCCTGCGAGGTGTGATGCGCACTCGATGGGTGACTCTTCTTCGGCCCGCTGGCACAGAAAGCCCAGCCGCCTGGCGGGCCTGGATCCCGGGGCTCTTTGGACTGCTTCTGGGAGGTCTGCTGGTCTCGCACGCCTGGGCTCAGGCGCCGGATGGGACCGGCCTGGAGGTCTATGTGACCGACCGGTCCACCGGACGGCCGGTCGCTGGGGCTGGCGTGAACGTCCCCGATCTTGGGCTCTTGGGGTACACCGATGCGAGCGGGTCCATCCTCTGGCACGGGATATCGGCCGAATCAGCTACAGAAATCATCGATATCCTCGTTGCCGCCCCTGGTTACGGCGAGTGGCGCCTGGAGCAGGCCCGTCTGCTGCGCGCCGAAACCTTGATCGTGCGGGCGGAACTGACTTCCGATCCCAAAACCATCGTCGTGCCGCCACCTATCCTGGAGCGGCCCAGCTTGTCCGGAGCGCTCCGGAGCCTGGGCGCGGCCGAGCTGGAGGCTTTGGCCGCAGATGCCGACGCCCCCCTCCCCGCCACGATCCGCGTGGGGATCACCGAAAGCCCCTACTGCGATCCCGATGCACCCTATACGGTCGAAGTGGTGGATTTCAAAGAATATGTCAGGCACGTCTTGCCCAATGAGTGGATTTCCAGCTGGCCCAGCCAATCGCTGCGCGCCGGAGCCATGGCGGTGAAGATGTACGCCTGGACAAGCATCCTGGCCGGCGGGCGGTCGGACCACCCCGATATCGACGTCTTCGACAGCACCTGTGACCAGGTCTACAACCCGGCCGTGGAATACGCCAGCACCAACGAGGCCATCGAATTCACCTGGAACTGGCGGCTGGTGCGCGGCACAGAGCTTGTGCGCACGTATTATCGGGCCTACGACTCCCAATGCACGCCGACGGATTGCATGGGGCAGTGGGGCTCCTATGACAAGGCCATGGACGGGTGGACTTGGGAGGATATCCTGCTCTTCTACTACGAGAACACACTCCTCACGCCTGTGTGGAATCCACCGGGTGGATTCTCACTCCGCTTCAACGGGGTCTACAATGATGAGGAGAACCGCGTGCTCATCCCCATCGACAACCCCTTGACGACAGATCCTGGCCCGCCTGTGGATGTCGGCGGCGGGGACTTCACGATCGAATTCTGGCTGAAGGCCATGCCCGGCGAGAACGCCGCGGGCGCGATCACCTGCGGCGCCAACCAGAACTGGCTCTACGGCAATATGATCCTGGATCGCGACCGCTTCGGCGCCGACCGCAAGTACGGTGCCTCGCTGGCGAATGGCCGGGTGACGTTCGGGGTATCGGGGGATGGGAGCGGGGATCTTACGCTCTGTGGCAGCACGAATCTCGCCGACGGCGACTGGCATCATGTCGCCCTGCAGCGGCGGCGAGCCGACGGTTACCTCTGGCTCTTCGTGGATGGGGCGCTGGAGGCCGAGGCGGACGGCCCCGATGGCGACATCTCCTATCCCGACGACTACGTCCCGCCCATCGCCTGCGGCCCTGGCGGGGCCGAGGATTGCTCCTTGTACGACCCCTTCCTGGTCATTGGCGCCGAGAAGCACCGCAAGGTGCCCGATCACCCCTCCTTCGTGGGCTGGATCGATGACCTGCGTTTCTCGAACGTGCTCCGCTATGCCGGCAGCTTCGCGCCGCCCGCCGGTCCGGCGGCCGCAGATGGCGAGACGGTCGCCCTTTATGCGCTCGAAGAGGGCTATGGCAACCTGATCCACGACACCTCCGGGCATCCCGCCGGCCCGAGCGATGGAACCCGGATCTATGGTGGCGTGATCAACGGCCCCGAATGGACCGACGACACCCCCTGGTATGTGCCCCCACCCACACCCACGCCGACGCCCACACCCACGTCTTCGCCGACCCCCGTCACGCCCCCGGCCACAGCCACACCTACAGCCACGCCTACCGCTACACCCACGGCCACCCCCACAGCCACACCCACCGCCTCCCCAAGCCCCACGCCCACCCCCGCCCAGGTCTTCCAGGATGTCCCCCCGGATCACTGGGCTTTCGATTACATCAACGCCCTCTTCAACGCCGGCTACGTCGCCGGCTGCTCCGCCGAACCTCGCCTCTACTGCCCAGATAACATCCTCAACCGCGCTGAATCCGCCGTCTTTGTCCTCCGCGGCCAGTACGGCGCCATCCCCGACCCCCCTC
>CAZQDE010000010.1:0-59565 GCA_964591485.1 uncultured Anaerolineaceae bacterium | reverse complement strand
AGACGCTGGCGGGCCGCAACACGGTGTGGGCCAACCTGATCGGTGTGCTCTTCGGCGTCTTCATGTACTTCCCCACGCTGGTGGAGGTGCCGATCGCACGCATGTTCCTGGATCTGGGGATGCACCGTGGACCGCTGCTGGCCTATTTGCTCGCGGACCCGGAGCTCTCGCTGCAAAGCATCCTGGTGACGGGCCGCATCCTGGGGCGCAAGAAGACCGCCGTCTACGTCTCGCTGGTGACAGTGGCCAGCACGCTGGCCGGCTGGATCTTCGGGCTCTTGCTGGTCACGTTTTGATCGGGTTGGATATGCAGGGGTGTAAGGCATGAGGCGGGAATCGGCGGAGCGGAAGGGAAGGAGTGATCTTGCAGAGGGTGCGCGGGGCACTGACAGGGGCGTGGGCATCCCATCTGGCCATGCACCATGGCATGCCCATGTCCCGGCGAGGCCTCGCCAGATACGCGCAGGCGCTTCGCCGAGCGCGCCGGCGAAGATCTACGTCGAGGTCACGAACGCCTGCAATCTGGCCTGCCGGACCTGTATCCGCAATGTCTGGCAGGAAGACACAGGCTTCATGGCTATGGAGATCTTCGAGCGCATTCTGCAAGGTCTCCGCGGCTGTGCGCAGCCATGCACGCTCTCCTTCGGAGGGTTCGGCGAGCCGCTCTTCCATCCCCGCATCCATGAGATGGTGGCGAGCGCCAAGCAACAAGGCGCAAATGTTGAGCTGGTCACGAACGGCACGCTCCTGAACGAAGAGAAGACCGGAGATTTGATCGCCGCCGGGCTGGACCGGCTCTGGATCTCGCTGGATGGGGCCACGCCCGAGAGCTATGCGGACGTACGGCTGGGCGCAGCTCTGCCGGAAGTGCTGGCCAACGTCCGGCGGTTTGTGGGCATGCGGGTGCCGCGCCAGTCGCCGCTTCCAGAACTGGGGATCATCTTCGTGGCCATGAAGCGCAACATCGCCGATCTGCCGAAGGTGATGGCGTTGGCCGAGGAGCTGGACGCGGCGCGCTTGCTGGTGACGAACGTCATTCCACACACGGCTGAGCTGCGGGATGAGATCCTTTATGCAAAGTCACTGGGGAACAATGGCTATTACGGGGCAGCGAGCCAGCCCAAGCTGATCCTGCCGCGCATCGATGCACATGCGCTGCGAGAACATGCACCCTCGGGCCGCGATTGGGCGAAGTGGGAAGTGCAGCTCTCCGGCGATGACCGGCCACGCTTGCACAACCGCTGCCCTTTCATCGAAGAGGGGGCCCAGGCGGTGCGCTGGGATGGCGGAGTGAGCCCATGCCTGCCGCTGCTGCATGAGAGCGTGGAATATCTGAATCGGCGGCCCCGCATCGCCCATTCCTGGATCGTGGGCAATTTAGGGGAGAATGGGCTCATCGATCTCTGGCACCGCCCTGAGTACGGAGCCTTTCGGGAGCGAGTATGGCGCTTTGACTTCGCGCCATGCACCCTCTGTGATGGATGCTCTCTTTCGGAGAGCAATATGGAAGACTGCTACGGCAATACCTTTCCAACTTGTGGGGGGTGTCTCTGGGCGCAGGGTTTCATTCAATGCCCCTAGGCCGTTTCCGAGGGAGGCGGAGTGTTGACCTGGGGCCAGCCTGGAAAAGCGGACGGCGCCCGCCATCGATGTCCGATGCGGCTTTCAGGCAGGGATGGCGGCAGGGCGTTGATTGGCTGGAAGGCAGGATCCGGCCCAATTGCCCCTGAGCAATAGCCAAGCGTGGCGTGCGCTCTTGGATATCTTTGATCCACCGCATCGATTGGAGGGACGCAACGATGACGACGGAAAGCACCGCAACCCACACGAATGCCGTGAATGAAAGGCCAGTCACGCGACTGGGTCTGCTGGACCGCCTGCTCACACTCTGGATCTTTCTGGCCATGGCGGTCGGCGTCCTGATTGGCTACCTGTTCCCCAGCGCGGTTGGGGATTTCAACACGGCGGTGTCGGTCGGAACAACCAATATCCCTATCGCCATCGGCCTAATCCTGATGATGTACCCGCCGCTGGCTAAGGTGCGCTACGACGAGCTGGGGGACGTCTTTCGGAATTGGAAGGTGCTGGGGCTGTCACTGTTGCAGAACTGGGTGATCGGCCCGATTCTCATGTTCGCCCTGGCGATCCTCTTCCTGCGCGGCTACCCGGAGTACATGACGGGTTTGATCCTGATCGGCCTGGCGCGCTGCATCGCCATGGTCATCGTGTGGAACGAGCTGGCGAAGGGTGACACGGAATACGCCGCGGGGTTGGTGGCTTTCAATAGCATTTTCCAGGTGCTTTTCTATAGCCTTTATGCCTATATCTTCATCACGGTCCTGCCCACCTGGTTCGGTATGAGCGGATCGATCGTGGACATCACAATTGGCGAAATCGCCAAGAGCGTCTTTATCTATCTGGGAATACCCTTCCTGGCAGGGTTCTTCACACGCTTCACCCTCGTGCAGGCGAAAGGCAAGGATTGGTATTATGCGATATTTATCCCCCGAATCAGCCCGCTGACACTGGCAGCGCTGCTCTTCACCATTGTGGTCATGTTCAGCCTGAAGGGCGATCTGATCGTCACCATCCCCTCGGACGTGGTGCGCATCGCGATTCCGTTGCTGATCTACTTTGTGGTGATGTTCTTGGTCAGTTTCTTCATGGGCCATGTCATCGGTGCCGATTACAGCAAGACCACCACGCTGGCCTTCACAGCGGCCAGCAACAATTTCGAGCTGGCCATCGCCGTGGCGGTTGCGGTCTTCGGCATTGGTTCGGGCGTGGCCTTTGCGGCCGTGATCGGCCCGTTGATAGAGGTGCCGGTGATGATAGGGTTGGTCAACGTCGCATTCGCGTTGCGGAAGCGCCTTTTCGCGGGCGAGCAAGCGCTTGCCCAAGAGGCGCTGGAAGCCTCGCCGATGGTCGATTGATGGGCGTTGGTGCCGGAGTGGCAAGGAGCTCTCGAGCGCATGGATCTGAGGAGGATCAATAATGCCCCTTTACGTCTTCGCTTGTGCGGATTGTGGGCATGCCTTTGAGGCGTTTGCTTCCATCGAGAAGAAGGAGCGAGGTTGGAAGCCGAGCTGCCCCAAATGTGGCAACGGGAAGGTGCGTCAGAGCTATGAGGCGACCTGGATCGGAAGATTGAGCACGCCTCGATCACGCGGAAACTGCTGCGACGCGAGGTGAAGATGACTGAGGGAGAAACGCTGATCAAAGACTACGACCTGGAAGTCTTCACACCGCCCTGCGAGCCGGGCGCGGAACGCTTTGCGGCGCGGGCGCGGTTGAAGGTGGATATCACCGAGGTCCTACCCTATCTGAACGCCACGCTACGGGGCGCGGTCTATAACCCTGCCGCGCCTGCGCTGACCTGGAAGAAGGGCGGGCATACCATCGCCTTCCACCCCTTTGAGATCGCCACCAGCGATGTTGAAGACCGGGAGAAGGCTGAGCAAGAAGTGCGAGGGCTGGTCGAACTGGTGAACCGCACCTGGGCCCGCCGGGCGGAGATCGAACCCAGCCATGAGGTCCGGCAGCGCCCGACCCCCATGGCGGTCTACCAGTTGCTGCCGCGCACCAACTGTGGGCAATGTGGCGAAGCGACCTGCTTCACCTTCGCCCTTAAGTTGGTGGCCGCGCAAGTCTCGCTTGAGGACTGTCCGCCGATGGGAGAACCGCGCTATCAACCTCAGGCCCAGCAATTGGCGGCGCTGCTGCCAGACGCCCCCAGCATCGGACGGAGAGGCTAAACTATGGCAGAGAGGAAAGAGGATCCGAGAGCCCCTGAGGAGAACTCCGAGGATCTCCCCCTGGAATGCTCATGCATCGCCGATCCCTTCGCCAGCCTGCCGCCGGAGCTGCGGCCGCGGCCGCAGCCCAAGAAGGGAGGCCTGCGCGAGGTAAAGTGCCCGGGCTGCGGCAAGGTCTACTGGACCAACCGCAAGAGCGATCTATGCATCGATTGTGAGAAGAAGGGTATCCATGCTTGACATCCAGAATGCGAAAGGAGCCAAGAACGTGTTATCGATCAAGGTGCTCGGCCCAGGCTGCCACAACTGCTATAAGATGGAGGAGGCGGCGGTGGCTGCGCTCGAATCGGTGGCGGCCGAGAAGCCCGATCTAGAGGCTTCGATTGAGCATATTGAAGATATGACGGAGATCATGCAATATCCCATCCTGGTTACGCCAGGGCTCGTGATCAATGAGAAGCTCGTCTGCGCGGGCCGCATCCCGTCCCTGGAGGAAGTGAAGGGTTGGATGCTGGAGGCGGTCAATCACACGCATTCGTGAGGGCTGGCGCTTTGCCCGAGGTGCACGCCACAAAAGAGCGCGGAGGTGCCAGGGCAGAGGCGAGGTGGCGTATGAAGAAGGCCATGAATCTGGTGATGGAAGAGCAGGAGGTCATTGAGCTCATGCGCATCTTGATGGATGAGGACGCCGAAGCGGCTCTGGCCTTCCTGAAGCGGCATTTCAAAGGTAAGGCCCGCGAACTTCTGGAAGGGGGCTGAAAGGTGATGATACAAGCCCCGGGCGCGGGGAGAGTGCGAATGCAAGCGAATCTATTGCCGGAAGGCACAAAGGGCGAGGGGCGACCCGGCTGGAGTGAATCCCCTCGGGCAAGAGCAGGAACGGCATGATCAGGCGTGAAGGCTGCAAGCGAGGCACCTGCAGGCGAAAGACTTGCCTTTGCCTTGAGGGGCGGGGCCCTGGCAGGAAGAAGCCTCCTCCAGCTCAGCAATGGTCTTGAGTTCGCAGGCGGACCGATCCCTTGGACATCTCATCCGAAAGATCATCGGGTGATAGCACAGGGGACCAGTACAGATGGGTAATCGGAATACTTCCGTCACCTGCCGCTCTTGAAAGCAGGCTGGCATAAAGGAGGCTCGCATCATGACCCCAACCCATATCATTCTCTTGCTGATCGCAGGCGCCGGGGTTGGATTCGCCAACGGCTTGTTCGGCGTGGGCGGCTGCTTCTTGATGGTTCCTGTGATGTTTTACGTTTTTAAGTCGATGGGTGTGCCGGTTGACTTGGCAATGAAGACGGCGCTTTGCACCAACATGGCCGTAGTGGTCCCTACGGCGCTGAGTGGGGCTCTGCGCCATGCTCGCATCAAACGCTTTTCCTGGCCGCACTATTGGAACTTTGCGATTCCCATAGGCATCGGCTCCCTGGTTGGAAGCGGCATCGCCGTCTTCGTGCCAGGAGGCACTCTTAAGGTCCTTTTCGGGGTTCTATGCATCATCGGCGCTTGGCGCTTCATGACAGCCAGGCCCACGCCCGTGGACGAGATGCCGCCGGTTGAGCCCAGTCGCTTTTGGCCCGCAGGTTTCGGTGCGGGCTTCGTCGCGCACTTCCTGGGAATTGGCGGCGGCTTGGTGTATGTCCCGACGCTGAACACTCTTCTCAGGGTTCCCATCCACCAAACAGTGGCGCTTTCTCAGGCGACGATGGTCGTTGGCTCGTCCGTGGGGGCGCTCACTTTCTTCGTGCTAGGCTTTATGCGGATTGCGGCGGAGCTTCCAGCCTGGAGCCTGAGCTACTTCAATCTTGCGGCTTGGCTCTTGCTTGTGGTCACGAGTATCCCGCTGGCGCAACTCGGAGCCATTGTCGCCCACAAGCTCACCCCGAAGCGGCTTAAGGCCTTCCTGGCGATCCTCTATGTCTATATCGGGTTGAAGCTGATCGGTGTCTTTTCCTGGCTGGGGCTGCCTCTCTAGGCTCTGGCGAGCCTGCCGGATGGTGGATTTCGGGGATGCGCGAGACCGCTGCAGCATCGCGCAGCCGGCTGCATCCATGCGTCTTCCCGCGCATCCCCGGCGATTGAGCGGTGACGAAGAATTCGCTTGAGATCTGAATTGGGATCACGATTATTCTTAAGCCGAAAACTGCTGGGCATCCCTGGGATTCTTATCGCGATGCTAGCGATGCAGAGCTCGCATCCTATCCCAAACGCCACTCAGCCCGCCCCCACAGAAAAGCCTTGCCACATCTGTGAGGAAGGCCTTCCCACAGCCGTGACCACCTCCGTGCCCATGCCCTCCACGCGCGAAACGGCCACGCCCACTCCGCTCCCGGATGCATGCCAGGAGTGCCGCCTGAATGCCGATCGCATCTATGCCCTCTCGACGATGGCAGCCCGCGTGCGGGCCAGCGCGGAGCCGGGTATGGGCGCTGCTATCGTGCGCGGGTTTCTGTTCTGGATGCAAGGCTGCCCCCATTGTCAAGAGGTGCTCTACGGCGTACTGCCCGAGCTGGAGAGGCGCTACGGCGACGAACTTGAGATCTGGCTGGTTGAGCTCGGCACCCAGGAGGAGGTCGATTCGCTTTTCCAAGTGGCGGCCGCCTTTGGGGTCCCGAAGGAGAGGGTCGGCGTCCCGCTCTTGATCCTGGGCGATGACGTGCTCACAGGCTCAAAGCAGATCCCCGCCGAGATGCCGGGCTTGGTCGAGCGCGCCCTCAAAATGGGCGGGCTGCCGCTGCCCGAGAACGAGGTATTGAGCGCGCTGCTCGATTCGGCGCATGCGACGCCCTTCACGATCGAGGTGACCTTGCCAGGAGGGGAGGCCCAGCCCGCTTCAATGGAGCACGAAGGTCCTCCAAGTGGCTATGGGTTGGCGGTGGGTGTGCTGATAGGCATGGCGGTAGCGCTGCTCTATGGCTGGGCCGCTGTTGCTCAGGCCTACCGTGGCTGGAAGATGCCGCTTCCGCCTGCGGCCTGGGAACGGGCAATCCCCTGGCTCACGGTGGCGGGCATGGCCGTGGCGGGGTACCTGGCCTATGTGGAGACGCAGGATGTGCCCGCGGTGTGCGGCCCGCTCGGGGACTGCAACGCCGTGCAGAGCAGCCCCTACGCTTCCTTCCTGGGCCTCATCCCGGTTGGGTGGCTCGGCCTGATCGGTTATGTCTCCATCTTCCTGGCCTGGCTTTGGATCAAGAGCCAGAGAGGCTTGCTCAAGGGATGGGCAGGCGTGACGCTCTTCGGCTTAACTAACTTTGGGCTGCTCTTCTCCCTTTATCTCACCTATCTGGAACCCTTTGTGATCCGTGCCGTATGCCTTTTGTGTCTCACATCCTCGGTAATCATGACGCTGCTCTTCTTGCTATCCATCGAGACGTTTCTGGACGCGTTGGCCAACGAGGAGACGCAGAGGGCATCGCGCTGAACTCCCTCTAGTCCGGCAGGGAGAGCACAGGACTGGCGCCATACTGTGATATCCTGATAGCTGCCAATGATCCACTCGGAAATGGGGTGGCCAGTCGCAGGGACGAGAAGTGTGCCTGCGCATGCTGGGCGGACCCTGCAAGGAAGTAGGCAGCTTCGAGTCCCCACCTCATGCCAGATGCTTATGTAAATTGCTGGAGACAATCATGATCGATCTCGGCCGACTGCGGATTTTTGTGCAATGTGCTGAGAATCTCAACTTCACACAAACGGCCAGGGAATTGCATATCTCGCAGCCGACGATTTCTCATCATATCAAATTGCTGGAACAAGAGATCGGGCTACCTCTATTCCAGCGGGTTGGCGGGGGGCTGCAATTAACGGAGGAGGGACGCGCACTGCTTCCCTGGGCGCGAAAGCTCCTCAGGGAGGCCATAGCCCTGGAGGAGATGATGGCGTCTATCCAGGATGAGATCGTCGGACATTTGCGGATCGCCTGCAGCACGACGACCGGAAAATACATCCTGCCCCAGTTCGCAGCCCGATTTCACGAGCGGCACCCACGTGTGCAAATCACCGTCATGCGCTGCACGGCGGAGCATGTTGTCCCTACGCTTATGGAGGAGGAAGCCAATCTCGGTGTAGTCAGCTACGATGTCTGCGGCGGCGACTTGGAATGCCAGGAGTTCTTCATCGACCACATCATCCTGATCGCCCCGCCCGGTCATCCCTGGACGAAGCGGAAGGCAATCGAACCCTCTGAACTTGTCGGTCAGGCGATCATTGTGCGCGAGCCGAGTTCCGGGACTCGCCGGGTGATGTTGGCCGAGCTGGGCAAGCACGATATCGCCATGGATGATCTGGATGTGTTCCTCGAGGTTGGCAATGCCGAGGCAATCGTGAAGGCTGTGGAGGCCGGCTATGGTGTGGCCTTCGTCTCGCGATTCGCGGCCGAGTGGGCGCTAAGGCAAGGCAGCGTGGCGGAGATCAAGGTGGCCGATACGGACATGCACCGCAAAGTCTACATGGTGCGCAAGAGCCTGCAGACTCCCAGCCGAGCGGTGGAGGCCTTCTGGGGCTTTGTGCACGAGTCCGCAAATCGCGACCTCATTCATATGGCCGAAACCTAGGCAGCCGCACCCCGGTGTGAACACTGTTCCTCATATGAAAGGCAACCTTCCTGGGCGAGTATGCTTCGCCCGGGAAGGCGCTTTTTTTTGGGGGTCCATCTCGCGGCGCCTCCCCCAATGGCGACCGCCAGCTTCATGGATAGTGTCTGGTTCGTCTAGAACGTGAAGGTCAGGCTGGCCCCGTCGATGTCCATGAGGTAGGGCGGCGCCTTCTTGATCTGGATGCGCTCGTCACGCAGATCCTTGGGGTCGATGCCCTTGTTTTCCAGCGCTAGCTCGCAGAGCACGATCTCACCACCCTGATCCAGGATGTCGTTGAACAATTGCACGGGGTTGGGTAGCCCTTTCGGAGTGCCCAGCTCCTCCAGTGCTCCCTTGAGCATCCATCGGGCGCCCGCGGGGCAGATAAAGACGTGGACTTCATAGTCCACGGCGATGCCCGAGGAAGCGAAGATAAGGGTCGGCATAATGTTTGCGGGTGTGTCCCCATTGCAAACGACAGCCATTTTTTCAGCCATTTTCTTGCTCCTTTTTTTGAGTTGTGCCGGTTTCTCTCAATTTGCTCCAACGGGAGCGACATCCGCGACGGATTGTTGCGCAGCTGCTCTCGCCTTTACCGCATCCAGGTAGACCGAAAGTGGCCGGTAGATCAGATGTGTCCACTTACCGATCCCCACTTCGGTGTCTAGCATTGCGATCATGATCATGACGTGGAGGGTGTACATGATGTAGGTAGGCCAGGGCCATGCTGCGTAGCGAAAGATGTGCACCAGGATCCCCGTAAGGGCCCCTGCGAAGAGGAAACCCGGGAATAGCCAGTCACTCGCGTGGGAAAAGCGGTGGATCTCCTCGCGCTTTCGAATACGGTCAATGATGGCCTCCCCTGAGAAGATCAGCAGGACGATTGTTGCGTAGTAGCCCAGCCACCGCTGCGGATGGTAGAGAGGGTATATGTTGTCGGTTTGGAACCAGAGGAGCAGACCCACAATCAGCACGAGCATGATGACATAGCCCGAGATCAGCAGCAGATGCTTGAGCCAGCGGCTGCGATCTTCACCGCAATCAAGCCAACGCTTTTGCGTAAAGCCGTGGACTACAAGGGTCCTTAGTTCTTGCAGGTAGACCCTCAGCGGGATCCCCGGATCCGATTCATTTGGACGCATAACCAGTCGAAACATGTGGATCACATTGGATAGCAGGCGTCTTCCCAGTAAAGCGAAGTCGATTAGGACCACAGCCCAAACCCAAAGCACAGGGGCGAAGGCATTCAGGGCAACATGGTCGGTAACGATGTGTCTGTACCCCGTTGCGGCGTGGTAGAGCAGCAGGAGCACAAGTGGAACGAGCGCATAGAGAATACAGGCCTTAATCAGGGCGCTTTCGGACTTGTAGAATTTCGCTCCGTGACCGGATCGGTCATACTCGGCGGTCATCCAGCGCCGGATGGCCATCATCGTTTCCGCAGGTTCCGCATTCTTGGGGCATGTTCGACTACAATCACCGCAATAGTAGCAGAGCCATGGGTCCATGTTTTGTAGCAAACGATCCTTCAAACCCATCTGAACGAGGCGGATCATATTGCGCGGGAAGGGGTGCTGGTCGTTTGTCAATGGGCATATGGCAGTGCAGTTGCCGCAATTGAAGCACGCTTCCACATTGACGGCTCCATACTCTTTAAGTTCCGGCAACAGGGTAGTGTCGACGCGCATGCTCATGACTCCGCTTCCTCCGCCAGCTGGTATTGGTAGTACTCGGCCTCCTTGCCGACCTCGCATACGAGGTCGTACTTCTTCATAGCCATCACGTGCCAAAGCACTTGGTCAGAGGGCAGGTTTGCAGCCGCGGCGATCTCGGGGATGGTCTTCGGACCGCCTTTCATCGCCGCCCGCAGTTTCTTCCGGAAGGCCTGCTGCTCTTTCAGCAGCGCCTGCGTGCGCGCCACGGTCTCCGCATGCTGCTCGCGCAGGCGCTTGAGGATGGCCATGCGCTCCTTGGCCTTCTCTTTGTCGCTCATGCTTCCACCTCTACCGGCAATTGGATATCGGCAGCGATTGCCTCCACCATGGCCTCGTATTGATCGAGCGTCCAGCCCTGCACATCGAGGGCCCGGTTGGGGCAAACGCTCACGCATACGCCGCAGCCCACGCAATTCGCCGGCGAAACGACGGCGTGCTGGACCTGTTTGCCATCGACGACGCGGGTCTCCAGCCGGATCGCGCCTTCATACTCGCACGCTTCCACACAAGCGCCTGTGCCGGTGCAGCGCTCGAGATCGACGCGCGCCACGAAGGGTTCGAGTTCCACCTTGCCCCGGCTGAGTAGCCCTGCGACCTTGGCAGCGGCCGCTTCTGCTGCGGCGCAACTCTCCTGGATGTTCATCGGGCTCTGCGCTGTCCCGGCCAGCACGATGCCGGTAACGGCGGTCTCCACCGGCTGCAGCTTGGGGTGTACTTCCAACAGGAAGCGGTCATTGCCCGGCGAGACCTTGAGCAGATCGATGAGATCCTGGACCGGGCTGGGCATCATGCCCACCGCCAGCACGACGAGATCGGCAGGCACCTCCAGCTCCTCGGCCCAGGTGAGGTGGTCGCTGACCCTCGCTACCAGAGGGTGCTCTCCACGGGGATCTTCAATTACGCTGGGCCCTTTCTCGGCTTCGAAGCGCAGGAACCGCACGCCGTTCAGCGAGGCCTGCTTGTAGTATTCCTCGTGGCCGCGGCCGTAGGTGCGAATATCTTCGTAGAGATCGAAGACATTGATCCCTGGAAAGCGGCGGAGTAGGTCCAGCGTAACGTGCAGCGTCGCCGTGCAGCAAACGCGTGAGCAGTAGTTGTTCACCTTGCCGTCTGGCTGGGGTTCATGTATTCCTTCCACCTGACGGCTGCCGACGCAGTGGATCATGGCGATGTCGTGCACTGGATGACCGTTCCAGGTGAGCTCGCGACCGTCTTCGGCCATGGCCAGGATGCGGATGAATTCCGGCAGCGTGACCACCTCCGGGAACTCACCGTAGCCGTACTCCCCCGGCCGAGGCTCATAGGGCTGGAAGCCCGTGGCGATCACGATCGCCCCGACGGAGACCTCGAAGATCTTCTGCTTGCGTTCCAGCTCGATATGGGGGTTGACCTTGGCGCATTCGCCGCAGAGCGTGCAGTGTTCCCAGTCGATGGCCGCCGTTTGGGGGTGACAGCCCGGGTAGCGCAAGTAGATCGCCTTGCGCTTGGTTAGCCCATAGTTGAACTCATCCGGGACCTCCACCGGGCAGGCATCGATGGCGGCCTGGATGTCTTGAGGATCGCCGCTTACGCCGCGCGACTCCTGGCGCAACTGTATCTGGAAGTCGCCAACGTAGCCTTTCTTCCCGATGACGGTCGTGCTGGTGTGGACGGTTATATTCGAATGGTGGAGGACCTCTTCGATCAGCTCATGCAGAGCTGGTCGGGCGTCTTGGTCAGTAGGGAAGATGCTTTCGAGTTGGGCCATGCGGCCGCCCAGGAAGGGCGTCTTTTCGATCAGCGTGACCTTCAGACCCCGGTCGGCGATGTCCAGTGCGGCGCGCAACCCGGCGACCCCGCCGCCGATCACGAGTGCGTGCTTCTTCGCCTCCAGGCGGATTGGCTCGAGGGGTTCAAGGAGCCGCGCTTTGGCGAGGCCGGCGTTCATCAGGCGGATGGCCTTGAGCGTGGCCCCATCGGGGTCGTCATGTGTGACCCAGCTATCCTGTTCGCGGATCCCGACGTGGTGATAGAAGTAGGGGTTCAAGCCTGCGCGGCTCACGGTGCCGCGGAAAGTCTGCTCATGCAGGAAGGGAGAGCAGGCACCGATGACGATGCGGTTCAGGTTGTGCTGGCGAATGTCCTCCTCGATGATGGCCTGGCCCGCATCAGAGCACATGGACATGTTTGTCCTGGAGACGATCACATTCGGCTGTCCGGCCAGAACCTTCGCGACCTGCTCACAATCCACGACGTCGCTGATGTTGCCGCCGCAGTAGCAGGTATACACACCGATGCGCGGCTCCTCCTGGGAGTCTTGAGTGCGCGGTTCATGCTTCTCTGGTTTGGTTGTCTTCTCAGGCATGGATGGCTTCCTTCTTGCCCGCAGAGATGGACTGCCCGGCTTGTCGACCGTTGCGCCCTTCGAGGTAGGCTGCCGCCGACGCCGCTGCCGCGCCAGCCATGACGATGCTGTCAACGATGTCCATTGGCCCCGTCGCTGTTCCGGTTGCGAAGATTCCGGGCCTGGCCGTGATGGAGGGTGAGATGTTCGGGGAGGCGGATTCGACGAAGCCGTCCTCCGAGATTGGAACCCCATAGGTTGGGCGTGGATCAAACGCTGGCAGCATGCCCACTGAGAGCACGACCAGATCGTGCTTGCGCTCTAGTATTCGGGGAGTCGGCCCCACGAGTTCAACCCGAATGATGGGGTTGTGGTCCTCATCCTCCTTAACGCTCGCAACCTTGCCCTTCACGAACTCAATGCCCATCGCCTTGGCGTTCTGGTAGAACTGCTCGTAGCCCTTGCCAAACGTTCGGATATCCATGTAGTAGATGGACACGTCGACCAATGGCAAAGCTCCGCACAGCAGCTGAGCCTGCTTGATCGCGTACATGCAGCAGACGCGGGAGCAATAGGGGACGCCCAGGGTCTCGTCGCGAGAGCCGGCGCATTGCACATAGGCGATCGAATCAGGCTCCTTGCCGTCTGAGGGACGCAGGACATGCAGATAGGGGCCGGTCGGCGCCAGCAGGCGCTCCATCATCAGGCCGTCGATTACGTTGGGGAGTTTCCCTGCGCCGTATTCCGCCTTGGCGTCGCGCGGGGTGATCTCAAAGCCTGTTGCCAGCACGATCGCCCTGGCCTCGATCAGCAGATCGCGGGGTTGCTGAGTGAAGTCGATTGCGTCGACGGGGCAGGCCTTCTCGCACTTTCCACACAAGATGCAATGCTCGATATCGAGCACTGCCTTCTGCGGAACAGCCGTAGAGAAAGGTACCCGCACCGTGCGAATCGCGCTGAGACCCATCTGGAATGGATCGGGCAGGTCAATCGGGCAGGCATACTCGCACTGCCTGCAGCCCGTGCAGAGGTCTGTGTCGACGTAGCGGGGCTTCTCGACGCATTGGACGAGGTAGCCGCCATTGTCTGGCTCGATGGACTTCACCTCGGTATAGGTGAAGAGAACGATGTTCTCGTGGTGCGCAACAGCCGACATCTTCGGCGTGGTGATGCAGCTACAGCAGTCCAGCGTTGGGAAGACCTTGCTCAAGGCGATCATCTTGCCACCGATGCTGGGCTCGCGCTCGACCAGCGCGACCCGGTACCCCTGATCGGCAAGATCTAAAGAGGCTTGCATGCCGGCGATGCCGCCGCCCACGACGAGTGCGTCCACTCGAAGCCTTTCTTGCGTCATATTAGGACGACCTTCCTTTTCTTATCGTTGGAGCCGCCTTCCTTATTGATTGCTCATCCCCCACAGGCCAGTCGCGCTCAGGCCCCCGCGCAGGCCCCTCAGGGTCCTGGCGGTCAGGGAAACTAGGCAGGCTTTGGTTCGGGTTGCGGCCCCGATGATCCGGAAAGCTCGGCGGAAATAGGGCCGATCTCCTCCAGTAGGGCCTCGGCCTTCTGGATCTCCCGTAGGAACGCGGCTGTGCAGACCGTGCATATCGCCACCAAGCGCAAACGGCGCGTGTCGATGCCACGCTCCTTCATGAGCGCATAGGTCCGGTTGATGATCTCGGCCGTCTTCTCAGCGCTGCCTTTATAGGGGCTGTCGGTGCCGCTGAACATGACCAGGATTGCGTCTATCCCCTTTTCGAATGCGTTGAGATAGAAGTTTTCCGGGAACATGGCCGCCGAGACGACTGGCAGGATGTAGGTGTTCGAGGGGTAATCTGTGTGAAGCTGCCCCACCGAATCGGCCCCGCGGTATCCGCCGGAGAGGGAGGCCAGGATCAGGATCTTGGTCCGCGGAGTCTTTCCGTTCGATCCCATCCGATGAACTCCTACTTCGTGCGGCGCAGGAAGAGCCGGTCATACCCCTCGGCCTCGAGCACGCCCAAGAACTCATGGCCCACCTTGGCGGCCCAGCGCGGGATATCGTTCTTGGTGTTGGGATCGCCGGACCAAATTTCGAGCACCTCCCCCACGGGGATGTCGCCGATGCCCTTCTTGGCCTCCAGCAACGGGCCCGGGCAGGCGCTGCCGCGCGCGTCGACAACCTTGGCGGCTTTCAGAGTGGTGAGATCGATCTCAGACATGACAACTTCTCCTTTCGTCTTTGTGCTCCATCAGACCCCTATGCATAGGATGCTAGTGGGCCGCGGGTTCCTTAGGTGGAGTTCTGCGCACGAGTGGCCTTCGGTGATTTCCGTAACAGGCATTCGACATCGGATTTTCGGTTAAGCTGATACTGCACGGTCTGCCCCTCTCGCCTCGAAGTTACGATGTCTCGGTCCTTCATCAGTCGCAGCTGATGAGAGGTATTGGGCACCGTCGCGCCGATTGCCAATGAGAGTTCACTTACTGACATCTCCCCCTCATCCAGTGTCCAGAGTATCTGTATCCGCAGTGGGTTGGAGAAGATCCTGCAGATCTCCGCTTGGGCTTGGGATCGAGCGAGCGTATCCTCGTCCATCGATCAGTCTCGGCACTCACACATTTGCAGAAGTATTGAAGTCTTCCAATGCAGAATATAGATGCTTCGCGGCGCAGGGGTTAGTGAAACTCTTCACATTCAACATACAAATCTTCTATCATCCCCCATCAATAGATTAAGGGCTGACTGGACAAGGCATGGAACGGGCGCATCATCGGGGCGGCGCTTCCTATATGCACCGGTGCTATTGACAATTATTCTATAGAGTGATATATATCTCAAGGACCGTTTGAATCAGGGAGCGGGCATGCCGAGCAGCCGTCGCGGCCGGCGACGCAGAGAGGGATCTCGAAGGAGGGTTCGCCTTCTCGAGCCGGCTTTGCTGCTCCTCCTGCACCACGGACCGTCGCATGCGTACGTGCTGCTCGAGCGCCTGGGAGAGTTTGGAGTGGAGGCTATGGACGCCAGCATTGTCTATCGCGCGCTGCGAGATATGGAGGGGCGGGGCTGGGTCCAATCCACTTGGGACGAGGTGGATACCCAGGGACCCCCTCGCCGCGTCTACCGGTTGACATCGGAGGGCGATCAAGCCCTAGCCCAATATACGGATCTTCTCGCCGAGACGCGATCCCATATTGAGCGGCTTCTGGGCGCCTATCGTCAACACATGCGAGAGGGTCAGGGCGACCACCACTAGGATCATCCCAGGAAGAGGATGCGGGCCATGAATGGAAGCGTCGAGATCTCACAGGTTCGAGAGGCGCTGCGAGGTGTGAAGGATCCGGGGTTGGGCAGGGATATCATCTCGCTGGGGATGGTTGACGATATAGAGGTCGAGGAGGGCGTCGTTCGTTTCACACTGGCGCTCACCACGCTCGCATGCCCGCTGAAGGATGAGATTTTGAAAAATGCCAAGGAGGCTGTGCTGGCGCTCGAGGGTGCTCGCCAGGTTGAAGTAAACCTACGCGAGATGAAGTCGGAGGAAAAGAAGCGTATATGGCCCAGCGACGACCGCGAAGAGCTGCGCAAAGAGGTGGCGCGCCTGAATCGTGTCGAGCGAACGCTGGCTGTGATGAGCGGCAAGGGAGGCGTGGGCAAATCCTCCGTGGCAGCGATGCTGGCCGTAGAGCTTCGGCGAGCTGGCAAGCGTGTTGGGGTGCTGGACGCCGACATCACGGGGCCCAGCATCCCAAAGATGTTCGGGCTGCATGAACCGCCGCCCGTGGGACCCTTGGGCATGCTGCCAGCCGTTACCGAGTCGGGGATCCGAGTCATTTCAATCAATCTCCTCCTTCCCAATGAGGACGAGGCGGTGATCTGGCGAGGCCCGCTCATCAGCGGAGCCATCCAGCAGTTCTGGGGGGAGGTCGTGTGGGGGGAGCTCGATGCGCTTGTGGTGGACCTTCCCCCGGGCACTTCCGATGCCGCGCTGACGGTGATGCAATCGATCCCGCTCAACGGCGTTCTGCTGGTGACCTCCCCGCAGGATCTGGCCGGCATGGTCGTGCGCAAGGCGGCCCGCATGGCGGCGCAGCTTAAGGTGCCCCTTGTGGGCCTGGTGGAGAACATGAGCTACCTTACCTGCCCGCAGTGCGGCGAGCGTATTGAGGTCTTCGGCCCCAGCCGGGCGATGGAGACCGCGGATCGCCTGGGCTTGTCACTGCTGGCCCAGCTTCCGCTGGACCCGGATCTGGCGCGCCGCTGCGATGCCGGGCAGGTCGAGGAATATGAAAACGAGGTCTTTCAGAGCCTGGCTGCCCGCGTAATGGAACGGGCGTCGGCTGTCAAGAGCACGCCCATCTTCGCTAAAGGCTAGGACGATGGGAAGTCCACGCCGGATGCGAAGGCGAGGCGCAATAATCGCAAGAAAAGAAGGAGGTGAGTGAGATGCCAGGTGGTGATCGAACAGGACCCATGGGGCAAGGGCCGATGACCGGTCGGCGGGCCGGCTTCTGTGCCGGCTACGACGTTCCGGGCTATGCAAATCCCATCCCGGGTCGCGGCTGGGGTGCCGGTTGGGGCCGTGGCGGCTGGGGTGCCGGCCGGGGCTACCGCTGGCGGCATTGGTACTATGCAACTGGCGTTCCGGGCTGGGCACGCTGGGGATATCCGCCGGCCTGGCCCCCGGCTCCCTATGGCTACGCTTCGGCGCCTGATAGTGCGCAGGAGGCAGAATGGCTGCGTAGTCAGGCGGAGTGGCTGAAGGAGCAACTGGAGACCATCAGCAAGCGTATCACTGAGCTCGAAGAAAAGGAGGAGTGAGGGCGCGCGCTTGCCGCGTCCTCCTCCTCAAACTCAGGGGCGTCTGAGCCCTGGCTAGGTCCAGGGCTCTCCACCCCCCAATCTCAGGGCGAGAGCGAGACCCTCGCCGCAAGGGTTGTATTGCTTCTGTCGGGAGGGATACACATGCGAATTGTGGTGACATCGAACGGGGCGGATCTGTCGGCACCGGCAAGCCCGGCCTTCGGACGCTGCCCGATGTACGTCTTCGTGGACACGGAGACGATGGCCTTTGAGGGCAAGCAGAACCCGGCGCTCAACGCGCCAGGCGGGGCCGGCATCCGGGCGGCGGAATTCGTGATCGAACAGGGTGCACAGGCCGTTGTCACTGGCAACGTGGGCCCGAATGCCTACCAAGTCTTGGAGTCGGCGGGCATCCCTGTCTATCTCTTCAAGGGGGGCTCGGTCGGCGAGGCCGTGGAGGCATTTCGTGATGGCAGGCTCACCTCGCCCGGAGGGGCGAGCGCTCCGGCGCATGCGGGCATGGGACGTGCCAGGCGGCAACCACTCTCCCCGGCGGGAGCGAAGCCGTCGGCTGCGACCTCTAGGGCGGAAGAAATCGAAGAACTCAAGGAGGAAGCGCGCGAATTGCGCAAGGAGATGGCGAGCCTAATGGACCGCCTTGAGCAGCTGGAGGGCAAGAAGTGATGAGAGTTGCAGTATCCGCAGATGACAGCCAAGGCTTGGAGAGCCCCGTCAGCCCTCACTTCGGGCGCTGCCCTTACTATATCTTGATCGACCTTGACGGTCGGGATGTGAAGCAGGCCCGGGCGATCGAGAACCCATTCTATGGCCGGCACCAACCCGGGCAGGTCCCGGCCTTCATCCATAAGCAGGGTGTGGATGTGATGCTCACCGGCGGAATGGGGCAGCGGGCGATCGCTTTCTTCCAGCAATACGGCATCCAGGCGGTCACCGGCGCGATGGGCAGCGTGCGGCATGCCCTGGAGAGCTACCTGGGTGGGGATCTAAGTGGGGCCGCGCCCTGCCATGAGAGCGTGGAGCATGCCCATTCGGAAGGAGAAGGGCACAGCGAATACGAGAAGGACGAAGCTGGCCGTCTGCGGGAGGAGCTCGCGATGCTCCGGCGGCAGATTGACGATATCACCGCCCGATTGAAGCATCTGGATGAGTAGAGCTTGCCCTCTGCGATGCGAGATCATGAGTTCGGCCTGGGGTCAGGCCGACATGGCGAAGGAGGCATTTCGGGGGAACCGGGCAGTCGCTCATCGCTGAGGTACGTTCGCTAGGGAGTGGGAAATATGGTCGATTGGGATGGATTGAAGGTTGATGCAGATCGCTGCATGGGGTGCGGTGCATGCATCCAGGCCTGCCCCCATGGAGCCATCACACTGGCGAACGGCGTGGCCGTGATCGATGATCAGGCCTGCACGCGCTGCGAGGCCTGCCTCGAAGCCTGCCCGGAGGATGCCATCCTCCCATGGGTTCAGGGTGAGGTCATTGTTCTGCCTGAGGACAAGCCCGTGAGGGCCGATCGCCCTCCGACCCTAGCGCGGGCAGCGGGAACCGCGATCGCTGCCGCGAGCGCCGGATTGTTCCTGCGGGCGGTCGACGCTCTTTCGGGGTCGTTGGCACAATGGCTATCCCGGCCCATTTCCCGGGCCACCCCCTCGAAGAATGCGCGCACTGCGATCAAACGGGGCGGGCGTCGGCAGCGACACAGACGCCGGCGATGGCGGCGCTAGCGTTGGACTTGCTAGATGGGATTGGCAGCAGTCAGGCGATTGGCGGTGGCGGCAGCGGCGTTGGAGCGTTGAGGCATTGCTATCGTTCGGGCTTATGCATGGAGTGTGTGATCATGCATTCTCGCTCTGCTGAGGGGCGCCCAGGGCCGGCTGAAGGATACAGGCCCTCCTTGTAGGTAATATCGGGAGGCAGGTGATGCCGATCCACGAGTATCGATGCGGGCACTGCGGCTCACAGGTGGAAGCGCTTGTCCTCGCCGGACGAGAGGAGCCTACGTGCCCGCAGTGCGGGAAGCGATTGGAAGAGCGATTGATCTCGGCCCCCAACATCTTGAGTGGGGCAACTCGGCGCGAGGCGGGAAGGACATGCTGTGGTAGGCAAGAGCGCTGTGATACCCCTGCATGTTCATCCGGCGGGCCGTGTAGACATGAAGCGTGAGTGAGCAAAGGAGGCTGGTTACCGTGAAAGGACAAGGCAGAGGCGCAGGTGGTGGTGCAGGCCGTGGGCGCGGGCCGGGAAGGATGGGAGGGCCCTTTGCCGCCGGTCCCGGCGGTGAGTGCGAATGCCCCAATTGCGGTCATAGAGAGTCGCACGCGCCTGGGAAGCCCTGCTACCAATTGAAATGCCCGAAGTGCGGCACGCAGATGATGCGAGCCAGGGATTGAGCAGCCGGACAAGCTCCGGCTGTTTCATAGGTGGCAAGCTTCACCTGATATGGGCATAGTGAGCAGCACCGCTTTCAGGAGATCATGATGCATTGGATTGCGCATTATTGGTTTGCTGCCATGGATATCGAGGTCGGTTGGGGTGATGCCGTGGTCGGAGATAGAGGCGCGCTCAGGCCATGCCTGGAGCCGCATAAGGAGGTGGTAGGTTGATCCTTGCGGTGGCGAGCGGAAAAGGCGGGACGGGAAAGACGACCATCGCAGTCAGCCTGGCGCTGAGCCTGGCAGGAGGGGAGGGGCCGGCGCCGATGGTGGTCGACTGCGATGTCGAGGAGCCCAATGCAGCTCTCTTCCTACGACCCGAAATCCTGGAGAGGGAGGAGGTCGGCCAACTCATTCCTGAGATCGACGCGGCCAAATGCAACTATTGCGGCGAATGCGCTCGCGTGTGCCAGTACAACGCCATCGCAGTCGTGGCGGAGCGGGTGCTGGTCTTCCCGGAGCTCTGCCATGGCTGCGGTAGTTGCACATTGAATTGCCCTCAGGGAGCCATTCGTGAGGTGCTGAATGTGATGGGTGTCATGGAGCGCGGTGTGGCTTCGGGGATCGACTTTGCGCAGGGGCGCCTGAACGTCGGTGAGCCCATGGCCGTTCCCATTATCCGGGCGCTGAAGCGGTGGGTTCTTCCCCCCCGCCCCCCGACATCCGAGAAGGCTTCTACTCAGGATCGGGTCCATATCCTAGATGCGCCTCCAGGCAACGCTTGTCCAGTCGTAGAAACCATGCGCGGTGCCGATTTCGTCCTCATGGTCACAGAGCCCACTCCTTTCGGCCTGCATGATCTGCGATTGGCGGTGGATGTGGCTCGTGGGGAGCTGGGCCTTCCTGTTGGCGTCGTGATCAATCGGGACGGGATCGGGGACCAAGGCGTCGAGGCGTTCTGCAAGGCGGAGGAGATACCCATCCTGATGCGCATCCCGCTGGACCGCCGGATTGCCGAGGCCTACTCAGAAGGACTCCCACTGATCGAGGTTCTTCCTTCATGGCGGGAAAAACTGCGGGTCCTGTATGGGCAAATCCTAGAGATCGTGGAGCAGCGCGTGCAGCGAAAGGTGGGGGAGGGGACGTGACTATGAGCGACAGGAATGCCCAAGGTGCTCGCCTACCGGAGAGATGAGACATGGACAACGATATCGAAAGCTGGAGACCGTAGAGTATGAAGCAGTTGGTTGTGCTTAGTGGAAAGGGTGGTACAGGCAAGACCACCCTCGCGGCGGCCTTCGCACAGATCGCATCGCAGGAGAGCGCCGTCGTCCTGGCAGATGCTGACGTCGATGCGGCCAATCTGGAGCTGGTGCTGGCCCCCGAGGAGCGAGAGCGACACGAATTCTGGAGCGGGCAGGTCGCCGTGATAGACCCTGCCCTATGCTCGGCCTGCGGGATTTGCAAGCAGGTCTGCCGTTTCGAGGCCATCCTGGAGAGCCAGGGCCCTGAGTCCTCCTTCATGGTGGATCCCCTGGCATGCGAGGGGTGTGCGGCCTGCTTCTATCAGTGCCCGCAAGAGGCCATTCGCATGGAGGACCAGCTTGCAGGCCTCTGGTTTCGTTCTGATACCCGCTTCGGGCCTCTTTTCCACGCGCATCTCTTCGCCGGGCAGGAGAACTCGGGAAAGCTCGTCACGTTGATCAAGCAACAGGCGCGCCTGCTGGCCCTCGACCGGGGCGCCGACCTCCTGCTGGTGGATGGACCACCCGGGATCGGATGTCCAGTGATCTCCGCCAGCGCGGGTGCCGATATGGCTCTGCACGTCGTGGAGCCTACCATTTCAGGCGTGCACGACCTGGAACGGATCATGGCCACAACCGATCATTTTGGGCTCCCCTCATTGGTCATTATCAACAAGGCGGACCTGAACCTCTCCCGCGCCCAGGAGATCACTGCCTATTGCCGCGAGCGCAAGGTACCGCTTGTCGGCGAAATCCCCTACGACGTGGATGTGACAAAGGCCATGGTTCGGGGAGAGCCGGTGACATCGAACGGGCGCGGGCCCGTCACAGAGGCGATACGGGGGGCATGGTCCCGCATCCGGGAAGGGCTCTTTGCATAGGAGGCGGTGATGACGGGCCAAGAGGGGTTGCGGGAGGCGATCCTTGAACGCCTGAGGCAGGTAATCGATCCAGAGACGGGCGCCGATGTGATTCACATGCGATTGGTGGAGGATCTGAGTGTGGATGATGGGGGCGTCGTGCGGTACGGGTTCCGCCCCTCCTCTCCCTTGTGCCCGATTGCCATCCCGCTGGCGCTCTCCATCCGGGAGGCGGTGGGGAAAGTGGAGGGGGTGACGCGGCAGGAGATCGAGGTCCGAGGCTATATCGGAGCCGAAGCCCTGAATGAAATTCTGCGTGAACTCGAGGGAGAAACCTGATGCTCACCTTTGGCCCGGTTCCCTCCAGGAGGCTGGGGAGGAGCCTGGGCATCAATCACATCCCTGCCAAGATCTGCACCTATTCATGCGTCTACTGCCAAGTAGGTCGCACGCTCGAGATGCGAATCGAGCGGAAAGGATTCCACGACCCGGCGGAGATCGAAGACGCTGTGCGCGAGCGTCTCGCCAGGCTCTCGGAGAAGGGCGTATCGGTCGATTACTTGACCTTCGTCCCCGACGGAGAACCTACGCTGGACATCCACCTGGGCCAGGCGATCGCGCGACTCAAGCCTCTCGGGATCAAGGTGGCGGTCATCACGAATGGTTCATTGATCTGGCGGCAGGACGTCCGGACGGAGCTCATGCAGGCCGATTGGGTCTCGCTGAAGGTCGACTCCGTGGAGGAGGAGGTCTGGCACAGGGTTGACAGGCCCCATGGGGCGCTTCGCCTCGATTCGATCCTCGAGGGCATGCTCACCTTCGCGCGCGCATTCGACGGGGAGCTGGTCACGGAGACCATGCTTGTTCGCGAGCTGAACGACCGTTGTGAGAACCTCGTCGATCTGGCTGCCTTCCTGGCTCGCTTGGGGGCGGCGCGGGCTTACCTGGCGGTTCCCACCAGGCCGCCTGCGGAGAGCTGGGTGCAAGCGCCTGATGAGGATACGCTGAACCAGGCTTACCAGATCCTCCGGCAGGAGATCGAGGCCGTGGAGCTCCTGACCGGCTACGAGGGGGATGCATTCGCGTCGACAGGCGATGCCGAGGTCGACCTGCTGGGTATCACCGCGGTCCACCCCATGCGGGAGGAATCGGTGCGCTCCTTCATCTCGCGAGCTGGTGCCGATTGGTCCCTTGTCCGACGTTTGATCGAGGAAGGTCGGCTCGTTGAAACAGAGTACGACGGCGCCAAGTTCTACTTGAGGCGCTTTTCTCGCTCGGCGCGCAACTGACGCAGCAATGCTGTGCATGCGGCGGCAGGTCACACGGCAATGGCCTGCGCCGTGAAAAGCAAGCCTGATCTTCGGCAATTGGAACTGAAACGATGGGGATCGCGACCGCGCCTCGAAGGCGAATGGCACCGCGTGGTGAGGGACTGGCGGCTCACACGCAAAGCGGTATGATTGCATTCTATCCGTGATCGCGGCCTGAGAGAGCCTGCGCGCATGGGAAATGGGAGGACATGATGAGGGACCGAGGCGGGCTCGCATTTGCTTTGGGCGGCGGCGGCGGGCGCGGCGCGCTGCAGGTCGGTGCGCTGCGAGCGCTGCTAGAAGCGGGCCTGCGGCCAGACTTGCTCGTAGGGACCTCCGCCGGGGCGGTGAACGCCACCTTTCTGGCCGTGCGGGGGTTCACGGAGGAGGCTCTGGATGAGCTGGAGGCAAACTGGTTTGCGGCGGCCGAAGCCGAGTTGCTCCCTGCAAACTACCTCTGGCTGACGGTGCGCCTGATGTTTCATCGCACCGGCATCCATGTCGGCCACCGCATGCGCGAGTTCTTCATCGCTCTGGGCCTCACTCCAGAGCTGCGTTTCCGGGACCTGCGCGGGCCGCGCCTGATCCAGGTGGCGGCCGACTTGCGCGAGCCGGGCGTGGTACTCTACGGCATCGAGCGGGATCAATCCGTGCTCGAGGGGTTGCTGGCATCGACCGCACTGCCCCCCTGGGTTCACCCCATGGATATCGAGGGCCGCACGCTCATGGACGGCGGCGTGCTGAGCAATCTGCCGATCGAGCCCGCGCTGCGGATGGGTGCCCGGCGCATCATCGCCCTGGACATCGCCGAGCCACGACCCACGGGCCTGGAAACCTATGGTTTCGGGCCTTTCCTTCGCACCTTGGCCTACGCCGTTGAATGCCGGCAGATCGAATTGGAAATCGCGCTGGCCGCGGCCCGGGGCGTGCCGGTCCATCGCCTGGTCCTGCAAGGCGAGAGGCCAGTTTCGACCTGGGATTTCAGCCAGACAGAGGCGTTGATCAAACGCGGCTACGCACAGGCAGTCGCGCAGTTGGAGGCCTGGCCGGAGCTCAGGCCCACCCGGTGGCGTCACTGGATTGCGCGCCTGCAATCCAGACTCCTCGGCGTGGGCGGTTAAGACGGGGCCGCCTCCGCGCCCTCCGGGCCGCGTGCGTGTTGATTATATTAGAAGGAGGGGGTTTGCGGCCAGATGAGCAGGCCGGCCGGTTGTGCATATGACCGCGATATGCAGCCGGCAGCCAGATGTCAGGCTCGTGCGAGAGTTCTTTTGATACACTGTTGACGGAAAGCGCTGCCGCCTCTTCCAGGAATGTGAACCCCCAGGCATAGGGCTGAGGAGGAGCATGAAGAGAATTGCAGTTGTCACCGATTCCGTCGCCGCCCTCCCCAAGCATCTATCGGAAGAGCTAGGCATACACACCGTGCCCATCCTGATTTATTGGGATGGGCAGACTTACCGCGATGGTGAGGATCTCAGCCCCTCGGAGGTCTACCGCCGCTTGCGCGAGGCGGCGACGATGCCCAAGAGCTCTGCCCCCACGGTTGGTGACTTCATACAGCTCTATACACGCTTGAGCAAGGAGGCGGATGGCGTCATCTCCGTGCATGTGTCTTCCGAATTGAGCGCAACCTGCGAGGCGGCGCGGGTAGCGGCGCGGGCGGCGGAGCCGGTGGTGCCCATCCGGGTGGTCGACAGCGGCACGGCCGCCATGGGGCAGGGGTTTGCCGTCCTGGCAGCCGTGCGAGCTGCCCGGGAAGGGGCGGATCTGGAGGAGGCGGCGCAGGCGGCAGAGCGGGTGGGCCGGCGGACGTTCGTGTTGGCCGTGCTCGATACACTACAATACCTCGCCCGCAGCGGCCGCGTGAACCACAAGGTCACGCTGGCGGCCGATGCCCTGAAAATCAAGCCCATTCTGTATCTGCGCGAGCATCAGGTGGATCTTCTGGCGCGGCCGCGAACCAAGCGCAAGGCCATTCGCAAGATGCTCAACACGGTGGCGGAGCATGCGCGAGGCCGGCCGGTGCATATCGCCGTCATGCACGCCGACGCACCCGAGGAGGCGGAGGCGCTGCGAGCGAAGGTAGAGGCGAGATTCGACTGCGCCGAACTGCATGTCGCAGAGTTCACGCCGGTGATGGGCAGCATGGCCGGGCCGGGGCTGCTCGGCCTGGCGTTCTACGTCGAGGAGGAAAGCCAGGTCGAGGGAGGTGCCTGATGGGCGGCATCGCCATCGTCACCGATTCGGCCGCCAACCTGCCCGAGCAGTTGAGGCGGCGCTACGATATCACGGTGGTGCCGCTTTGGCTGCGCATGGCCGGGCGGATGCTGCGGGACGAGGTGGAGATCTCGGCCGAAACGTTCTATGCTCAAATGCGCCGCGGGGAGGGACGACCCTCCACCTCCCAGCCTTCGGTGGGAGAGTTCCTGGAGGTCTATCGCGCACTGGCCGAGAGGGCCAGAGGGATCTTTTCGATCCACCTGCCGGCTCGCCTGAGCGGCACGATCAGCTCGGCCAAGGCTGCCGCAAGCCACCTGACAACCATGCCGATCCGGATCCTGGATTCGGGCTCGGCCAGCATGGGGCAGGGGTTCGCCGTGCTGGAGGCGGCGCGGCTGGCTGCCCAAGGCCTGGATCTGAATGAACTTGCAGGCACGGTCGAGCGGCTGCTGCCGCGCATCCACGTGCTGGCGCTGCTGGACACGCTCGAGTATCTCGTGCGGGGTGGGCGCTTCAAGATGGTGGCCAATTTTATCCGTCCGGCGCTTGAGACGCGGGTCCTGATCTCATTGCGCGCCGGCCAGCTTCGGCTGCTGGGCCTGGCGAGACGGCGTGCGAAGGGCGTGGCGGCGCTGCTGGAAGAGATGGCGGCGCGGGTGGGCGAGGCGCCGGTGCATGTGGCCGTGCTGCATGCCGATGCGCGCGAAAGGGCAGAGCGATTGCGCAGGGATATCCTGGCGCGCTTCGCCTGTGTGGAGGCCTACATCACCGGCCTCACACCGGTTCTGGGGGCGCATGGCGGTCCTGGCGTCCTGGGCGTGGCGTTCTACACAGAGGCAACGCCGCTCCAGCCAGCCTGAAGCTGATCCCCGCCCTCCCCCGCGAAGTGGCCAGAACGATCGGAGGCCCTCGGTTTGAGCGTGCTTATCGCCTTCCTCTGGATTCTCTGCAGCTACTTGCTTGGATCGATCCCCTTTGCCTACGTGGCCGGCAAGGTCATCCGGGGGATCGATATCCGCCGCCATGGCACCCGCAACGTAGGCGGGTCGAATGTCTACGAGAACGTCTCCAAGCCGGCTGTCGTGGTCGTCGGCATTCTCGATATGGCCAAGGCAGGATTCGCCTATTGGATGGGCATGCGGCTCGAGCTCGGGCTCGGCGTCTCCTTGGCGGCGGGGGTGGCTGCGATCATCGGGCATGATTGGCCGTTGTACCTGCGCTTCCACGGCGGTCGCGGCCTGGGCGCCAGTCTCGGCGTGCTGCTGCTGGTCTTCCCGCTGGGCTTCCTCTGGGTCTTGTTCATGACCGCCATGGGCTATCTCTTCGGCAAGAACGCCGCCATCACACTTTCCGGCCTGGTCACATTGCCGGCGTGGGCGCATTTCACCCGTCAGCCGAGGGAGGTGGTCTGGGCCACGGTGGCGATGCTGGTCTTGACGGTCATCAAGCGGCTGGAAGCCAACCGCGAACCCTTGCCCCCCGGGAGGGAGCGCTGGGAGGTGTTGGCGCGCCGGGGGTTGCTCGACCGCGATATCCAGGATTGGGAGAGCTGGGCCCACCGGCGGCCGGAGTGAGCCCATCCCTCTTCTGAAATGCCAGGCACGGCCCAGATGAGCATGCGATGAGAGTTGCGCTCGCCACCCTTGCTGGGTGCGGCGAGTGGCTGGTATACTCCTATCGGTTGCCCTGGCGGGCAGGCGCCCGCGGGGCAAATTTCTTGTCGGTGCCTGGACGATCTTTCCCCACACATATTTCCCATTGGCTTCGTTCATGCAACGCCATATGCTTAGGAGCGTCATGCCTTTTCATGTTGTCAAAAGTCTTTCCGGCTTGGCATTGGGACTCAGCCTGCTCACCGTCGGCGGTCCCCTGTTGGGCGAATGGGTGGCCACCAAAGCGCCCACGTTCGGGCGACGCGCGGCGCAGGAAGTGCGACGATTGGGGCAGGCTTTTGAGGAGGTCAGCTTCGCCGCCGAGGACGGTGCCCTGCTACAGGGCTGGTTCTTCCCGCAGGCCGACCCTCAGGCCCCGGCCATCCTATACGCGCCGGCGACCAGGCGCGATCAACGCTCCGGCCTGGCGCTGGTGCGGCCGCTGCATGAGGCCGGCTATCAGGTCCTGCTCTTCAGCTATCGCGGCCACGGTTCCAGCCAGGGGAACCGCTCCGGCTTTACCTACGGCGCGAGGGAGAGCCGGGATGTGGACGCGGCGGTGAGCTATCTGGCCGAGGACAAGGGGATATCCCATATCGGCGCGATCGGCCACTCGGCGGGGGCGGTGTCGGTCCTGCTCAGCGCCGCACGAAATCCGCGCATCGGCGCCGTCGTAGCGGCGGCGCCCTTCCCAACAGTGGAAACGGTTTGGGAGACCAACTGTCCGGCGATCTTCCCGCGCCCTCTCTTGGAGATGACGCTGCGCCTATCCGAGGTCACACGGGGCTACTCGCGAGAGGAAGTGCGACCGTTGGACGTGGTCTCACGCATCTCGCCGCGGCCGGTGCTCTTGCTGCATGGGCTGGAAGATGCCCGCATCCGCCAGGAGCAGGCTCGAGAGCTCTTCTCGGCCGCTCAGGCGCCCAAGCAGCTCTGGCTGGTGGAGGGGGCGGACCACGCCGAGATGGGCGCGCCCACCATCACAGCGCTGATGGATGCGATTGTGGCCTTCTTTCAGCAGGCGCTGCTGGAGGGGTCCGGTAGTTGATCTGCATCTGCGCCTTGAGGCAACATCGCGCTGCCATCTGAAGTGTGCTATGCGAATGCCGAGGATCTGGGCAGGATGCTCCGGAGGATAAGGCGTGACCGATGTTTGGACATGTCCTGGCCGGCCTGCAGGTTTGGGCATCGATGCTGAGCGAGCTGGGCACCCTGCAGACGCCAGCCCCGAGACCTGATCAAGAGTCGAGATGGATCTGCTGTACGCCGGTGAGTGTGCTCCTTGAATCCCCGCGGCCCTTGATATATATTTGAATATAAAAGGCGGCCTAGTGAATGCACGAATGAGCTGAAGCCCAGGCCGCTTCATGTCTGTCCTTTGGGAATCCGGAGACCCGGTAGCCTGCCGGATGCGAGGGGAAGGGGGTGGTTGACTGCTCGTGAGAACCCTAATGCATTTAATTCCGCTACTCGAGCGCGCACAGCAACTGCATGGAGGCTTCCAAGCATGAGCAGGATTCTGCGCATTAACATGAAGGACCTCACGGCGACATTCGAAGAGGTTCCTAAGGATTACCAGCAACTAGGGGCACGCGGGTTGACCTCCACCATCATTGCCGATGAGGTTGAGCCGACCTGTCATCCCCTGGGACCGAAGAACAAGGTGGTCATTGCCCCTGGCATTGTCACAGGGACTAAGGCCCCTTCATCGGGGCGCATTTCAGTAGGTGCCAAGTCGCCCCTCACGGGCACCATCAAGGAGTCCAATGCTGGCACACCCTTCGGCCAGCAGCTGGCCCGGCTCCAAATCAAGGCCATCGTCGTCGAAGGCCAGCCTGAGGAGATGGGCAAGTTCTGGATGCTGAAGCTGGATAAGGATGGTGCCGAGCTCCTGCCGGCCGATGAATACGTCGGCAAGGGCCTGTATGAAGTCTACCCGGAGCTTTTCGAGCGTTTCGGGAAAAAGGTCACAATCATGGGCATCGGGGTGGCCGGCGAGATGCGAATGGCCATGGCCGGGGTGTGCTTCAATGATATCGATGGGCGCCCGAGCCGCTATTCCGGCCGCGGTGGGCTGGGGGCGGTGCTGGGTAGCAAGGGCCTGAAATTCATCGTGGTGGATGACACCGACGCCCCCGGGGTGGAGATCGCCGACCCTGAACGCTTCGAGGCTGGCATCAAGAAGCTCACCGAGGCCCTGCGCACCCATGACGTCACCAAGAAGGACGGCGCCCTCAACGCTTATGGCACCGCCGTTCTGGTCAATATCATGAACGAAGCGGGTGGTCTTCCCACTCGCAACTTCTCCAGCGGTCACTTCGAAGAGGCCAGCAAGATATCGGGTGAGGCCATCCACGAAGGGGTCGAAAAACGCGATGGTGCCGGCAAGGTCGGACATCCCTGTCACCCGGGCTGCGTCATCCAGTGTTCCAACGTCTGGCCCAACGAGGACGGAACGGAGCTTGTCTCCGTACAGGAGTACGAGTCGTTGTGGTCTATGGGGGCCAACTGTGGAATTGATGACTTGGACATCACGGGGGAGCTGATCCGCCTGTGCAACGACTACGGGCTGGACACCATCGAGGCCGGCGTCACCCTGGCGGTAGCCATGGAAGGAGGCCTGGCAGAGTTCGGCGATGGGCAGAAGGCTATCGAGTTGATGCATGAAATCGCCAAGGGCACTCCGCTCGGACGTATCCTTGGTCAGGGTGCGGCCTTTACGGGCAAGGCCTTGGGCGTTGTACGTGTGCCGGTCGTGAAGGGCCAGGCCATGCCGGCCTACGAGCCACGCGCCGTCAAGGGCATTGGCGTAACCTACATGACCAGCACCATGGGCGCCGACCACACTAGCGGCTATACCATCGCGCCCGAGATCCTCTCCGTGGGAGGCAAAGCCGATCCGCTCTCGCCCGAGGGCAAGGCCGAGCTCTCCCGCAACTTCCAGATCGCCACGGCCTTTATTGACTCCTCGGGCTATTGCCTCTTCATCGCTTTCGCCATCCTGGACATCGAACGAGGCTTCGAAGGCATGGTGGAGTCCTGCGCCGCGGTCTTGGGACAGGAGTGGACTGCCGAAGACGCCACCCGAATCGGCAAGGAGATCCTGAAGAAGGAACGGGCTTTCAACCAGGCAGCTGGCTTTACCAAGCATGACGATCGACCGCCGGAGTTTATGCGCTACGAACCGCTGCCGCCCCACAACAATGTGTGGGATGTTCCCGACGAAGCATTGGACAGTGTCTGGGATTTCTAACCACCAAAGCTCGTGATCGTGTTGGGAATGGGCCCCTTGCGGGCCCATTCTCCCAATTTAGCTCGCCGACTATGCTTGAAATTCATCTCTATGGAAAATTGCGGCGCTTTGCCGAGAACCAGGACCCCACCGGGCAATCCGTCGTACAGGCTGCTGTGGAGGAGGGGGACACCATCCGCGATGTTCTGCAGCGCCTTGGGATACCCCTCGAGGAAGTGGGAAGCAATATCTTCCTGAACTGGCAGTATTCGGGCCTCTCCCGGATTGTCCATGACGGGGATCGCCTGGCAGTTTTCCCCGACGATATGCAATTGCTCTACAAATGGTACTTTGTCAAAATAGAGAATGACGCGAGTTGATGTGCGCGCATACGCCATGCTGCGCAAGTATCTGCCGGATGTCAACCTGGGCTCTGCGGTCACGCTTGAGTTGCCCAACGGCGCCACCCTGGGAGACTTGGTGCGAGAACTGGGCATTCCCGAAACAGAGGTGAAGGTCGCCTTTGTCAACGGCCTGCAGCGGGAGGACGGCTGCCTGCTGCAGGATGGCGACCGTGTGGCGCTGTTTCCACCCATCGCCGGCGGCTGACCTTTGGGGTCATTCCCCCTGAATGGCCTAGAAAGCTCCCCGTCCAGTGGTGAAGACGGCTCGGGAGACCAACTGACCGCCGCTCTTCAATCGTCCCTTGCTCGCGATGACGCCGCATCGCTCCGAGGCAGAGCAGGGCTGTTCTCGGAGGGAGTCCAGCGCTGGATGTGGTCTCAAAGATTGTGCCGCGGCCTGTATTGCTCCTGCAAGGGCTGCAAGATGAGCAAAATCAAGCCCGAGACTTGCCCCCGCTTGGGCGCCCAAGCAGCTCTGGTTGGTGGAGGGGGCGGACCACGCCGAGATGGGAGCGCCCACCATCCCGGCGGCAAAGCGAGTCCTAAGGCCCGCGTATGGATTAGGTCATGAAATCCTTCCGCTTCTCGCTCTCTCCCGGTAGGATATGGCCCATCATAGAAACTCCCGCACCGATGCTATGGTATGCCGCAACTCCAACCGCCTGGGTGTAAAGTTGGTAGATGGATGTCACCCTTTCAGCAGCAGGAAGCTCCTGCGTATTCGCAATAAGATCTGGCATCAAGGCCGCGCCCGGCATATGATCAGGCACACCGAGTGAGAGGTGCTGCATGACGCGCATCGTGCTGATCCGCCATGGCCAGACAGCCTGGAATCGCGAAGAGCGCTTCCGAGGGCGGGCGGATATCCCGCTTGACGAGGTGGGCCGTGTGCAGGCCGAGGCCACTGCTGCCCGCGTAGCCCAGAAATGGCCGGTCGTCGCCGTATATAGCAGCCCGCTGATGCGTGCTGTGGAGACCGCCAAGGCTGTGGCGAGACCCTTCGGGCTTGTTGTCCAGCCGGTCGAAGCGCTGATCGATATCGACTATGGCGCCTGGCAAGGGCTCACCCAGCAGCAGGTGGAGGAGCGCTGGCCGGAAGAGCTTAGATTGTGGTTCGAGGCGCCGCACGAAGTGCGAATCCCGGGCGGCGAAAGCCTGGCGGACCTTCGAAGGCGGGCGATGGAGGCCATCCGGAACCTGGGCGCCAATCACCCGAGGCAGACAATAACCGTCGTGGGCCACACGGTGCTCAACCGCGTGATACTACTCGCTGCTTTGGGTCTTGGGAACGAGCGCTTCTGGCACCTGAGCCAGGACACCTGCGCCATCAACGTGCTGGAAACTCGCGGGGACGATTTTGTAATCGTGACCATGAACGATATCTGTCACCTGCAAGGGCTTGAGCCCTAGCCATCTCATGCGCCATCCTTTGGTTACATGTCGTGGCCGGCCCCCATGGCCCTTTGAACTGCACCATTCCACACGGCCGAATCGCCGATATGGGGGCGGGCCAGATACCTGCCCAGTCGAAGCTATGCAAGGTTGACCGGTGATCCTCACGCGTTCCGAGTGCAATCCCATGATTTGCACAGATAGCAGTCCTTCCAAGTCCGCGGGCTGTTGACATTTTCGCGATCCATCATATACTCACTGAGTGAGTATGTCTTCAGCCTCTCCTCCCCAAGGAGATCTTTCCCCGGAATACCTCTTCCTGGGCCTCCTGGAACAGGGGGCCAGCTATGGTTACGAGCTCCATGAGCGCGTCCGGGTGGATCTTCGCCATATCTGGCGTGTTAGCCTCAGCCAAACCTATGGAATCCTCAAGCGTCTTGAGATGCGGGGCGAGATCCAGGGCAAGGTGGAGCCGCAGGAGAAACGTCCCGATAGACGCCGTTTCCAACTCACACCGACGGGAAGACGCCGCTTCGAGGCCTGGCTCACTTCACCAGTAGGCCCGAGCGTTCGAGCCCTGCGCATGGCTTTCACGACCAAGCTGTACTTCGCCCGGAGACGAGGCGATTCTTTCATGCGGACACTGCTCGATGCTCAGGAGACATCTCTCCAGTCTGGCCTGGATCAGCTCCGGGATGCGCTGCAGGCCCTTCCCTCTGCTCGGATCTTCAGTCGGCTTTCGGTACAGATGCGAATCACACAACTCGAGGCCTCGCAAGCCTGGCTGCAAATGTGTCGCCAAGAATTGCTGGGGCATCCACTTTCTTAGAGGAGATCGCCGTAATGCTTCGCCGCATAGCATGGACACTGCTTATCATCGCGATGATATTGGCCGGTTGCCGCACAGGAGAATCGCGAGAGTCCACTGATGCCACCCCTGCCGAGAATGCCCATATGGAGACAACTCTCTCGGGCACGCCGGAATTGGCGGCCGGGAACCAAGAGGCCCACTTGACGATTGTAGATGCCCTGGGCCGCCAGCTTGCGCTCGCAGAGCCGCCCTCCCGGATTGTCATCGCTGGGCGGGCGACGGCTTTATTGGCCCACACGCTCTACCTGTTTCCCGAGGCCGGTGGCCGCCTCGCCGCTCTGGAGGTCCGTCTGCAACGCAGCCAATCCTTCTACCCGCTCGTCGACCCCCGTTTCGATGAGGTTGCGCCGCTGGAGCGTAATGCCGGCGTAGAGCAGATCGCCCCACTGCATCCCGATGTCGTGCTCCTGAAGAGCTACATGGCCGAGAGCCTGGGGGATCCCCTAGAGCGGCTGGGGATCCCGGTTGTCTATTTAGATCTGGAGACGCCCGAGCAGTTCTTCCGCGATGTGGGTATCCTTGGACGGCTCCTGGGAGACGAAGCCCGGGCAGAGCAGATCATCGGCTTCTACCAGGATCGCCTCGAGCGGCTTAGTGCGCTCTCTGGGGGAAATGCCGAATCCGGCCCGCCCGCGATCCTTGTGCTGAAATATTCTGACCGGGGCGGGGATGTGGCTCTGCAAGTGCCATCGGTCTCCTGGCTGCAGACCGAGATGGTGCGGCAGGCTGGCGGAAGTCCCATCTGGGTCGAAGCCGCTCAAGGCGGGGGTTGGACGGTCGTTGGCTTCGAGCAGATCGCGGCCTGGAACCCGGACGCCATCTTCGTGATCTACTATCCTGACGATCCCGCCCCGATCGTGGAGCGGTTGCGGGAGGACTCGAAGTGGCAGGCACTCAAGGCTGTTCAAGAAGGCCGTCTCTACGGTTTCGCCGGCGATTTCCTGAGTTGGGATCAGCCCGACCCACGGTGGATTCTGGGTCAGCTCTGGTTGGCGAGAAAGATCGATCCGCATGTCGCCGAGGCAGTGGACTTGCGCGAGGAGGTCATTGCCTTCTACAGGGATCTATATCGCCTCGAATCGGAGGTGATCGAGCGGGAAATCCTGCCGCTTCTCTCTGATTCCCTAGTCGAGTAGCCATGCGGTCAAAGGAGATCCTTCGGCGCCGAAACGCGGCTCTAGGCCTCGCATTTGTGGGCACGCTGCTGATCCCGGCCGCATCTCTTTTTGTGGGGCGCTACCCTCAGCCGCTGTGGATACCCTGGGCGGTTATCTTCGAGGATCCGCTGGCGCAGCAGCTGATCCTCAATCTGCGGCTGCCGCGCATCTTGCTGGCGCTGTTGCTGGGCGCCTCCCTTTCCGCCTCCGGGGATGTCTTCCAGATGCTCCTCCGCAATCCACTGGTTGAGCCGGGTTTCTTGGGCGTCTCCCAGGGAGCCGCGTTCGGAGCGGCTCTGGGCATTTTGTGGCTGGGTTCTGGCTCATTGGCCATGCAGGCCTTGGCGATCCTATTTGCGCTGCTGGGGATGATACTATCCTATGGCTTGGCGCAGCGCCTGCGATTCGGTGGATGGGTTTTGCGCCTGATCTTGGCGGGTATAGCCGTATCGGCGCTCTTTTCCGCTGGGACAGGCATGCTCAAATACATGGCGGATCCTCTCACAGAACTCCCAGAGTTGACTTTCTGGCTACTGGGGGGGCTGTGGCAGGCGACATGGCAGGATCTCTTGCGCGTTCTCCCCTTTGCACTGCCGGGCATGGCGCTTCTCATACTGCTCCGCTGGCGGTTGAACCTGCTCGCCATGCAGGAGGAAGTCGCCTGGTCACTGGGCGCGATGCCCAACCGTGAGCGCGGGCTGATTCTTCTGGGTGCCGTGACGGCCACAGCCTCGCTAACAGCAGTGGCCGGGATTGTCGGATGGGTAGGGCTCATCGTGCCGCATCTCTCCAGGCGGATCTTCGGGGCGGATGCGCAGCATCATCTTCTTGGATCCTTGCTCATGGGCGCTGCTTTCACATTAATTTGCGATGATCTCGCCCGAACTCTTCTCCCTGGCGAAATTCCTCTGGGTGTGCTCACCTCGCTCTTGGGTGCCGCCTTCTTTTTAGTGATCATGATCACGCTGAGAGGAGAACGCAAACCTTGATGACACTTGAAGGTAGTCGCGCGCTGGAGCTTCGCTCCGTGTGCCAATCGTATACGCAAGCGCCCCCCTGGGTTCTCAAGGATCTGGACGCAGCCATTTCGGCGGGGTCTATGGCCGCGATCCTGGGGCCCAACGGCGCGGGCAAGACAACTCTCCTGTACATCATTTTGGGATATCTGCCGCCGCAATCGGGCGAAGTGCTTATTATGGGCGAGCGTTTGGGCTCTCTAACGAGGTCGGTGCGCAGCCGATGGATAAGTTTCGTGCCCCAGCAGGAGACTTTGCCCTTTCCTTTGACGGCTTATGAATATGCACTCATGGGGCGCGCACCTTTCTTGGGCCTGTTAAGCAGGCCTGGCCCACAGGATCACGCCGCCGTAGAGGCCGCGATGATTCAACTGGGGCTCGAAGCGCTCTGGGATCGTCCCATCGCTGCTCTAAGTGGTGGAGAGGCGCAGTTGCTGCGGCTTGCCAGAGCTCTGGTTCAGGAAACGCGGCTTCTGCTGCTCGATGAGCCCACAGCTCACCTGGACTTGAAAAATCGGGCCGTTGTTTTGGATGCCCTGAGGCGCATTGCCGGAGAGAATGGCCGAACGGTGGTTTTCACCACCCATGAGCCGGAAGCGGCTTTGTGGGTGGCGGATGAGGCCATCTTGATGCGCGACGGCCAAGTGCTTGCCAGTGGACTCGCGAGGAATGTGCTCACGAGTGAGAATCTGAGCAGGCTATATGATCTTCCCCTGACCGTGCAGCGCGTCGATGGGCATTCTGTGGTGTTGCCCGGAGGGAGCCAGGGGCATGGCTGACCCGCGGCAGGCCAGTTGGAAAGAAGGCTTCGTCTTGCCCGCGCTCCGTGCGTATGCCGGCGGAAATGCTGAGCGCTCAGAATGGCGATCGGAGCGTCTGCTTCTTGTCACAGGGGCGATCGGCGCGGGGAAGACAACCTTCTGCAAAACATTCATCGACAGTCTTCGGGATCGGTCCGCAGCAACTTTGGATGTCGCCGGGATTCTCACGCCAGGACTCTGGCAAGCAGGTCGGAAAGTGGGAATTGAGGCCATGGACTTGCGCACCGGGGAGACACGGCATTTGGCATGTCTCCGGAATGGAGCCTTTGAGGGGCAGGGAACGGCGAAATGGGCTTTTCATCCAGGGACGGTCGAGTGGGCAAATCACGTCTTGGCCAAGGCTGTGCCCTGCAAGGTTCTCGTTGTGGATGAGCTCGGTCCTCTGGAATGGCTTCGCGGTGAGGGGTTTATGGCCGGCATGGAAGCCGCAGATTCTGGCCGGTATCAATGTGCGCTGGTTGTTGTTCGCGATGCGCTTCTAGAACATGCCATTCATCGATGGCCGCAGGCGGTGGAAGTCCGACTGGAAAGCATCACACAGGCGCGCGAGGCAGCGAGCCATTGGGCACAAACGCTCGAACTGCGCTAGACCCTTCAGCCACATCTGCTTCAGCCCGATCACGCCTGACGGCATCCGTCACCTGCCCTGCCCCGGCCGTGCTTGATCTTCATAGGATCCACATACTCGCTTCATAACCCTATCACCCCTTCCGACTATCATTCTTGCAACATCACACCGGATGAAGCCTTATCCGAATATCAGGAGGTGAAAGGTGAGCAAGTTTCTAAAGGTTGGTTTGCCGGTAGCACTGGTGGGCGTCATCGCCCTGGCGGGCGCAACGGCGGCCTTCGCGCAGGCGGAGACCCCCCAGCCGCCCTTTGCTGGGCGGGGTGCTGGGCGCGGGCCGGCTGGTGGCCTGCTGGCGGACTACGCAGAGATCGTCCACGAGAATCTGGCCGATGCGCTGGGTCTGAGCCCGAGCGAATTCGAGGCCGCCCGGGCAGAAGGCACCACGCTCGCCGCGCTGGCTGCCGAACAAGGTGTTTCTCTTGAAGACCTGCGGGAGATCATGCAGGAGGCCCGTGCCGAGATGATCGCGCAGGCCCTGGCGGATGGCGTGGTCACCCAGGAGCAGGCCGATTGGATGCTCCAGCGCGGGGCCATGGGTCCTGGGCCCGGCAACGGGCAGGGTCTCTGCGATGGGACCGGTCCGCACGGTGCCGGCCGCATGGGGCGGTTTGGGCGGGCCGGCGGATAGCCCACACTCTCCGCCGCTCGAATGCCATGCCGGGCTGACGATCGCTCGGCATGGTTTTGTACTTCGAGGCCTGGAAGATGGCCTTGTTTTGGTTAAAATAATCCCTGGGCGAATGGATTGCGCCTGGCATGCAAGGCCCTCGCCCAGACAACAAAACTCCGTCTCGGGGGCAAGGACGTATGGCTGTCAAGCGCAGGAGTCTACGCGTGCGACATGTTGCCGTGATTGGCAATTACCTCCCCCGCCAATGCGGCATCGCCACCTTTACCACCGATCTTTGTGAGCATATCGCCGAGCAATTCAAAGAGATCGAGGTCATCGCCCTGCCGGTCAACGATCGCCAGCACGGCTACGCCTACCCGGAACGGGTGCGCTTCGAGCTCATGGAGGATGACCTGCGCTCCTACCGCCGGGCGGCGGATTTCCTGAACATCAACAGCGTGGATGCGATCTGCCTGCAACATGAGTACGGCATCTTTGGGGGCCGGGCCGGAAGCCACGTGCTCACCCTGCTGCGGGAGATCCAGGCCCCGCTGGTCACGACGCTGCACACCGTGCTCCGCGAGCCCTCGCCCGATCAGCGGGCTGTGCTGTCCGAGATTGCGGCGCTTTCCGACCGCTTGGTGGTTATGAGCCAGCGCGGAGCCGAGTTCCTGCAGGAGATCTATGGGGTGCCGGAGGCCAAGATCGCCATCATCCCCCATGGCATTCCGGATGTGCCTTTCATCGATCCCAACTTCTACAAGGACCGCTTTGGTGTAGAAGGCAAGCTGGTCCTGCTCACCTTTGGCCTGCTCTCGCCCAATAAGGGGATCGAGAACGTGATCGAGGCCATGCCCGACATTCTGGAGTGCAATCCGGACATCGTCTATATCATCCTGGGCGCCACGCACCCCCACGTGAAGCTCCGGGAGGGGGAGTCCTACCGTCTGAGCTTGCAGCGCCTGGCCAAAGCCAAGGGCGTCGATTCCCACGTCATCTTCTATGACCGCTTCGTGCGCCTGGAGGAGTTGCTGGAGTTCATCGGCATGGCCGATGTGTACCTCACGCCGTATCTCAATAGGGAGCAGATCGTCTCCGGCACGCTGGCCTACAGCCTGGGCGCTGGGAAGGCCGTGGTTTCCACGCCCTACTGGTACGCCGAGGAGTTGCTCGAGGATGGGCGTGGCGTGCTGGTGCCTTTCCGCGACTCGCGGGCGATCGCGGAGGCGGTCGCGGGTCTGCTCGAGGATGAGGCCCGCCGTCATGCCATCCGAAAGCGCGCCTACATATTCTCGCGCGAGATGGTCTGGTCTCAGGTGGCGCGCAAGTATGTTGATCTCTTCGAGCAGGCGCGGGAAGAACGCATGCGCTCGCCGCGTGCCGTATCCGCTGTGAAGACGCTCGACGACCGGCCGAGCGAGCTTCCAGGCGTGCGCCTGGATCACTTGATCAGTCTCACCGATGATACCGGCTTGCTGCAGCATGCCGTGTTCCATGTGCCCAATTACAGCGAGGGATATACGACGGACGACAACGCCCGCGCGCTGGTCTTGACGGTCTTGCTGGAGGAACTGGGAGGCGAGACCGCCCTCCGGGCGGTTGCGCTAAGGCGGCGCTACCTGGCCTTCCTCTGGCACGCGTTCAACCCCGGCCTGGGGCGATTCCGGAATTTCCTGGGATACGACCGCCGGTGGCAGGAGGAGACCGGCACGGAGGACAGTCACGGGCGCGCGCTCTGGGCGCTGGGCGTGGCGGTTGGGCGCTCGCAGGACGCCGATCTGCGCGGCACGGCCAGCCGACTCTTCGACCAGGCCCTCCCTGCGGTCCAGGGGTTCACCAGCCCCCGTGCCTGGGCCTTCACCTTGATGGGGCTGCACGCCTATCTCCAACGCTTCTATGGCGACCATCATGCCCACCACACGGCCGGGTTGCTCGCCAACCGCCTTATGGACCGGCTGCGTTCCAATCGGATCCATGGCTGGGTTTGGTTCGAGGACCGTCTCACCTATGGCAACGCCCGCCTGCCGCACGCATTGCTGCTGGCGGGCGAGATCTTGGGCAAGGGTGAAATGACATCGGCGGGTTTGGAGGCGCTGCGCTGGCTTACGGAGGTGCAACGCTCCGAGGAGGGCCACTTTGTGCCTATCGGCAACAGGGGCTTCTATGTCTGCGGTGGGGAGCGCGCCCGCTTCGACCAGCAGCCGATCGAGGCAGATTGCACCGTCTCGGCCTGCTTGGAGGCCCACCGGCTGACCGGCGAGTCATTCTGGTTGCAGGAGGCCGAACGCGCCTTCGAATGGTTCCTGGGCCGTAACGACCTGGGCCTCCCGCTCTATGATCCCAAGACCGGAGGGTGTCATGATGGCCTGCACCCCGACCGCATCAACCAGAACCAGGGCGCCGAGTCGACGCTCTCGTTCCTGATCTCCCTGGTAGCGCTGCGATTGGCCGAGGCGGCGCTCGAGCCGCAGGTGGATTGATGCGCATCGGCATGCTGGCGCCCATCTCCTGGCGCGTTCCCCCCAGGCATTACGGACCATGGGAGCAGGTCGTTTCCCTGCTCACGGAGGGGTTGGTCCAGCGCGGCGTGGAGGTCACACTCTTCGCCACGGCGGATTCCGTCACGCAGGCCCGGCTCATCGGGGTTTGCCCCCGGCCCTACTCCGAGGATCCTTCGCTGGATCCTAAGGTGTGGGAGGGGCTGCACATTGCCGAGGCCTTCGCCCACGCCTCCGAGTTCGATCTCATTCACAATCACTTCGATTTCTTGCCGCTGACCTATAGCGGCCTGGTCGACACGCCGGTGCTCACCACCATCCACGGCTTCTCGTCCGAGCGGATCCTGCCGGTCTACCAGCGCTATAACCGCATCACCTATTACGTTTCCATCAGCGACGCCGATCGCCATCCTAGCCTGGATTACCTGGCCACCGTCCATCACGGCATCGATTTGCGCCAGTTCCCCTTCCACGCCGAAATGGGCGAGTACCTGTTGTTCTTCGGGCGCATCCATCCCGACAAGGGCGTGCGGGAGGCGATCGAGGTGGCGCAGCGGGCCGGCCGCCGATTGCTGCTGGCCGGGATCATCCAGGACGTGAACTACTTCAACGAGCAGGTCAAGCCCAGCCTAGATGGCGAGCGCGTTCGATACCTCGGGTCGGTGGGGCCGGAGGCGCGCGCCGAGCTACTCGGTGGCGCCTTCGCCCTGCTGCATCTGGCGAACTTTGAGGAGCCCTTCGGCCTGAGCCTGATCGAAGCCATGGCTTGCGGCACGCCGGTGATCGCCACCCCACGCGGGGCCATCCCTGAGATTATGCGAGAGGGGGTGACAGGCTTCCTCATCCGGGATCAGGACGCGGCGCTCGAGGCGCTGGCGCGTGTGGCTGATCTCGACCGACGGCGCGTCCGCGCGCATGTGGAGGCACATTTCACATGTGACCGGATGGTGGAAGACTATCTGCGGGTCTACCAGAGAGTGCTCGAGATCGATCGTGGACGTCGAGCGGAACGTGCAATCCCGACCGGCTGAGGAGGTGCCCATGACACCCAATCTGCGCAACCATCTTCATCCCACGCTCCTGCGGCGGCACCCCAAGAACCCCATCATCACTGCGGCGGACTGGCCCTATCCCGCCAACACGGTCTTCAATCCCGGAGCCGTCCGGCTCAGGGATGGCACCACGCTCTTGCTCTGCCGGGTGGAAGATCACCGGGGACACTCGCATCTATGCGTTGCGCGTTCGAAGGATGGTGTGAGCGGATGGGAGATCGAACCCCAGCCCGCGCTCTACCCCGATCCAGAGAGACATCCCGAGGAGCTCTGGGGCGTCGAGGACCCGCGCATCACCTACGTACCCGAGCTGGGGAAATACGTCATCGCCTATGTGAGCTACTCACGCGGCGGCCCCGGAGTTTCGCTCGCCATCACCGAGGACTTCCATTCCTTTGAGCGCCTGGGGGTGGTGATGCCGCCGGAGGACAAGAATGCGGCGCTGCTGCCGCGGCGCATCCACGGGTTATGGGCGCTGGTGCATCGCCCGACGACGAGATTAGGCGCCCACATCTGGATCTCCTATTCGCCCGATCTGCGCCACTGGGGGGATCACCGGCTCATCCTGGAAGCCCGCCGAGGTGGCTGGTGGGACGCCAATAAGATCGGTCTCTCGCCGCCACTCATCGAGACACCCAAGGGCTGGCTGGCGATCTACCACGGCGTGCGCAGCACCGCCTCCGGTTCGATCTACCGCCTCGGTCTGGCGCTCTTCGATCTCGAGAACCCCGAGCGCTGCCTGCGTCGGGGCGATACCTGGATCTTCGGCCCGGAGGCGCGCTATGAGCGCGAGGGCGATGTGGATAACGTGGTCTTTCCCTGTGGCTATACCCTGGGCGATGATGGCGATACGCTGCACCTCTACTACGGCGGGGCGGATACCTGTATTGCGCTGGCCACCGGAAGCCTGCGCGAAATGCTGACTTGGCTGGAGGAGAACGGTTCTGCCTGCGGCGGCGCATTGGCCTGGTCGCAAGGCCTCTCTGCTTCCAGGTGACTCCACCGGCGAGCGAGAACACAATGGAGCATATCAGTGGGGTCGGACTGCAGGCCCACGGTGCCTCTCATGGCTCAGGTCGTCCAGGCTTGCTGGGGACGGCACCTGGGAGGGGCCGGGATACATTGATGGCCTGCCAAGCCTTGCACTCCCACAGCTTTTATGCTATATGTGACTTACTCATATAAATGATGTATGTATGACTAGAAAGATGGGTCCGCGATTTTCGGGCCCGGGCTGTCCCCGGCATGGGCGCGTGAGCGGCTTCTTGCAGCCCTGGCTCCTGCTGCTGCTCTCTAGAAGCCCGGCGCATGGATATGAGCTTCGAGCTCAGCTCGAGCGGAATGAGGGCGCGCCCCCTGCGGACCCAGGCCTGCTCTATCGGACCTTGCGTCAGATGGAGCATCAAGGTCTGGTCCGTTCTGCATGGAACACCGAAGGCGCCGGCCCGGCCCGGCGTGTATATGCGATTACCCCCGAGGGGGAGGCCTGTCTGCACGCCTGGGCCGAGAGGATCCATGAGACGCGCGTCAGACTGGATCGCTTCCTGAAGGAGTACCAGGCGCATTGGAGCGGAGAACGCAATGGGGATTCAACCATCGCGGGTTGATGGGTAGGGCCGATCTGAGCGAGGCCTTGATCGAATCAGGAGAAGGTCGGATGGATGCCATTTGTGTTGAGGGTCTGACCAAGTACTACGGCGATCTCCTGGCCGTGGATCACGTCAGCTTTACCGTGCATCAGGGCGAGGTCTTCGGCTTCTTGGGGCCCAACGGGGCGGGCAAGACCACCACGCAGCGCATGCTCACCACGCTGCTGGAGCCCACCGAGGGCCGCATCGCCGTCTTTGGCCATGATTATGCGCGCGATGCCTTCCCGGCGAAGCGTCGTATTGGGTTGGTCCCTGAGGAGTCCAACGTCTATACCGAACTGACGGCATGGGAAAACCTGATGTTCACGGCGCGACTCTACCGCGTGCCTAAGGCAGCTCGACAGGCGCAGGCAAGGGAGCTGCTGGAAAGCTTTGGGCTATGGGAGAAGCGCCATGTCAAGGCCGAGAGTTTTTCCAAGGGTATGCGGCGCAGGCTCAGCATCGCCATGGCCCTGATCCACCGCCCATCGCTGCTTTTTCTTGACGAGCCCACACCCGGCCTGGATGTGCAGAGTACGCGGGCGATCCACGAGCTGATACGGCGCATGAATGCGGAGGGCAGGACGATATTCCTGACCACTCATCAGATCGAGGAAGCCAGCCAACTCTGTGACCGGGTGGCCATCATCAATCATGGACGGATCGCCGCCATCGACACGCCGGAGAACCTCAAACGCGCCATCCTCAAGGTCCAATCCATCGAGGTGGCATTCAATCTCACCGAGCGAGATCTTGCACCCCAGCTAAGGGCCTTGGATGCCGTGCGCACGGTCGCCAAAATGGGTGACAAGTGGCGCCTGTATACAGAAGACCCTTCCCGCGTGCTGATTTCACTGCTGGACTTCTCCCGGACCCATGACCTGCGAGTGGTCAGCCTTTGCACATTGGCCCCAAGCCTGGAAGACGTATTCCTGGAGATCACGGGCCGGGAAGTAGGATCGATCCGGGATGAGAGGGGCCGTAATGCCTCTCGGCGAACGGGGGGCGAGCGATGAGAGATCTCTCCTTGCAGCGGCTTGCAGACGAGATGATGCAGGCATGGGTCATTGCGGTGAAGGACGTGAGGGTCTACTACCTGACGCCGCCGATGATCATGTTCGGCCTTCTCTTGCCCTTTTTCCTCTTCTTCTCCTTCTCCGTGAAACGCAACATCGGCGCGGATGTGGGCCTGGCACGCCTGCTTGCGCTGACGACCTTCTTCACCGCCTCCTCCGCGGGGCCAGTGATCATACCCATGGAGCGCCGGACCGGGACCTACGATCGGCTGCTTGTTGCACCGATGTCCCTGATGACGTTATTGCTAGGCAAGTCGCTGGTTGGCGCTTTCTTTGCCGTGACGGTGTCGGTCGTGCCGCTTTCGATCGGGGTGATCTTTCTGGGCGTTTCGGTGGCGGATGTGGGCCTTCTCGCGACAGGGATTCTCTTCTCCAGCTTGGCCTTCTCGGCCCTTGGCCTTGTGTTTGCGTCCATCCCGGCGCGCTCGGTGGGAAGCATTATGATGCCCAGCACGCTGATCCGCTGGCCGCTGCTCTTCATCAGCGGGATCTTTATTCCATTAAGTGATATGGCATCTTGGGCCCGCCCCTTCGCCTTCCTTTCACCGTTGACATATGCCCAGGACCTCTTCAATCAGGCCGTCTTGGGGAGGGGCTTTCTTCCATTTTGGCTTGACATAGTGGTGCTCCCCCTGCTCTTCCTGATATTCCTCGCCCCTTGCGTCTACTTCCACCGAAGGAGCCGGATCCTGGGCTACTAGCGGAGCTGCCGCGTGGAAATGGGCTTCGTGCAGATACGACGCGGCCGGATAGCCAATCTCCGGCCGCGTCGATTCGTCGGTTTCCGGGCCTAGCGGTTATCGTATGCCTCCGCTGGCCAGCGGATATCCATCCATCTGTAGGGGAAAGGTGGGCGCCAATCTTCTGGCGGCCTAATGAGGTCCTGGAACCGCAGCGCCGGTGATTCCACCCCCGGCCGATAGCCATGCTTCAGGAAGGCGCTGGTCTCATTGGCGGCGCGGATGGCCGCGGCCGGGATGCAGCAGAGTGCGGCGCCAGGGTCATCTTCCGCATAGGGGGTTTCCGGCGCGTGGGGCATCACGATATGCGTCACCAGCCGGCTGCCCGGATCGATCACCACGGCCTGGATGCGCCCCAGGCAACCAGCATCCCCGAAGACTTGGGCGCCGGGCAAAGGCTGGAGGGTGTGCCGGGGGGGAATCTCCGAGCCATCCGGTAGCTTGGGAAGCGTGATCACTCCCCGCACGCCGGACACGCTGCCGGCAACCTGCTCGCAGGCCGCTCGATCTGTCTCGGTCGGAACCGTTCCACCCAGGTGCACCCAACCGTGAAAGGCGCGCACCGGGATATTGAAGGGGCGCGTCCGCGGGTCATGGCTGAGCGCCTGGGCCACTTGCAGGCTCAGATCACGGTCTGCCATGAGACGGTTCTCCACGCCGCGGACGCCCGGCACTGCCGCCGCAATTGCCTCCAGATGATGGCTGTGCAGAGACTTGCTCAGATGGCCTTTGAGATAGACCACGCCATTCTTTACATCCACCTGAATGCTGTCCTGTTCGAGTGAGCGGAAGATCTCATCGCGGCAGAGAGCCTCGAAGACCAATTCTTCGAGCAATTCATCGTGGGTCGACACGGTAGTCGTTCTAGCCTGCGTATCCACAGCCATGGCAAACCTCCCCATGCATTTCGCATTTCATAGCATTGAGGGGCCGCGAAAGCGGCTCACGGCCCCATCCGCATTGAAGCTATGGCCGAAATATCAGATCAGGGTCATCGCAAGATATGAGATAGATTAGCGCTCGGAGCTGTCGCTCTGGCTCTCACCGGTCTGATCCTCCCCATGGCTCGCGGCAGGCAGCCTGCCTTGCGCTCCGGCCTGGGTGAGCAGTGAACGCAATGAGTCAGCCGCTTGGTTATCGATGAGCACCGTTACGCGGTCTCCGGCTCTCAACATGGTGTTGCCATGAGGGATGATGGTCCTTCCATCCCGATGGATTGAGATGAAGAGGCAGTTCTCAGGCAGGGCGTCATGCAGATCCTTCAGGGCGAGACCCACAGACGGATCGCCCTCAGCCAGGTGGACATCAAGCATGCGCATGCCCTCCACCACGCTGTCGGGCTGCATGGCCTGAGCTCGAAGCCGAAGCTCGGATCGCCGGGCAACAGCGATGTTATAGGCCCGGATGATCTCATGGTTCCAGATCCATCCGATGAGCCGGCGCGGGTTCTGGCGTGAAACAACTGGGATATGACCCACACCGCGGGTTCCCATGCGCTTCAGCACGGCGCCGATGCTCTCGTCTGGATAGGCGTAGAGCATGTCTTCGAAGGGCACGGCGATGTCCGCCACGGGCGTCTCGAGGGGCATTCCGCGCTGGATGGCGTTTTCCAGATCGGCCACCGTGACGATCCCGGCCAGCAGTCCGGAAGCATCCATCACCGGAAAGCCACGCCGCCTGGCCTGGCTGAAGGCCCTTGAGAGATCGGAGAGCGTGGCATCGGCCCGGATGGTATCGATATCAGTGGCCATCACCTCCTCGGCCCGCACGCTCTCGAGCACATCCACATCGCGCCCGCTGCGCAGCCGGATGCCGCGGCGGGCAAGCTTGAGGGTGTAGATCGATTCGCCTGCCAGCATGCGGCGGGCGATCAGGGTCGAGATGACCACGCTCAGCATCAGCGGCAGAATGATGCGGTAGTCGCCGGTGAGCTCAAAAAGCATGATCAGCGCCGTGAGCGGGGCATGGGCCGCGCCGGCGAACACCGCGCCCATGCCGACCAGGGCGTAGGCGCCGGGCGGCGCGGTCAGCCCGGGAAGCCAGGCATTGAAGAGCCCGCCCACGGCGGAGCCCAGCATGGCGCCCATGAAGAGGGAAGGTGCGAAAATGCCGCCGGAGCCGCCGGAGCCGAGCGTGAAATCGGTGGCCAGCATCTTAATAAAGATCAGCAGAAAGGCCCCGCCGATGGCCACATGGTTGGTCAGCGCCGCCGAGATCGGCTCGTACCCGCCCCCAAACACGTGGGGCATGTTCTCGTAGCGCAGGGCCGGGAAGACCATTGGATAGGCCAGCCCAAGCAGGCCCAGCAGCAGGCCACCGATCGCGGGCTGGAGCCACTCGGGGATGCGGCGCTGCTCTGCGAAACGGTCCTCGGCCCAATAGAGCGTGCGCACAAAGGCCACTGCTACGAGCGCCGCCAGCGCGCCCAGGATGGCATACAGCCCGAACTCGGCCAGGCTCTCGAAGGCGTAGGGCTCTGGGACGGCGAACGTGTATTCGGAGCCCACCAGCGCCTGCATGGTGGCGTTGGCTGTGACGGCCGAGATCACCACCGCGCCGATGTGGCTGATGCTCAATTCGCCGAGGATCACCTCCGCCGCGAAGATCACGCCGGCGATGGGGGCGTTGAATGTGGCGGCGATGCCGCCCGCGGCTCCGCAAGCGACGAGGGTGCGTATGCGGACTTCCGACATGCGGAAGGCCTGCCCCAGCGTCGAGCCAAGCGCCGCACCGATTTGCACGATGGGCCCCTCCCGGCCGACAGAACCGCCTGTGCCGAGAGTGAAGGCCGATGCCATGGCCTTGATGACCACCACAATCGGCCGGATGCGGCCGCCGCGCAGGGCGATGGCCTCCATCACCTCCGGCACGCCGTGCCCCTTGGCCTCGCGGGCGTAACGGTAGATGAGCGGGCCGGCGATCAGCCCGCCCAAGGCCGGGACTGCAGCGATCAATGCCATGTGGGCCTGCGGAACGAGGGCCGGGAGGGTGAAGAAGGCGAATCGGCTGACCCAGGAGATCATGGTGTTGAAGAGCAGTGCTCCCAGGCCGGTGCCGATGCCGACCGCCAGGCTGATTCCAATCAGGATCACCCCGCCGCCCAGACGCAGGCGGCCAAGGAATCTCACGAGACGCAAGCCAAGAGTCTGTCGCATATTTCGAGCTCCAGCGAAAAAGATGGTTTCTTTCCGCCGGGCGAGATCCGAGGATCAGACGTTCGTCCGGCCGTTGGAAGGCGGTCGCGCCGGCCTCTCGGTGTAGGGCAGGGGGATGTACTGCACCGAGGGGCGCCGCTGGGCCGTCTGTGGGTAGAGATTCATCAATTGGTAAATCTCATCCGGCATCTCGGTTGAGACCGAGAGCCCGATCTGTTTGGCCTCTTCCACCGTGATGGGATAATCATGCGTCCAGCGGCCGGTGGCGAGGATCTCGGCGATCTCGGCGGCGCGCTCAGCGGACACATCCCGATAGGTGAGGATTTCGGTCACCGTCTGCTTGACCTGGGAGATGGCCTTGCGGGCAACATCCGCCAGGATGAGAGTCTCGTCGTCGATGCGGTCGATGTTCTTCTTCTCGAGCACACTTAGGATGGAGGCCGCGGGCATGTTGCTGAGCTGGGGGTCGACCGGACCTAGCACGGCGTTTTCGTCCATCACAATCTCATCTGCCGAGAGCGCCAGCAACGTTCCGCCCGACATGGCGTAGTGGGGGATGAAGACGGTCACCTTGGAGGGGTGGCGGCATAATGCGTGCGCGATTTGCTCCGAAGCCAACACGAGACCGCCCGGCGTGTGTAGCACCAGATCGATGGGAACCTCCGGGCTGGTAAGCTTGATCGCCCGCAATATCTCCTCCGAGTCCTGGATATCGATGTAGCGTGCCAGCGGGAACCCCAGGAAGGCGAAGGTCTCCTGGCGATGGATGAGCAGAATGGCCCGGCTGCCGCGCTTTTCCTCGAACTTGCGCAAGGCCCGGGCGCGCGCGATCTCCAGCATGCGCTGCCGCAATGCGGGCTGCAGCGCCGAGAGCATCAGAAATAGCCAGAATAGATTGATGAGATCCATCGATCCCTCCCCCGCTGATCCCCGTCAGCCGCAGTTCTCGGCGCGGTTGCGGGCGGAAACACGATCCATCCCAGAGGGCAAGTTTAGCGCGATGTTATCTGGGATGCTAGAGTTAGGCGCACGCCTTGCGGATCAGGTGGTTACCAATTCGCCGCTTGCTTCACGCCGCAATGTGATCGTCTCGCCCTGACTGAGCGTCTCAGAGATCAGATTTTCGATTTCGATCTGCCGCTCCAGAGCATCCAGAATCTCTGGACGCGCCCGTGTGGAGGGCTCGGTGGCGAGAATCGAGCAGCAATCCTTGTAGGCGACCTCGGCTGGCTCGAGCAAGTCCAGGCGTCGTGCCAGATCGATAATCTCCACCTTGTCGTAGGCGATGAGTGGCCGGAAGATCGGCAGCTTGATGACGAGGTCCACGCTGGCCAAGTTCTCAAGTGTCTGCGAGGCCACCTGCCCGAGGTTGTCGCCGCTGAATAGGCCCCCCGCTCCCTGCTCAATGGCCAGGTGTTCGGCCAGACGCGCCATGAAGCGCCGGAAGAGCACCAACTCGTGGCGCTGCTCGCGAGATACCAGGTGTGAAGTGGCCAGTTGGAAGAGGTGGTAGGGGAAGTAATGGATCTTCAGGGAGGGCAGGTAGGCGGCCAAGGCCTGCGCAAGCGCGCCGATCTTGGCTTGATGGGCCTGGCCGGCGTCCGCCATGGCGTAGAAGTGCACCAATTCGATCTCCGCCCCGCGCTTGGCCATCAAGTACGCCGCCAAGACCGAGTCCACCCCGCCCGAGAAGAGACCCAGCAGACGCCCGGAAGCGCCCACGGGCAACCCGCGCGGGCCGGGGTGCCGCTGCGTGTATAGGTAAGCCGCGCGCCGCATGACCTCAATGTAGAACGTGCGATCAGGCTGGGAGAGGTCCACCCGCCAATCAAAAGCGCGGTCGATCAATCCGCCAAACTCGGCTTCTAGATGGGGGGTTGACTCTTCGAAGACCCTCTCTCCCTGGGTCACACGCACGGCGAAGGTTTGGATGGTGTCGCCGACCTGTTCTGCGAGCGGCAGCAAGGCCTCGGCGATGGCTGATTTGTCGCTCGGCACGCGCACGGCCTCGCTCCACCACACCACGCCAAAGGTTTTGGTCAGATTCAGCCCGCTGGGGCCCTCCAGGACAATGCGGCCCGGAAGCCGGTAAGCCCGATGGATGGGGTACTGCGCCTTGAGATTGGCGATCAATTGCCTTTCGAAATCGATGCGGTTGCGCCCTTTGAGGGCGATCTCGCCGTAGTGGACCATGTAGACGGCTTGGGCTTCGGATTGGGACATGCAGCATTCCTCCACAGCCAACCTGGAGGTTGGCGGCCGCGGCCATTGTATCGCATTCGGTGTGGCTCCAGCGGAGATCTTGAAAGAACCGGCCGGCGCCCGATATGATTCGAGGGCACAGATTCTGGCGAGAGGTGGGCTGATGAAGATACTGGAAGGCAGGACCATTGGTGACGTCTACACTATGGACCGTCGTCCCTCCCTGCTGGTGGGGCCGGATGAGCGGTTCACCGCCGTGGTGCGGCGCTTCGCCGAGAGGCCGGAGATGCGCGGCATCTTCGTCGTCGGGGAAAAGGATCGCCTGATAGGCGTGATCACGCGGCGGGATTTGCTGGATTGGGCCCGGGTGCAGTTGGGCGAGGCGACGTACTCCACGGAGGAGGCCTGGCTGGCGGAGGACGTTCGTTTGACGGCCTTGATGCGCGCGATCACTGCCGGGGAGGTGATGCGTCCTGGGAGCGAGGCTGCGGCGGTGCGCCCCAGCGATACGCTGGCGGAGGCGCTCCGAAGGATGATCGCCCACGATCTGATCTGCCTGCCGGTCGTCGATGAGCAGGGGCGGGTCCTGGGCGATCTGAAGCTGACAGAGGTCCTGGCCTGTGCGCTGGAGGCGAACAGCCAGGCGGACGAAGCCTCTGATATTGATCTAATGCCTCGCTGCTAAAGTATCCATGCGCAGAATGGGCAAGGGAGGTGAGACCATGGCGAGGTTGACCCGTTGGGAACCCTTCCGTATGTCGCGGCGCATGCATGACATGCTCGACCGCTGGATGGACTCGGCCTTCATGGATATTCCCTGGTTCGGGGCCTTCTTCGAAGGCGGCGTGCCCATCGATGTCTACCAGACGGATGATGCGGTGGTGGTGAAGGCCACCGCGCCCGGCTTAAAGCCAGAGGACATCCATATCTCCGTCACGGGTGATACCCTGACCCTCCAGGGTGAGGTAAAGGAGGAGCGGGAAGAGAGTGGCGCGCAATATCACTTGCGCGAGCGCCGGATGGAGAGCTTCTCGCGCTCGATCGTCCTGCCCGCTTCCGTCGACGCCGATAAGGCCAAGGCCGAGTTTGAGAATGGCATCCTCACGCTCACATTGCCGAAGCTCGAGGAGGCCAAACCCAAGACCATCACCGTGAAAGCCAAGTAGAAGGCATGCAACGCGACTCCACCGGGCCGGCCGGGTTCGCCCTGGGCGGCCCGGTTTCGTATCAGATGCCCATCCCGGGTGCCTGCCGGGCGGCCCGGCCGGCGCTCAAGTACAATGGAAGCTCTCATGCACAGATCATCGAGGGGTTCGCTTCCAGGAGCGTGACTCATGGCCAAGTACATCGCCGCTATTGACCAGGGCACAACCAGCACCCGGGCCATGCTCTTTGATCGCGCCGGCAAAGTGCACGGAATGGCCCAGCGCGAACACCAGCAGATCTACCCTCGGCCTGGCTGGGTCGAACACGACCCGCTGGAAATTTGGGAGCGCACCCAGCAGGTCGTCCGCCAGCTGATCCAGGAGGTCGGCGTCCGGCCGGGCGAGATCGCCGCCGTGGGCGTCACGAATCAGCGCGAAACCAGCGTCTTGTGGGACCCTGAGACCGGCCGGCCTTTTGGTCGCGCCATCGTCTGGCAAGACACCCGTACGGCGGATCTCTGCGCCGAACTGGCCCGGGAGGGTGGGCAGGACCGTTTCCGCCGCCAGACAGGCCTCCCCTTGGCGACATATTTCTCGGGTCCGAAGCTGCGCTGGATTCTGGACAACGATGCGGATGCCCGCCGGGCTGCAGAATCCGGCAGAGCGCTCTTTGGCACAATCGACTCCTGGCTCATTTGGTGGCTCACCGGTGGCCCCGAGGGCGGCGCGCATGTCACGGACGTCACTAATGCCAGCCGCACGTTGCTGATGAACCTCAAGACGCTGACCTGGGATGAGCAGATCCTGGCCGAATTGGGCATCCCCCGCCATGTGCTTCCCGAGATCCGGCCCTCCAGCGATCCGTCCGCCTGGGGTCAAACCGATCCGGATGGCCCCTTCGGCGAGGCGCTTCCAGTGTGCGGTGCCGTAGGTGATCAGCAGGCGGCTCTCCTGGGGCAGGTCTGCTTTGAGCCTGGCGAGGCCAAGAACACCTACGGCACAGGGTGCTTCCTGCTCTTGAACACCGGGGAAGAGCCCGTCCATTCCTCGGCCGGTCTGATCAGCACTGTGGCTTTCCAGCAGGGCAGGCATCCGCCCACCTATGCCCTGGAGGGTTCGATTGCCATCGCCGGCGCGTTGGTGCAATGGCTTCGCGATCAATTGGGATTGATCGGGGATGCAGCCGAAATCGAACCGCTGGCGCGCTCGGTGGAAGATAACGGCGGCGTGTACTTCGTGCCCGCCTTCTCGGGGCTTTTCGCACCCTACTGGCGGGCGGACGCGCGCGGGGCCATTCTGGGCCTCACCCGCTTCGCCAACAAAGGCCACCTGGCACGTGCCGTGTTGGAGGCCACCGCCTACCAGAGCCTGGATGTTTTGGAAGCCATGGAGCAGGATAGCGGGCGCCGCCTTACAGCCCTCAAGGTGGACGGCGGGATGGTGCGCAACGAGTTGCTGATGCAATTCCAGGCGGATCTGCTGGGCGTCCCGGTCGTGCGGCCGCAGGTTACGGAAACCACCTCGCTTGGGGCGGCATATGCCGCGGGGTTGGCGGTGGGATTCTGGGAGAGCCTGGAGGGGCTGCGTGCCCAATGGCGCGCCGAACGCACCTGGGAGCCCCAGATGCCCGCAGGGCAGCGCCAGGCGCTTATCCAGGGTTGGCGCAAAGCCGTGGAGCGCACCTTCGATTGGGTAGAATCGGCGGCGTCATGAGACTTCGGGAACCCGACGCAATCGTTGAGTCGCTCTGGATGCGGCGGCATGGCTGAGCTGCGGCTGAGTCCGGCGGTGGGCAGGGGATCTGGCTCCCCCCTGACCTGGCCAGAGGAGGCAGTGGAACCCCGCCTTACGGTGGATCATTGCCTGAAATGCAATATCTGCACCGCTGCCTGCCCGGTGATGGCTGTCACAGAGGCCTTCATGGGCCCCAAGGCCGTAGGGCCCCAAGCCGAGCGCTTCCGGCACCCGCATCTGCCCATCCCGGACGATTCGGTCTCCTGGTGCTCGGCATGCGGGACCTGCTCCCGGGTGTGTCCGCATGGCGTGGCGGTGGCCGAGATCAACCTGCAGGCCAAAGCCCGCCTGGTGGAGCAGAGGGGAGCGCCGCTCCGGGATCGGCTCATTTCGCGGCCCGAGATGATCGGCCGGCTGGCGCGTCCCCTGGCGCGAGCATTCAATTGGGCCCTGGAAAGCCGCCCCTTGCGCTGGGCGCTGGAGGCAACCTTCGGCATCCACCGCCAGGCCCCGCTGCCGAAAGTGCAGCGGCGGACTCTGCGGTCGCGCATGCCTGAGCGATGCGTCCGGGCCCCGGATGAAGTCCCGGCCTCGGAGGGCCGGCCGGTTGCCTACTTCCACGGCTGTGGCGCCGAACATTACGAGCCCTGGGTGGGCGAAGCCACCATCGCCGTCCTGGAAGCACTCGGCTGCAAAGTGGTGCTCCCGCCGCAGCGTTGCTGCGGCCTGCCGCTGCAATCCAACGGCCTCTTCGATGCCGCCCGGCGCTATGCCCGAGCAAACCTGTCCACGCTGAGCCCATTTGCGGAGGCGGGGTACCCGATCATCGGGTCCTCGACCTCCTGCACCCTGGCCCTCAAGCATGATTACCGCGTTGTTCTCGGCCTGGAGGGTCAAGCCAGCGCCTGGGTGGCGGGAGCCACCTGGGATCTCTGTGAGTTCATTCTCTGGGAGCTTGCGGAAGCCTGGGAGGCGGCCGAAAGGGCCGAGGTTCCCGGGCATGCCCTCTATCACGCCCCCTGCCAGCTGCGGAGCCATGGCATCGGCTATCCCGCCGTGGAATTGCTCCGCAGGGTTCCCGGCCTCACGCTGACGATCTCAGACTCTGAGTGCTGCGGCGTGGCGGGCACCTACGGGCTCAAGCGCGAAAGATACAGGGTGGCAGCGGATGTGGGAGCAGGGCTGTTTGAGCAGGTGCAGGCCAGCGGTGCGGAGTTCGTGATCACCGATTCGGAGACCTGCCGCTGGTGGATCGAGCGGCATACCGGTGTTCCCGCCTTTCATCCTGTTGAGATCTTGGCCCGATCCCTGGGCCTGGAGAGCTTCCGGACCCGGGAAAACGGTGCAGCGCCCGCGGTTCAGGTGTTCCCGGGGGACGTGCATCGGCATTCATGAAACACTTAACCAACGCCTGAAGCGGTCGTGCTATCTTTGGTGAAACGCTGCACATGGATGGATCGATGAAACGTCGACGCTTTCTCCGCCTGGGACTCTTTCAGATGGCAGCCGGGGGACTCTCGGTCTTGTTTCTCGGCGTGCTGAACCGCGTCATGCGGGTCGAATTGGGCATGGATCTTCTCACCGTCAGCCTGCTCGTCGGTGGTGGGCATTACCTCGGCGCGGTGATCGCCATCCCCTTCGGTTATTACTCCGACCGCCATCCGCTGGGCGGCTACCGGCGGACGGTCTACGTCCTCTTGGGGGCGCTGGCGACAGCCACCATTCTGGTGGCCTCGCCGTTCGTGGTGCGCTGGATTGCCGCCGACCCGCATGCCGGGCGGATCACCGCCGGCTTTGGCGTGTTCCTGCTGGAGGGCATCGCCACCTATGTCGCCGGGACGGCCTATCTGGCGCTGATCACCGATCTGACCACCGAGGAGGAGCGTGGGGGTGTCACAGGGATGGTGTGGACGCTGCTCATGGTGGGAATCATCCTCACCGGTATCGGCAGCGGTCTCGCCCTGAGGGACTTCCATATCGGCCGGGTAATGTCGCTCTTCCTGGCAGGCGGCATTCTGGCGCTCTTCCTGGCTGGAGTGGCTCTCTGGCGACAGGAACCCAAGGGTAGCCCGCCGGCCGTGGGGGAACGCCCCCCGGGCTTCCGGCAGGCGTTTGGGGGTCTGCTGCAAAACCCACAGGCCCGCTGGTTTGGTGGTTTCCTTTTCCTGAGTATGTTCTCCTACTTCATGCAGGATGTGATCCTGGAGCCCTTCGGAGGCGAGGTCTTCGGGCTTTCCCCCTCCCAGACAGCCCGCTTCAACGCCTACATGGGTGTGGGTGTTGTATCCGGGATGTTGCTGGGGGGCATGCGTTTGATCCCTAGCCGGGGGAAGCCTTGGACGACCGCCCTGGGTCTCTTCCTGATGATGGGCGCCTTTGCCGGTCTGGCGGCGAGCGCCTGGGCCCAGCTGGCGCAGGCGCTGCCAGGGGCGATCCTGCTCTTGGGGCTGGGGGCAGGCTTCTTCACGGTCGGCGGCGTGGCGATGATGATGGACATGACCTCCGAGGAACACACCGGACTGTTCGTGGGGGCATGGACGCTGATCCAGGCGCTGGCGAAGGGCCCCACCGCCATTGCCGGCGGCGCGCTGCAGACCTTTTTAGTGTCCATCGGGCTCTCTCCGGCCTACGCGTACGGCGGCGTGTTTCTGTTTGAGGCCGCCGGATTGTGGCTCGCATATCTCTTCTTGCGGCAGGTGGGCGTGGAACGCTTCCGCAAGGAGCTCGAGTCGCTTGGCGAACTGACCGTAGACGCCCTATAGCCATAAGCCCGGTTTCACTCCGCGGTTCAGAACGACGATGACCAAGAGACACACTTCGATGGATCGGAAGGTAGCATGGACCCAGTGGGTCGCCTGGGTTTCGGGTGCCTTGATCGCGCTGGGCGCTTTGCATACCGCACTGTTCCCTTCCTCCGCGCAAGCCTCCCAGGGCGGCGCCATCCTTACCGGCCGCGTGCTGGATGTCCAGGGCAGGCCGGTCGATGAGGCCCATATCTCCATATGGTCGGCGGACGGCTTAGAGCCCATCGCCGAGACCGAGAGCGGCGAGGAGGGATTTTGGACCTTGCGCCTCGGCGAGCTAGATGCCCCCGAGCTTATCATCGAGATCGATCGCCTCCACTTCCAATCTCTTCAACTCCGGCTCACGGAATCGCAAACGAACCGGCTGCTCACCGGCGGTGGCCTGGACCTCCCTCCGCTTCAATTGGAGCGCAAGATCGACGGCGCCTTTTGGGCTGCAAGTCTCATTTTCCTGGGCGTACTGGCTGTGATCGCACTCGAGCGGCTGCATAGCACGACCGCCGCACTCGCAGGCCTTTCCGCGATCTTCCTGGTCACCTTCACCGCCGGGTCGATCGATCCGGATTGGTTTATCTTCGACTTCGAGCGCGCCCTGTCCTATATCAATTGGGAGGTCATCTTCCTGGTAATGGGCATGATGATCATCATCGCCATCATCGAAGGCACGGGCATTTTCCAGTGGACCACCTTTCAGGCCTACCGCCTCAGCCGCGGCCGTGCCTGGCTGCTGGTCCTAATCCTCATGCTGCTCACGGCTTTGGCATCGGCGCTTCTCGACAACTTCACCACCATGTTGCTGATGACGCCTATCAGCTTGCAGATTGGCATGGCGCTGGGTATCAACCCGTTGGCCTTCATCATCCCGGAGGTGCTGGCATCGAACGTCGGTGGGATCACTACGCTGATCGGCACCCCCACCAATATATTGATCGGAGCCTATGCCGGGATCGGGTTTCAGGACTTCCTCGTGTATCAGACCCCCGGCGTGCTGCTGGCGATGGCTGGCATGGCGGGCTATGTGCTCTACCACTACCGGGAGGAGTGGCACAAGCACCCGGCGGGGATCTCGAAGGCGCTGTATGAGAGGCTCGAACGCAACGCCCGCCTGCGCGATCCGGCGGCACTGTGGAAATCCGGCCTTGTCTTCCTGTTGGTAATGGTCGGCTTTGTCGTCGGTGAAAGGTTCCACGTCGTCCCGGCCGTGCCGGCGCTTGTGGGCGCAACCATCCTGCTGGTCTGGCTGAGGCCGGATGTGCACGCCATGATCAAGGCCGTCGACTGGACCACGCTGGTTTTCTTCATGGCGCTCTTCATGGTGGTGGGCGCCGTGCAGGAGGTGGGGCTGATCAGCATCATTGCCGGGGCGATGGCGCGCCTGGTGGGGGAACACCTGGTGCTCGGCATCGCCCTCATCGTCCTTGGCGTGGGCACGCTTTCAACGGCGATCGCCAACATCCCGCTGGCGGCCTCCATGCTGCCGGTGGTGGAATTTCTCAGCGGGACCGTACCCGGCGCCCACAGCAAAGTGCTCTACTATGCCCTCTCGATGGGCGCGGCCATGGGGGGCAACGGCCTGCTGATCGGCGGCGAGGCCAACCTGGTCACCGCCGGCATCGCCGAACAGGCCGGGACCCCGATCTCCTTCCGCGAATTCATGAAAGTGGGCCTGCCGGTGACCTATATCACGCTGGCGGCGGGCTTCCTCTGGCTCGTCGTTCGCTTCGTGCTTATGGGGGGCTAGGAGGGATATGCGATGAGAATCCTGACACCCACGCGCGGGGGTGAGGCCAGCCTCCCCAATCAGGATCGGGCGATCCAGATCGCCAAGGAGCGGGGCGGCGAGTTGTTCTTTCTCTATGTGACGGACGTCAGCTTTCTCGATCGAATGGCCTCTCCGGTTCTGGTCGATATGGAGACCGAGATCGACGAGATGGGCGAGTTCCTGCTCGTGATGGCGCAGGAACGGGCTCAGAAGCAGGGGCTCCAGGTGCAGACCCTCGTGCGCCGCGGCCATTTTGCCGAGGTCCTGGAGGCGGTGATCCAGGAATTCGAGATCGACATGCTGATCCTCGGGGCGCCGGCCGAGGGTGCCTTGACGACGATGGAATATCTGCAGGACCTGGCGAAACGGCTGGCCGAGGCCTTTGGGCTGGAGGCGGTGGTCTTAGACCGAGGGGAGGTGGCCTTCACCGTCCGAGGAGAGGCCAAAGGCTGAATCCCTTGTCGGCCTCTGGTGAATTGGGTAGAATGAGCCCGCAAGCCCATGCGGCGAGGTAGCTCAATCGGCAGAGCAGGGGACTCATAAGCCCTTGGTTGGGAGTTCAAATCTCCCCCTCGCCACCTAAAAACGGGACGGCGCCCCAAAAATGGGGCTCAATAGGTGATTTTCTCCCACCCAGGACCTGTCCAACGGGGCAGGTCCGGCCTTTTCCCCCCACTTAGACCTTTCTCCGATAGCCCGCCGAGACCAGCCCAATTGCGAAAATTCCAAGGGATTCGATCACCCATCGCGCAGACCTGTCACCCGGAGTCACCGGCAGTCAACCACAGCCACAGAAAGGAGGCCTAAGATGAATGCAAGGGCACACGAAGTCCAGAGGCGTCGCATGGGCTCCACATTGGCGGAGGCGGTGGATAACTACCTGGCTCTGCTCGTCGTAGAGGGCAAGAGCCCCCATACCATCCGCTGGTACCAGAGAAAACTTCGCGCCTTCCTGAAGTTCCTCGCGGACCGCGGCGAAGAGCATCTCATGATCCATGAACTCAGCGTTGATCATGCGCGTGAATTTATCCGGTTTCTGATGGAGCGCTCCTCCAAGTACCCCGACCATCCCCACCATCGCGAGGTCGCTGGCGGCCTGTCACCGACCACGATCAATGGCTTCGCTCGCTCTCTAAGGGCCTTCTCCAGCTGGCTGCAGGAGGACGGCTATACCCAGGCCAACGTTCTCAGGCCGCTCAAGCCCCCCAAGGTTCCCAAAACGCTGATTAAGCCGCTCAGCGAGGATGAACTGCGCAAAATATTGCTGGCCATCCCCTATGATTCGCCCGAGGGGGCGCGAAATCTGGCGATCGTGATGATGTTCTGCGATACAGGGGTGAGGCTCTCCGAGTTAACCGATTTGAAGATGCAGGACTTCGATGCGGGGCTGGGCGAGTGTAAGGTGTTCGGCAAAGGTGCGGAGGAGCGCATCGTCCCGATCGGCTATGCGGCCAAGCGTTCCGTGATCCGCTACATCGAACGGTTCCGACCGGAACCTCTCAATCCGCGCGAGGATCGCCTTTTCCTTACGGCGGATGGGAGGCCCCTAAGTCGGAACGCCGTCGGTCAGATGGTCGCGCGGCTCAAGCGGCGCACGGGTATCCCGAGGCTCCATCCGCACCTCTTCAGACACACCTTTGCCGTTCGGTACCTGGTTAACGGTGGGGATGTTTTTTCCCTGCAGAGGATCCTTGGGCATAAATCGCTTGAGATGACCCGCCGGTACATAGCATTGGCGAACACCGACATCAAAGATCGACATCGCCAGTACAGCCCTATGGATAATCTAGGCCTGGCCATCGGTGGGAGGGGAAGACCTCGCCACCGAAGATAATTCGGCTATGTGCATAGGCGACCTGCATGCTGCGGGGAGGCGCCTCCCAGGTCGCTCCCCGCAGCGACTCCTGAGTCTCTAAGCCTCGATGATTGATGCCCGTTCCGACGGTATTCGCGCAGAGCCGCGCGTCCGAGAGGAGGATGGCCCGCGAGCAAGAGGATTTCATCCGTCTCGATCCGGCTCTGGCGCCACGCGAACACGCATAGGGAGATGATCACATCGCGATGGGGCTTCCGCTCGCCATTGAGAGTCCTTGATACGTAAGAGTGGTCGAGGTCGCAGATTCTCGCGACCTCGCGGAGGCTGAGCCCACTTCGCTCATGAGCCTCGCGCATTCTGGCCAAGTAGCCTGATGACGGTGTGGCGATCATTTTCTCCATCGCCGACGTGTAAGGATCGGATTCAGCATGCTCTGCTATGACCAGTTTATCCCCGGAATGCTGCTTATGACAGCCTATCATGTCTGTGCGGAGGGAGCCATTGCCTGGATGTGAAGCCAGCGTTAGGGTTGTGCTAGGGGTAGGGTTTGCCCTTCTGCAAGGTGATGGCCCCGGCCTCGCCTGCGCAAGGAATCAGGGATTGCTTGAGCGGATACAGCCATCGTGCCGTCCACGCAGAGTTCGGCGACGCCCTGGTAAGCGGCTTTGCGGAAGCCAAAGTCGAAAAGGCCGCCTCCGGAGGGGATTTGAGCTAGGGTGCAGTTCAGCTTCGTCTAGTTCCTCAGGCGGCCGATCTCTCCCATCGATTTCCTCCTCCCAATCACCGAAGCAATGGCAGGTAGGGGATGTGCTACCGTAGGTCCCGGAGTGCGCTGCGGTATGTGAAATGGGCGTCCATCGATCGCTGCGTGTGGTCGCGAGGGCGGTGGGGCCATGATGTGATCCTTAAGGAGATCGTATGCTCCGAGCCCGAATAAGTCATACATAATGCCTGCAAAATAGGCTCCTCGCTGTTTCATGTGGGTAAGTTGAACTT
>CAZQDE010000009.1:0-64056 GCA_964591485.1 uncultured Anaerolineaceae bacterium | reverse complement strand
AGTACTAAAGGGCTGTCAAGAGGAATAACCAGGGGGCCGACTGCGCGGGTTGCCTGCCGTGCTACACTTTGGGCCGATCCCTATCTTTGCGCATCGACAAGGAGACACGAATGGTCGCGCACGATGCGCCCCGGCCCGTTCTAGCCTTCCGTGAGGCCGGGATGGGCAGATCGGACCAACCAGACCTGCCCGGCACGCTGGCGGAAAAGCTCTTAGGCTTGCTGGCTGAGGCGGACCTGCGGCCGGCCGAGATTTGCTTCTACACCGAGGGTGTGCGGGTCTGCTGCGAGGGGTCGCCCATGCTTCCAGCGCTCAAGAGCCTGGAGCAACGCGGTGTGGCGCTCATCCTTTGCAGCACCTGCTTCGAGACGTTGGGGCTGGGTGCTCAGCTTCGGGTGGGTGTGCGAGGGGGAATGGGGGATATCCTCGAGGCGATGTGGCGTGCCGATAAGGTGCTATTCCTCTAGGCTGCCCGATGGAGGCACAGCCCGTATCAAACGGCGGGCCAAGCCTGCACCCAACAGCGCCAACCCATCGGTGGGCAAGTAGTGGCTCGCGGCGGCATCGAAGAGGATGGATGCCCGCGCCGGAAAATCTTCATCACCCGGCCAGAGGACGGCGGCCAATCGCACTCGCGGTAAGGGTGTGAAGGCGAAGGCGGCAGGGGCCAGATGCGGCAGCCGGATGCCGCCCAGGGCTTGGGCCGCCGCCTCGAGCGCCTCGGGCTGTTGCCCGATGGCCCGCGCTAAGAGATCGCCGCTGTAACCCTGGAAGGCCTGGTGGTAGAAGCCTCCATCCGGCAACTCTCGGAAGGCAATCCACCGATCCGCCAACGGCGAGCCGTCGGCGGTGCTCAGGTAATAGAGCAGCATGCCGGCGTCGAATGTCGGGCATGGCTCGCCCTCGGCACGGATCAATTGCCATTCTGGAAGGGTTACAAGGATAGGATTGCTCCAGTAGCGCAGCCGCAAGCCGGCTTCGGAGATCTCTGCTCCTGAGCATGCCGCAACGTGATGCGGGTCGCGCTGACTCAGGACATCGCGCAGCTCTTGCAGACGACGTGTCATGCTTTGCTGCCAGGCGGCATGCGCCTGCGCGATCTGCTCCTGTCCTTGGGCTGCTGCGTCCCCTGATAAGTCGGTCAATCCTGCCATGTCCTAGCTCGCATGCAGGCTATCTATGTAGATCCGGACTGTGGGATAGCCGGTCAGACGGTCATAGAAGAAATTGTTGACCAGATTGATCACCTCCGCCCGGGTAGCCTCCACTTGGGCGGCCCAGGCCTGTCCGGTGCGATCATCGGAGAGCGCCGCCCGCAAGCGCAGCAGCGAGCGGACGATGGCGGTCTCATGCTCGCCTTCCAGCGCTTCGACGACCGAGAGCACCAATGCATCCGCCTGGTCGAGCAACGCCTGTCTTGGTTCAAGCCCCTCGCGCCGCAGGCGGGCAGGATCAAGACCGGAGATCTCGACCGCATCCGCATCGATCCCCGGTCGGTCCGGGCGCAGTTCGACGTAGAACGATACGTCTGGCCTGTCGACGCGGCAGGCGCCGAGTGAGAGCATGGCGTAATCGCTTGGATTGTGGCCCGAGGTCTCGATATCCACCGAGATGAAGACGTTCTGGGCGTGGAGCACCGGCTGGCCTCGATCCTCTGGCGGCTCAAGCCTTGCTAGTTGCCGCCGCTCAGCAGCCCGCCAAGGATGTCCCCACCCAGTCCGGCCGCGCCGCGCTTCTCGTCCACCTTGCGGCTGCGGGCTGCGCTCAGCACCCGGTCCGCGAGGCGCGAGAAGGGCAGGCTCTGCAAGTAGACTTTCCCGGGGCCGGTGAGTCGGGCCAGGAAGAGCCCTTCCCCGCCAAAGAGGGCGTTGCGGAATCCGCCTATGAATTGGATGTCGTAATCCACGCTCTCGGCGAAAGCGACCAGGCAGCCAGTGTCGACTTTGAGCACCTCGCCGTCCGCGAGCTCCTTCTCAATGACCGTTCCACCGGCGTGCACAAAGACCAGTCCGTCGCCCTCCAGGCGTTGCAGGATGAAACCTTCGCCGCCGAAGATGCCGGCCCCCAGCCGCTTGGTGAAGGCCACCTCGATCTCAATGCCTTGTGCGGCGCAGAGGAAGGAATCCTTTTGGCATAGAAGCCTGCCACCGAAGTCCCTCAGGTGGAGAGGGACGATCTTCCCGGGATAGGGCGCGGCGAAGGCTGTGCGCAGCTTGCCTTGCCCGCCATTGAGGAAGGTGGTGATGAAGAAACTCTCCCCCGTGATGGCGCGCTTGAGGCCCTTGAAAATGCCACCGCCGGTGGTGGTCTGCATCTCGATGCCGTCCTGCATATAGGTCAGGGTGCCCGCCTCGGCGCGCACGCCCTCACCCGGGTCGAGCTCGATCTCAACCAATTGCAAATCATCGCCGTGCAGGGTGTACTCGATCTCGTCGGCCATGGCTCTGCTCCTCCTGAGAGTCTATGTCGGGAACAGTCTACCAGAGTTGCCCACCAGCCCCAACTGCAAAGGGGCGACCGGCCGGCTGCCCCTACAGGTCCTCCGTCTCGTCGGCTTCTCCCCGCAGGCGGCGCAGCAGCCGGAAGCGACCCCGAGAGAAGCGCCGGATCCGCCGCAAGGTCCGGCGGCGTATGAGCAAGCCCAAAGCCGTGAGCGCCGCGCCCAGGAGGAGCACGGCCGGGTCGCCCTGACCGATCTGCGCCGTGAGCAGAAAGATTACCAGGGCGATCAGCCCCACCAGGATCAATGCCGAAGCGAGCCGCAAGGACATTTTTCGCAGGAGGCTCCCTCCATAGAGCTTGGGGAGGGGGCCATGCTCATCCTAGCGTATCAGGGTGTGGATCTGCTCGCGCATGTAGAGCGGCAGGTAATAATGGCCGCCGGCGTTCTTGCCGGAGGAACCCGATCCCTTCCAGCCGCCGAAGGGCTGGAAGCCCGGCCAGGCGCCGGTGGTCGATCCCTGGGGCCGGTTGGCGTAGGTCACGCCGGCCTGGATGTTCTCGAAGAACCACAGCGCCTCCTCCTCGGAACCGTAAAAACCCGCCGTCAAGCCATAGAGGCTGTCATTTGCCAGGCGCATCGCCCGCTCAAGGTCCGGCACGGCATGAACCATGGTGATGGGCAGGAACATCTCGTGCTGCCAGAGCCGGTGGCTCGTGGGCACCCCAGCGGCGATGGTGGGCTCGCAGAAGAAACCCTTGGCAAGAGCGCCATCCTTGCGGACCTTTCCGCCGATGAGGATCGTCCCGGCGGCAGCGAGTTCACGAACGCAGCGCTGGAAGTCGCGGTAGGCGCTGCGGTTGATGACCGGCCCCAGGAAGGTCTGCCGGTCGGTAGGGTCGCCGATGGTGATCTTCTTGGTCACCTCCACCAAGCGGTCGAGGAAGGCCTTGTAGACCGGCCGCTCGATGTAAATGCGCGAGTTGGCGGAGCATTTCTGGCCCTGCAGGCCGAAGGCCGAGCGGACGATGCCCGCGGCGGCGCGCTCCAGGTCGGCGTTCCTGGACACGATCGAGGGGTTCTTGCCGCCCATCTCAAGGATGACTGGGCGGGGGTAGCGGCCCCGCGCCATGCTGCGATAGATACTCATGCCGACATCGAAGGAGCCGGTGAAAGTGATCCCGTCCACCTCGGGCGAGTCGATCAGCGCTTGTCCCATCGTGGAACCCGGGCCGGTCACATAGTTGACCACACCGTCTGGCAGGCCTGCCTCCAAGAAGCACTCGGCCAGCAACCGCACGGTCCAGGGCGTGTCGGTCGCGGGCTTCATCACCACCGTGTTGCCGGCCAGGAGCGCCGCGCCCGTCGGACCCGCGGTGAGGGCAGCGGGGAAGTTGAAGGGGCTGATGACCAGCCAGACGCCATATGGGCGCAGGACCGAGGTATTCACGGCGCGGTAACCCTTGAGCGGATCCTTTCCCATGCGCACCACATAGCCCTGGTTGACCTCCATCTGGTCGCAGGCGTAACGAATCAGATCGGCCGCCTCGGCCACGTCGCCCAACGCCTCCATGCGGTTCTTGCCCACCTCGAGGGAGGTGACGGCCGCGATCTCGTAGATGCGGCGGTCGATGCGGCTGGCGGCCTTGCGAAGCAGGCGCACGCGCTCGCGCCACGGCAGGCAGGACCAAACGGGGAAGGCTTTGCGTGCCGCCGCCAGCGCTTGCTTGGCATGCCTGGGTGTTCCCTTTTGAAACCGGCCCAGCAACCAATCCTGGTTGATGGGGGAACGGTCTTCGAATTTTTCCCGACTGCGTACCTCGCGTCCGCCGATGAGCATGCCATATTCTTGCCCGAGCGAGCGGCGTACCTTGCGGAGCGCCCGCTCATAGCGGGTGTGAAGCTCCTCTGGCGGATCGAACATGGTGGCGTAGGTGAGTTTGAAGGGGGCGCCTTTGATCTTGGACTTGGGGGACATCGCTTCTTCTCCTGGCGATTGGAACATGGACCTATCGGGTGAGAGTATAGCCGCGGCGTTCGCCGGGGTCAAAATTGCGCTGTATACTCAGGATTGCAACCGGCGAAGGAAGGAGCAAACCCTTGGCCTGGGTGCACGCGAGTATCTATGCCGCTGGCGGGGAACACATCCCGCAGGCCTGGGAGGCGTTCGCTGAAACCACCGGCATCACCGCGGTGGTGCACGTTGCCGCAGAACGGCCCTCCCGGTTCCAGGGACCTCTGCCGGCGCGGTTCCTCTGGCTGAAGACGGCTGTGGAACCTCTTGATCAGAGCCTCCGCCGCCTGGCGGGCGAGTTTGTACGCCAATCTCTGGATGCAGGCCACAAGGTCTTGCTCCATGGGCGGGAGGGTCGCCACCGCGTCCGCTGGGTGTTCGTGGCCTATCGTCTGTGTGCCGGGGCGCGGCTGGAGAGAGCGCTGCGCGAAGCGGGTGAGAAGCCCTGGCTCGCTCCATACGATACGGATCGCGCCAGTTGGGAGACCTTCCATCGCCAGTTGCAGGATTCGCGACCGGCGGCGAGCTGAAGGAGTGCCTATGTTGTTCACCGAGGCTGTGTTCGTGGGCATAGACCCGACGGCTGGAACGAAGCCGATGCAATTGGTGGCGCTCGACCGGGAGCTGCGGTTGGTGGCCATGGAGAGGGACGATTTAGAGAGCCTGCTGGCGATCGTCGCCTCGTTCGAATCGGCGGTCGTGGCCGTCGACGCGCCCCAGGGTCCGAATTGTGGCTTGATGCGGCGACCGGAAATCCGTCAGCGCTTCAACCTGCGCCCGGGTGGCAGAACCTGGTCGGGCTGGCGGGTTTGCGAGTATGAATTGCGCCGGCGAAATATCCGTCTCTATAACACCCCGGAGGAGGTCGAGCGGGCGAAGCCCTGGGTGCGGATGGGTTTCAGGCTCTTCGGCCGGCTGGAGGAGCTAGGCTTTACGGCCTATCGGCAGGGGGAAGATCCAAAGCCGCGCCTGATGCTGGAGGCGCGCGCCCACGCGGGTTACGCAACACTGCTTGAGCGGAGGCCCTTCCTCAAGCATAGCTTCGAAGGGCGCATGCAAAGGCAATTGGTGCTCTACCTGGAAGGAGTTGACCTACCGAATCCGATGCAAGCCCTGGAGGAATTGACGCGGCACCATTTGCTCACCGGACACCTGCCGCTCGAGGAGCTGCACACCCCAGAGGAGCTGGATGCCTTGATGGGTGCCTACACGGCCTATCTGGTGGCGGCCCGCCCGGAGGGCGTCTGCCAGGTGGGAAAGGCAGAGGAAGGCTTGATCACGCTTCCAGTGGCCGAGTTGAAGGATTTCTACGCCTGATCTTGCCGCCCCCAACCGGCCAAATCAGGGCAGCAAGAGGTGGAGCGGCACATCCTGAAAGCAATGGGAGGCAGTGGATTGAATATGGTCTCACGCATCAGGTTGCGGACATGGATCGAACGGGCGCTGGCGGTCGCCTCGATGCTCTTCTTGCTTCAGGCGTTGCGAGTGCTCTTCTCGGTGATGTTCGGATTCATCTACGATCAGGTGTTCGAGGGGCCGCTGGACGCTTGGCTGCCGGTGAGCCATGTGCTCATCCTGTTGGCGTTTCTGCTCCCAGGGCTCTTGCCCGCCCGGTGGGCAAACAAGGGCATGGGTTGGGTGGCCACGGGTGTCGCAGCCGGCCGCATCGCCCTCTCATTCAACGATCCCTGGATCCGTTATGCAGGCAGCCTGCTGGTGATCGCGTTGGCCGGAATCTTCCTGGCCGGCCTGATGGCCCGGGATTCGCGCAGGGCCGCGCTGTCGGTCATCTGGGCGCTGATCATCGAAATGCTGCTCAGAGTGGTTGGAGACACGCTGGATGCGAGTCTGGGAAGTTCATGGATCGCCATCTTCTTCGCCTGGTATGCATTGAGCCTACTGGCCGTGGCGGGGCTGAGGCCCTGGGAGGATGGGGCAGTGGAGGCCAGCATCCCGGGCCGACGCTGGGGGTGGGCCCTGGGTGGCTTTCTCTTTCTGGAGGCCTCGCTGCTGAGTCTGCCGCACGCCATTGGGCACTGGACGGGCGCCCACTATGCGATGGCGGCGCCGCTGCTGGCAGCGACGACTTGCCTGGCGCTCTTCCCGAGCGCCCAGCGGGCCACGCGGCTGCTGATGGCAGTTCCTTTCCTGCGCGTGATGACACTGGTGCTCTTTGGGGGAGGTCTGATGCTGGCCTATTTCAGCCGGGGTGTGGCCTCACTGCTGGCACTCTTGTTATGTCAATGGGGTATGCTTTCAATCTGGCTGGCGAAGTCGGATCAGCAAGTCCACCGGCGCGGCAAGAGCGGGTGGAGAGTCAGTGCCGGGCTGATCATCTTATTGATTCTCAATTACGTGAACGCCTTCGCGTTCACGTATCCCTACACCCTCCCCTTCATGCGGGAGAAAGGCTGGGTGGTTTACCTGGCGGCGTTCCTCGCTTTGGCGGCAGGGGCAGCGGGCAGGGCCCGTGAGCCAATCTCGCGGGATGAACCTGAGCCGACCTGGTTGGCGATGGCATCGATGGTTGTCCTGGCCATCGTCTTCGTGGCCGTCTGGCCCCAAGCGCCGCACCCTCTCGGCGGAGACGGGAAAGCCCGCCTGGCCACCTACAACATTCACTATGGTTACGATGACGATTGGCACCTGACGATCGAAGACATGGCCCAAACCATCGCAGATGCGGGGGTCGACATCATCGCCCTGCAGGAGGTGGATGTCGGCCGCATGACCTCGTATTCGATGGATAACGCCTACTATCTTGGACGCCGCCTGGGGATGAATGTTGCCTATTTGCCCACCGTGGAACACCTCACCGGCATCGCTCTGCTCTATAAGGGAAGCCCCGGCGAGCTCTCGGCAAAACTGCTGACGAGCCGACAAGAACAGACGGGCATTGTGGGCGCCCACCTGGAGGATGCCGGTTTGCATGCCTATGGGATTTGGCTGGGACTCTCAGATGAAGACACCCTACGGCAGATTGATGAGGCATTGGCATTCATCGGTGACCGCGTCCCGGCTGCCTTCGGTGGGGATTTCAACAGCCGGCCAGATGATCCGGAGATAGGGGCCATCAAGGAAGCCGGTTTCCAAGATCCATTCGAAGTGTTGGGCATAGATCCGGCGCCGCCGACCAGCCCGGCGGTGAACCCGCAATCGCGCATCGATTTCGTATTCTTGCGGGGACTGGAACCGCTGAGAGCCTGGGTGCCCGAATCGACTGCCTCCGACCACCGCATGATGGTGGTGGATGTGGTCCTGCCGTAGTTTATTTCTGCAGTCGCTAGCTGCCTTCGGAAAGTTCCGCCTCGATAATCTGTGTGAAGACTGTCAACGGCTGGGCTCCGACGATGGGAATGCCGTTGATGAAGAACGTGGGCGTCCCGTTGACGCCCAGGCTGGCGGCATATCGAGCGTCGGCCTCGACTTCCGCGGCGTAGCGCCCCTCCTCCAGACAGGCGATCAAGGCTTCAGGGTGCAACCCGAGCTCCTCCGCCAGGGTCTGGTAGAGATCGCGGTCGAGCGCCACTCCTTCACTATTGAATAAGGCGTCGTGAAAGCCCCAGAAATCGCCCTGTTCGCGGGCGCACTCAGCGGCCTGGGCGGCTTCGAAGCCCCCCACCACCGGGAAATCACGATACACGAAGCGGATCTGATCCGCGAACCTCTCGAGCAGAGGACCGAAGGTCTCGTGGTGAAAGCGTCGGCAGTAGCGGCAGTTGAAGTCGCTGAATTCGATGATGGTGACAGGCGCGTCCTCGGGTCCCAGGGCGGCATCGTCATCAGGGCTTACTTCAAGCCGAACTTGCCCCTGCTGGGCGCGCAAATCGATGGCGCCGGAGGGCGCGTCAGGGGCCGCTGCCTGGGCCTGGGGTGGGGCCTGATCGCGTCCCCAGAAGAGAAACCCGGCGCCTAGGCCAGCCACGAAGGCCAGCGGAAGCAGGGCGGCGTAGAGATGGGAGCGTCGAAAGCGGACCTCATCCGGGGGCGCCTTCTCCGGCTCGGCGGCGGGTTGGAGCAGTTCGGGGGGTGTGGGTGTGTCAGTCATGGCGGGATTATAGCATGCAGGGAGTCCGCAGCGCTTGACAGGTGGGAATGTTGATCCTAAAGTAACGCTAGACTGACCGGTCAGTCAAATATGCCATCTTCGGAAGACCGCGAGCAGCGGCGCCGCAGCCAGATCCTCGACGCGGCCGAAAAGATCTTCGCCTTGCGAGGGTTCCACGGCGCTCGCATGGACGACATCGCCAGTGAATCGGGCCTCTCGAAAGGGGCCCTCTATTGGTACTACCGCAGCAAGGAAGAGCTTATCCATGCCTTGCTCCAACGGATCTTCGCCATGCCCATGCGAACCGCTGAGCACCTGCTGGAAGGCGAGGGATCGGCGGCCGAACGTATCCAATCCATCATGCAGGCCAGCGTGCAGGAAATCCGTCGTTTCGAACGCATTCTGCCACTGGGCTATGAGTTCTTCGCATTAGCAGCGCGCAACCAAGCCGTTCGGCGCGTGTTGCTCGCCTATTATCGGCGGTACCAGCAAATCCTGACTGACCTCCTGCGGCAGGGCATCCAGGCCGGCGAATTCAAACCCCTTGAGCCGGAGGAATTTGCCCTGGCCGCCATCGGCCTGATCGAAGGGATCGCCCTCTTTTGGATCATCGACCCTAGCGGCGTGGACTGGGACCGCATGGAGCATGCCGCCTGGAATCTCTTCTATGAAGGTGTGCGGAGGCGCGAGGGTTAGATGGCCACGGTATTTATGAAATGGCTCGAAACGCGGCCCAGGGACTATGCCCGTGGTATCCGGCTGCTCACCTTAGGGCGCCTGGCGCGGCTGCATACGAAGATCGCGGAGAGATGGATCCAGCCGGGAGAAAGGGTGCTGGATCTTGGCTGCGGAACCGGCGATCTAGTCTTGCAGATGGCGGCGAGGGGCGCGGCGGTAACCGCGCTGGATGTATCCGCGCCGATGCTCGCCGAAGCGAAACGGTGCCTCGAGGAGGCTGGATTCGCGGACCGCGTCCGCTGGGTGTGCAGCGATGCGGCGATGCTCGAAGAGCGCTTTGAGCCCGAAAGTTTCGAAACCGTTGTGGCCAGCCTGCTCCTCAGCGAATTGCCGGGTCAAGCCCGGCTCCAAGTGCTGCGACAGATACAGCGGATCCTCGCGCCGGATGGCCGGTTGATCCTGGTCGACGAGGTCCGCCCTCGCCAGCCCGTAGCCGCGGTTCTCTACCTCTTCCTGCGCATCCCTCTATGCGTGCTCACATGGCTCCTTACTCGGACCACGACTCATCCGTTGCGGGATCTCGAGAGAATGCTCGACCAGGCGGGATTTCGGGTCAACCGGTGCGAGAGCATCCTTTGGGGGAGCCTGCTGATGATGGTGGCCGACGCGAAGGAGGTGCCGCCGGGACAGGGCCAAACCTTGCCCGTGCTGGGTCGGCTCCAGCATCGGGTGGATCTACGCACGCTGGCGCTCGATCTATGGGGTCTCTTTCTGCGCATCTTGCCGCCTTATCCTAAGGTCGAGCCCGGCCTCTACAGGCTCGGGAACCCCGGGCCGGAGTCGCCCGTGCTGGCAACGGGAAACTTCGATCTCACCGTCAGGCGTCTGATTGCGCCGCTGGATGGGCGGGTGGACGCCTGGGTCCTGGTGGTGAACTCGAGCGGCATCAACGTATGGTGCGCAGCCGGCGGGGGCTTCCTCACGGCGGAGCGGGTGATCGGAGCAATCCATGCCAGTGGGCTGGAGAGCTACTTGCGGCGGAAGTGCCTGATCCTGCCCCAGCTTTGCGCCAACGGCGTCGACGGCTGGAAGATCCGGCGGGAGACAGGATGGGAAGTGCATTGGGGGCCGGTGCGCGCGGCTGATATCCCCGCCTATCTGCGGGCAGAATTGCAAAAAACGGACAGCATGCGCTGGGTCCGCTTCCCGATGCGCGACCGCCTTGAGATGATGGCCGTGACGCTAGGTTTCTACGGCTTGCTCATCCTGTTGCCGGTTGCCGTCTTCTGGCCCTTGCTCTTTCGGCCGGTCCTGCTCAGCCTGGTGGGGCTCTCGACCTTCTACGCCATAGCCATGCCGTGGCTGCCTGGGCGCGATGGACTGGCGAAGAGCCTGCCGCTGGCTGTGATCAGCCTGCTTGGGCTGGGTCTATACACCTGGCTCGTGGATCCGGCTCCGGCGTCCAGCATCTTTGCGCGGGGCATCGGGTTGGCCGGCCTCTCGGTGTTTGTGGCGGCCGAGCTTCAAGGGATGTCGCCGCTGATGCGCGGCGAGCAGGCGAACTGGGGCTGGGAGGCGGTGATAGGTGCAGCGCTGGGCCTGGCCTACTGGCTGGTGCCCCGGGTGTTCGGTTGGCGGTGAGCCATGGCTGAGTCGCCTGGATTGGGATCGCTTCTGGCGGAGCACTGGCGCCTGGCTCGACAACTGCGCCACCTACGCATCCACTTCGATGCGGCTCGATGCAAGGGTGTGTGGGAATGCTATGAGGTGTGCCCGGTGGGCTGCTGGCTTCCTGATCGGGTGCAAGGGGTGGCGATCTTCCAGAACGAAGAAGGCTGCATCGCCTGCGGTGCTTGCGTGTTGCAGTGTCCCGAGCGGGCCATCGAATTGAGGTGAGACATGTTGCGACGCAAACGGGAGCCCAGGCCGCTGCGGGGGTGGATGCGCTGGCTGGCGCGCTTGCCGGTCGCACTCTACAGGGCGCGGTTGGGCTGGCTCCTGGGTTCACGCTTCTTGATGTTGGAGCATCGCGGCCGGCGGAGCGGACTGACGCGCAGGACCGTGCTCGAAGTGGTCAGCCACGATCCGGAGCGTGGGATATACTATGTGGCTTCAGCTTGGGGACCCAAGGCCGATTGGTTCAGGAATATTCGGGCGCAACCGGAAGCCTGGATTCAGGTGGGGAACCGGAGGTGGAGGGTTCAGGCCGAGCCGCTGCCCGAGGCGCGGGCTGGGGAGATCTTCGCAGAATACGGGCGCAAGTACCCCGCTGCGCTGCGAGCTCTTGCTTCGTTTATGGGGTTCGAGATGGAGCCCTCCGAGGCGGCCTACCGGGCGCTGGCCGCTTACATCCCTGTAGTGGAGCTGCGCCCAGTGGCTTGGAGGGGCGCGGTTACGAATCCGAGTCCTTCGGAGAGGAGGGGGAGGGTCTGATGCTGGCACTCGTCATGAGCGGTGCGGCCAATTTTGGCGCCATGCAAGCCGGGGCGCTCGAGGTCTTGCTCGAACAGGGCCTGATGCCCCGGATGGTTGTGGGTTCCTCGGCGGGGGCGTTGAATGCCATCTATCTGGGCGCCCGGCCGAGCCTGGAGGGTGTCCAGGAGTTGCAGGACACCTGGCGGCGAGCCGGGCCGGATCAGGTGGGTGTTCCCAAGCCTTTCGTCGCCCTGCGCAGGATCGTGAGCGGCAAGGACGGTCTTCTGGCCAGCGAAGCACTGGCGGCTTTCCTGCGCGAGAACCTGCCACGCGGGATGGACACTTTCGGGGAATTGACGGCCAAGACAGGCATCCGGGCCTACGCTGTGGCGGTGGGGATGCGCAGCGGCAAGATGCGGGTCTTCGGGGATGATCCCCAGGACCGTCTCCTGGATGGTGCCATGGCGAGCACGGCGGTGCCTCCCTATTTTCCGCCCTGGCCTGTTGGTGACGAGCGCTATTTGGATGGTGGCGTCTTTGCCAAGCTGCCGCTGACCGCGGCCATCGAGCGGGGCGCCACACGCATCGTGGGCCTGAATGTGGGCTTCTCCATGGGGTCGAATGCCACGGCCAAGGGGATTCTGGGCATCAGTGGCTATGCACTCTCGCTGATGGTCGAAGCGCAACGGGCGTATGAGGAATGCTGGGCGCGTCGGCTGGGGGCGGCGTTACGGGTGATCGAGCTGCCGGCGCCGATAGAGGTTTCCTTCTGGGATTATGGGCAGGCCGACCGCCTCATTTCCTTGGGGCGCGAATTGGCGCGACAGGCGTTGGCCGCCGAACCCTTGAGGCTGGGACCTGGCTGGAGGGCACGCCTGCGCAGGGCGTTGAAGCGCGGCGCGCTCCACCCGGCACACCAGCTCACCTTGCCGGAATCCGCCGGTGTCTGATCTTGTACGGAGGAAAGGAAGGACGAGATGGAAATCCTGATTCTGGTTGTAGCCATGGCTATTGTGGGGCTTTTGATGGGCTACGTGGCAGGATTCATTTGGAAAGAGGAGCGCCCCCTGGGAGTGCCCGGCGATTACTACGTGGCGGTGGCAACGACCATCGCAGTGGGCCTCATCGATTGGTTCGTCATCCCCGCTATGGGATTCAGCACCACCCTGAAGTATTTGGGCGTGGCTTTGGAGCCCGCCATCGGTGCGCTGCTGGTCCTGTGGATCATCAAGCGGGCCCGGAGCAGCTAGCCAGTCGATGGAGATTCCCGATCCCATCATCCGCTGCCAAGGACTAGGGCGGCGATTCGGAAAGGTCTGGGCCGTCGAGGGGCTCGACCTGGAGATCCGGCGCGGTGAACTTTTCGGCCTGGTCGGCCCGGACGGAGCTGGCAAGACGACCACACTGCGCCTTTTTGCCGGGCTGCTGTCGATTTCGGAGGGCGAGGCCTGGATTGCAGGCTATGACCTCTCGAGGCAGGCCGAGGCGGCCAAACGGAAAGTGGGTTACATGGCGCAGGAGTTTAGTCTGTATGGGGAACTTTCGGTGATGGAGAACCTGCGCTTCTTCGCCGCAATCTTCGATGTGGACCCACAGGAGGTCGAGCTGCGTGCGGCCGATTTGCTGGCGTTTGCGGGGCTGGAGGGTTTTGAGGGCCGGCGGGCTGTGCATCTATCAGGCGGGATGAAGAAGAAGCTGGCCCTGGCCTGCACCCTGATCCATGAGCCGGAGGTCCTGCTCCTGGATGAGCCGACCACGGGTGTGGACCCCGTATCGCGGCGCGAATTCTGGGAGATTCTGGGAGATCTGAACCTGCGGGGCACGACGATAGTCGTGAGCACGCCCTATATGGACGAAGCCGACCGCTGTATGCGAGTTGGCCTCATGTACGAGGGGCGCATGATCATCTGCGACACTCCCGAGGCGCTGCGGCGACGATTGCCGGGCGATCTGCTTGAGCTGCGTCCTGAAGATTGGCGGGCGGCCCGCAGGACGCTGGCCGGGATGGAAGGCGTCCTGGAGGTGCAGACCTATGGCGAGGCCCTGCATCTTGTGGTCGATGACGCCGGCGTCCGGCTGCCTGAGATTCAAGTCCGCTTGGAAGAGGAGGGGGTGGGGATTCAATCGTTGCGCCGGACTCCGCCGCGGATGGAGGAGGCCTTCATCTCCCTCATCCGCCAGATGGATACCCAGGAGGCCGACTGACATGTCCTGGCGCCATCTCCTGGCTGTGGCCCGGAAGGAAACCTATCACATCCTGCGGGACCGATCGACCTTCATCCTGGTGCTTCTCACGCCCACGCTGTTGCTGCTGCTGATGGCATATGCCCTCACCGTGGACATTGAGCATGTGCCCTTTGCTGTGCTCGATCATGATCGCAGTTCCATTTCGCGGTCTTTCGTGCAGGGGATTGCCGCGGGGAAGGATCTGGACCTCTACGGCTACGTGGACTCGCTGGAGGAGATCGAAGCACTGCTTGTTAGAGGTGAGATCAAAGCCGCTTTGGTCATGGCTCCTGATTTCAGCCGCCGCCTGCTGAGCCTGGAGGGCATGCCGCTGCAAATCATCATCGATGGGACCGAGCCGGAGAGCGGTGCCTTCGCAGTGGACCATGTCGGCTGGCGTGCCGAGCAATTCTTGCGGGATCAACTCTCGGCCCAGCTTCAGGCCATGGGCATCCCGCTGGATACGCTCCAGCCTGTGGACCTCAGGGTGAGGGCATGGTTCAATCCCGGTCTGGAGCCGCGTGTAGACCTTATTCCCGGGCTGATCTCCATGGTGCTCGGGTTCCCAGCCCTTTCGGTCGCGCTGGCCCTGGCGCATGAGCGTGAGCACGGGACACTGGAGCAGCTTATGGCCACTCCCATTGGTCGCGCCGAATTGCTGCTGGGGAAGATGGCCCCCTATATCCTGGTGGGCATGGCCAATGTGATCTTCATGCCGGTCCTGGCGAGGGCCTGGTTCGACGTGCCGTTCCATGGCAATTTCGCTCTCTTCTTCTTGCTCTCGATCTTCTTCCTATTTGCAGTGCTGAGCATGGGAGTGATTATCGGTGTCTTCATGCGCACCCAGGCCGCGGCGCTTGCGCTTTCCCTCTTGCTAATATTCTTCCCCGGGTTCTTCCTGACCGGCATTTTCTTCCCCATCGCGGCGATGCCGGAGGTGATGAGACTGGAGGCGCTGGGATTACCCGGCACGCATTACGCCATCATCACGCGCGGCATGTTCCTGACTGGTGTGGGCCTGGAGATCCTATGGCCCTACGCCGTGATGTTGATCATCCTGGGCATGGCCTTCACTGGCGTGGCGGCGCTCTTCTTCCGCAAGAGGTTGGCCTGAATGCGATCCGCGCTGCGTAGAATTGCTTCGCTTGCTATTAAAGAGTTCATCCACCTGCGCCGGGATTGGTGGCTGCCGGCTTTCATGCTGCTGGGCGGCGCAATTGAATTGGTGCTCGTCGGCTGGGCGACCTCCAGACCGATGACGAATCTGCCGCTGATGGTGCTTGATGGCGACAGGAGCGCAGCCAGCCGCGCCTTCGTGGTGGATTTGGGCAACACGGGCACATTCCGTGCGCCCGAATGGGTCGACGATCAGGCCGAGATCGAGGCCGCGCTGCTGCGCGGCGAGATCAACGCCGCCGTGATCCTTCCCAGAGGATTTGCCGAGCAAGTCCGCAGTGCTTCCGGCCGACCCGTCGTGGCGGTGCTGCTGAACGGGGCCGAGAGCCTTCCTGCAACGGCAGCGCGCCGGGCGATCGAAGGTGTGGCTCGCTCCTGGGGGGATCGCATTGCCGTCGAGCGAGTGGGCCTGGACAGCCAGCAGCTGGAGAGTTTCTTTCCCAGCCTGCGGGTATGGTTTAACGAATCTCTCAGCGAAGCCTTGTACACGACCCCGGCGGAACTGGGCCTGATGCTTGAATTCACCGTGCTGATATTCGCGGCTCTGTCCATCTCCCGCGAGCGCGAACTCGGCACCCTCGAGCAACTCCTGGTGATGCCCTTCAGCTCGCTGGAGATCATCATCGGCAAAGCCATTCCGGCCATGCTGATTGGTTTCACAGACTTCCTGCTGATGCTCGGCATGGTGAACATGGTCTTCGGTGTGCCCTTGCGTGGGTCCTTGGCGCTGCTGCTGATCCTGGCGCTGGGGTATGTTTTGGTCGAGCTCAGCAAAGGGCTGGCTATCTCGGTCTTCGCCCGCTCGCAGCATCAGGCTTTCCTGCTGGTTATGATGGTTGGCATGGCTGATTTCATGTTCACGGGCTATGCCGTCCCGGTGGAAACCATGCCCCTGATCCTGCAAAAAGCTGCGAACCTGGTGCCGGCCCACCATTGGCTGGCCATCCTGCGCGGCATCTTGCTGAAGGCCAGCGGAATCGATGTGCTCTGGCCCCACGCGGCTGCCCTGGTGGGCCTGGGACTGGTCATCGGGGGCGCCTCGTTGCGCTATGTGCGGCGGGCGCTGAACTGAGAGGGCGATGTGAACCCGGGTGAGATCGCTATTCGAGCCGAGCGGTTGGCCAAGCAATTCGGTGATTTCATGGCCGTGAAGGGCGTGAGTTTCGTCGTGCGCGGCGGAGAGATCTTCGGCTTCCTGGGCCCCAATGGCTCCGGAAAGACGACGACCATCCGTATGCTGCTGGGGCTCTTGAAGCCCTCATCGGGAGAGGTTGAGGTGTTGGGTATTCGGGTCGTTCAAGACCCTGCCGCCATCCGCCCGCGGGTCGGGTATATGTCGCAGCAATTCAGCCTATACCGGGATCTCACGGTGGAGCAGAACCTGCGGTTCTATGGAACGGCCTATGGCCTGGGTGGCGAGCGGCTAAAGGAACGTATGGGCCAGGCCATTGAGATGGCGGGCCTGAGGGGCCTCGAGCGCATGATCACTCGGGATCTCTCCGGGGGGTGGCGGCAGCGGTTGGCGCTCGGCGCGACGTTGCTTCATGACCCCTCGGTGCTTTTTCTGGATGAGCCCACAGCAGGCGTCGATCCCCTCTCGCGGCGGGCGTTTTGGGAGTTGCTCTATGAGCTTGTGGAGCGGGGCGTCACGGTATTTGTGACAACCCACTACATGGATGAGGCCGAGCATTGCCACAGGCTGGCTTTCCTTCAGCGTGGGGAAATCATTGCCATGGGTTCACCGGAGGAGATTAAAAGGGATATGATGCACGGAGCCGTGTTCGAGGCGGCTGTCTCGGATAGCACCCGGGCGTACGAGCTCCTGCGCGAGCGGGCGCGGATGAAGCGGCTGGGCATCCAGAGCGTCGAACTCTACGGCGCATTGCTGCACATCTGGCTGGTGGATCACGCCGCCGGAGCGGAAGCCATACCCGCCGAGCTGGCGGCGGCTGGCTTGCAAGTCTTCGATTTGCGGAGGATAGAGCCCTCGCTGGAGGATGTCTTCATCGCCTGCATGCGCAGCGGGAAGCCATCCCGGTAAAAGAGATGGGCCTAGGAGGTCGGAATGCTTGCTTTGAGGAGGCTGTGTCGCGGGCTTTGGGTGGTCGCAATGGCTGCTGCTCTGGCCTCATGCGCGAGCTTAGGTGGTGAGAAGCAGCCCGCGCTAAGCGCTTCTGGAGTGGTCGAAGCCCCGGAGATATCGGTATCGTCCGAGCTTCCAGGGCTGGTGGCGGAGGTCTTCGTGGAGGAGGGTGAGTCTGTCCGGGCCGGCGACGCCCTCTTCCGTCTGGAGGGGACGGCGCTGGAGGCGCAATTGGCGCAGGCGATCGCTGCAGAAGAGACAGCCGCCGCGGGCCTGGAGGCAGCCCGCTCCACGGTGGGAGCGGCCGAGGCGGCCATGAAGACGGCGGAGGCCGGACGGGAGGCGGCCGCGCTGCAAGTGGAGCTGCAACTGGCCGCGGCGCTGGGGGAGGAGGCGCCTTCGCGGCGCGCCCGCTGGTACCAGGCCGTGCCCTGGCAGTTCGATCTGCCGGCATGGTATTTCTCGCCGGGGGAGCAGCTCCAAGCCGCCGAACGTGGCCTGCAGGCAGCGAAAGATGCCTTGGAGGCGGCCGAGGGCGCGCTGGAGGAGGATCTTGAAGCCCTTGGGCCCGAGGCGCTGGCGCGAGAGATGGCGCTCGAAGAGGCGCGCCAGGCCTTCTTGCTGGCGGATGCCATGCGCCGGCGGACGATTGAGGGCTTGGAAGCCGGTGTGCTTCGGGATCAAGTCGAGGAGCGCTACGAGGACGCCAGGCTGGCGCTTCAGCAGGCTCAGGAGGCCTACGAACAGGTCCTGACTGAGGAGCAGGCGGATGCGCTGCTTGAGGCCCGGGCACGCGTGGCCGCAGCCTGGGATGGCTATCAGGAAGCCCGGCTAGGCTACTATGCCCTGCTTGCCGGCGATCAATCCCTTGGCGTGCAGGCCGCAGCCGCGGGGCTTGCCCAGGCGGAGGCTCAAGTCGGGCAGGCCGAAGCCGCCCTGGCACAAGCCAAAGCCCAGGTGGCCTATGCAGAGAAGAATCTGGCGCAGGCTCAAGCGGCTCGGAGTGCGATAGAACAGCAGATCCAGAGGTTGACAATCCGCGCACCGATCGATGGGACCATCTTGGTCCGGACCGTGGATCCGGGCGAGGTGATCCAGCCGGGGGTTGTGGGCATCACCCTGGGAATCCTGACCGACCTGCGCATCACGGTGTATTTGCCGGAGAATCAATATGGAAAGGTTCATCTTGGGGACCGAGCGGAAGTGAGAGCGGACTCCTTCCCGGATGAAACCTTCGAGGCGGAGGTGATCCGCATCGCCGATGAGGCCGAATACACGCCGCGCAATGTGCAAACCCAGGAGGAGCGGCAAACTACAGTCTATGCCATTACGCTTTCTCTGAAAGGCACCGAAGGGAAGCTCAAGCCCGGCATGCCGGCGGATGTCATCTTCCAGCGCTGACGAGCCGCCAGGATATCGGCGTTCGGCAAGTGACGGATTCAAGGGTATGATGAAGGCTGCGGGCTTCTCAAGGTGAGCGGCAAAGGCGTGCACCGGACGGGCTCGGATGCTAGCGGGTGGAACCCCGGCGAGGAGGGAGAACCATGACCGAACCTGTGCAATCGAAGAATTACCCGGATGAGAAGGTGGAGGAGAAAGCCGAGGAGAAGCAGCACGAGAAGAGGGAAGAGAAAAGCTGGGACGAGAAGTGGTCCCGCGATCCTTTGGGGGCGGTCATCTGGGCCCTGATCCTGATTTGGGCTGGGGTTGTCTTCCTGGCGTCCAACCTGGGTCTTATGCAGGCCATGCCGCTGCCAGCGCGGATGGGGCCGTGGTCCTGGGTGTTGACGGGGGCCGGCGCGCTGCTGTTGATTGAAGTGCTCGCCCGGCTCGTCCTGCCAACCTATACCAGACCCGTGATCGGCACGCTTATCCTGGGATTGATCTTCCTGGGTCTTGGACTGGGTGACACTTACGGCTGGGGCCTGATCTGGCCCATTCTGCTGATCGGGTTTGGCCTGATGATTCTCTTGCGGGGGCTGATCTCGCGCCGCTAGCGTCTCTTCAACTCAGGTCTCATAACCGGCCCAGATTCAGGGTGTTGAGTTCCCCCCAGATGTAGCGCAACGGCGTCCACCAGCGCTCACGGCCGATGCAGCGGAAATAGGGTGGACGGACGGCGAGGATCAGATCGCCGATGCGGTAGCGGGGGAGCACAGGTGTGGAGACCACCAGACTGCCCACTTCGCCCGGCCGCATCTCATGCAGCATCTTGACCCCGCGGCGGGTCAGCACTTCCAGGAAGTATAGATCGTAGTTGGGGACCCAAGCCCGTCGTGCGTCCATCTGCTGGCCGAACATCCCCTCGGTGGCACCATATATCTCTCGGATGGCCGCGGGACCATACAGGGCCCTCAGCGAGGGCGCCAGGCGGGTATTGATGCCGGGAAGGCTCCCCAGAGTCATGATTTGCACGTTCCAGAGGTGCCTGGGATAGACCCTGTGTTCACGGCGCAAGTAGCGCCCGAAGCGCAGCGCAGTTGTTACTACGCCGCCCACGAGCGTGACGTTCTCGCGCTTGCAGCGCCGGTAGGCCAGGTCAAAACGCGCTTCCCAGTCCCGGAGGGATTTGCCACCACCCAACGCATCGATCTCGTCTTGGGTGGGCAGCGAGCGAATGGGTGTGCGCTCGGAGACGAATTTGGCGTAAATGCCAGAGCTATAGCCGTAGCTGACTGTGCGCTCCCTGATCTGGAGGGTCCCGGCCCGGGAGGGAAAGTTGAGATTTAGATTTACGCCCTGAAGTAAATCGAAACGTCCCTCGGTGAAGACAAAGTTCATCACCGCCCGTCCAGCGCTGACGCGCATCTCCAGATCGGTGCGGGTCATCGGGATGAATTTGGACTCGCCCTGGGTGGTGCCGCGCGTGATAGCCCAGCCAACCGCCGGTTCGCAGAGCAGCAACTCCTCCTCTCCGGAAAGCACCCGCTCGATCATGGGCCGGAAGCTGTCGTAACTCCCTATCGGAAAACCGGCGCGGAATTCCTCCAGGGAGTGCATCCCTGGCGCCCCGTGTTGGTGGCCGTAGGCGGTCTGGGCGTAGCTGGCCAGGAGTTGCTTGAGAACCTCCGCCTGGGCTGCTGCCGGATCCTGGATGGCTGTGTGCCAGGGTTTTAGCATGCTTTCGAGGCGCGCAAGCGGGTCGTCGGTCATCGAGCTTCCAGGAGGCGGGTCCGGACGTAGTGTACCCGCGTTGCGCGCTGCACGCATGGCGGACTTCCCCGCGGATGCAATGCGCTTGGGCCTCGCGGCGGGAAGCGGGGTGGATTACTCTCATGAAGAAGTGGTCCTAAGCAGGTTGAGGGGCGCGGGTGGGAGAGGCTGGGCGTCCGGAGCCCGCGACCATTGCGAAATCGCCCGCGGGTCTGTATAATCTCTTGCGAGGGCGGTTAGCTCAGTTGGTTAGAGCGTTGCGTTGACATCGCAAAGGTCGTTGGTTCGAGTCCAATACCGCCCACTCAACTGAATCGCAGGAAACGCCCAGACCGGGACGAGTAGCCGGCAGGCAGGTCTGACAGGGAGCGGCGGCCAGAGACTGAGAGCTGCCGCCAGGTCGCACTGGCGAAAACCACCCGTGAGCGGAAACCGGAAAGGCCGCTGCGATCGCGGCTGAGTATGGGGACCGGGCCAGCCCCGTTATCGGCTGACAGAGAGGATCCTGTAGGGGATCAATCTGGGTGGAACCGCGAGAGAGCCTCTCCCGCCCCAGAAGGGCGGGAGAGTTGTGTTAAAGGAGCCTAAAGGAGGTGTGGTATGGCGAAGGGCAAGAAGGAAGAGTCTCAGGAGGAAGATTTGCACCGCATCCGCCATTCAGCCGCGCATGTCATGGCGCAGGCTGTGATGGAGATGTTCCCGGGCGAAGCCAAGATCGCCATCGGCCCAGCCATCGAAGATGGCTTCTATTACGACTTTGATCTCCCGCGCCCTCTGACCCCTGAGGATTTGGAGGCGATCGAGAGACGCATGCGGGAAATCATCCGCGGGGCCCATCCCTTCGAACGAAGGGTGCTCTCCGCGGAGGAGGCGCGCCGGTTGTTCGCCGACCAGCCCTACAAGCTGGAACTCATCGATGACCTTGAAAGGGGTGAGATGGACGAGCACGGCAACCCGCTCGATGAGACGCCGGAGCTCTCGATCTATAAGCATGATCAGTTTGTGGATCTCTGCCGCGGCCCGCACGTGGAGAATACACGCCAGCTTAACCCCGATGCCATCAAGCTGCTGAATGTCGCCGGGGCCTACTGGCGCGGGGACGAACGCCGCCCCATGTTGCAGCGCATCTATGGTACCGCCTGGACGACGCCGGAAGAGCTCGAGCGCTATCTCTGGAAGCTGGAGGAGGCCCAGAAGCGTGATCACCGCAAATTGGGCCGCGAGCTGGACCTCTTCACCGTCAGTGAGGAAGTGGGGCCGGGATTGATTCTCTGGAGCCCCAAGGGAGGCATGGTCCGCAAGATCGTGGAGGATTTCTGCCGGGCCGAGCATGAACGCGGCGGATATGAGTTCGTCTACTCACCACACATCGGGAAAGCCCAACTCTGGGAGACAAGCGGCCATCTCGACTGGTATCAGGATGGCATGTACTCCCCGCTGGATATCGAGGGGCAGAAGTACTTCCTCAAGCCGATGAATTGCCCTTTCCACGTCCAAATCTATAAGAGCCGGATGCGCTCCTACCGCGACCTGCCGTTGCGATTCGCGGAATGGGGGACGGTGTACCGCTTTGAGCGCAGCGGCGTGCTGCACGGGCTGCTGCGTGTGAGGGGTTTTACGCAAGACGACGCCCACCTGTTCTGCCGGCCGGACCAGATGCCGGAGGAGATCGACCGCGTGCTGGCCTTCAGCTTGAAGCTGCTTCGAGCCTTTGGTTTCGAAGACTTCCAGGCATACCTCTCGACGCGTAACCCCGAGAAGGCGGCTGGAGAGCCCGAGGATTGGGTGGCGCCGACGGACGCCTTGCAGCAGGCCTTGGAGCGGGCTGGTGTGCCATACAAGATCGATGAAGGCGAGGCCGTCTTCTATGGGCCGAAGATCGACATCAAGGTGCGGGACGCGCTCGGGCGGGAATGGCAGCTCTCCACCATCCAGTTCGACTTCGTTTTGCCGGAACGCTTCGATCTCTCCTACATCGCTGAGGATGGCAAGGAACACCGTCCGTACATGATCCACCGGGCGCTGCTTGGCTCCATGGAGCGCTTCATGGGCGTGCTCATCGAGCACTACGCCGGGGCTTTTCCGGTCTGGCTGGCACCGGTTCAGGCCGTTTTGATCCCCATCGCCGATCGCCATGTCGGGTATGCGAACGGGGTGGCCGAGAAGCTTCGCGAGGCGGGATTGCGGGTGGAGGTGGATGCGAGCAGCGACCGCATGAATGCCAAGATTCGCAACGCGCAATTGCAGAAGGTCCCCTATATGCTCGTAGTGGGTGATCGAGAGGTCGAAGGCAGCCAGGTGGCCGTGCGGCTCCGCTCGGGCGAGGATCTGGGCCCGATGAGCGTGGAGTCGCTGCTGGCGCGGATCCAGGCAGACGTGCAGCATAAACGCTAGTGCGGTAGGTCGGCCTGCTGGCTCCAATTGGGGGATGACTTTCGGCCCGCGGCACTCTATAATAGGACCTATCATGGCCGGTTTGAGATTTGGTCGCTGCCTATGAGATCGAGGCTGTTGCTCGCATGTACATTGGCCTCGATGGGGCTAGGCCTCCTGGCTGGGCCGGCCTCCGCTGGCGTGGATGCCAGCCCCAGCCCTCCGCAATCCGAGGCTGTAGCATTCTGCCCACTGGACTTGCAGCTTCGCCATCCGTTCCTGTGCCGCCGATCCGGCGCCAGGACTGCGCTGTTCGACTCCGCCCGCCGGGGCGAGTATCCCGAGAGGCCCTTCCCGCTCAAGACCCTCGACCCAACTTTGGGCAACATGCCCTTCCATTACCTGCGCTCGCGCCGGGACGAGGGCACGCCTCTCTACACCAGCGTGGATGATGCCTTCCGGGAGGAAAACCCCTACCGGACCGTCCCTCCAGGGTTTGTCTACTTCTCCTGGATCGAGCGCTACGAGCGGCACGACAAGGTGGTCTACATGATCGTGCCCGGGGTTTACATCCGCGGGGAAGGACTCGCTCGCGTCGGAGCTCCCACTTTCCGGGGCTTGGCCTTCAGCCGGACGCCGAGCGGAACCTTTGCCTGGATCCTGAACCGGACCGAGTCCCGTAGCGAGCCCGGCTATGACGCGCCCGCGACCGGGCGCTTCTTCGACCGCTTCCAGGTCGTATGGGTCTACGAGACCAGGAATGTGGGTGGCTGGGACTGGTATCGAATCGGCCCGCAAGACTGGATTGAACAACGTCTGATCGCCAAGGTCGAGCCGGATCCAGAGCGCCCCGAGGGTGTCGAGAGCGACCGCTGGATCTCGATCAATCTCTACGAGCAGACCCTTGCCGTTTACGAGGGAGGCGAAATGATCTACGCCACCCTGGTTTCAAGCGGCCTGAAGGGCTGGTGGACCCGGCCGGGCGTGTTCCAGGTGTTTGAGAAGCTCGAGTCGACATCCATGGAAGGCGCCTTCGAAGCGGATCGCTCGGACTATTACTACCTCGAGGACGTGCCCTGGTCTCTCTACTTTGATGAAGCCCGGGCCTTACACGGCGCTTATTGGCATAACGGCTATGGCTACCCGCGCTCACATGGCTGCGTGAACCTCTCGCCGGCCGATGCCCATTGGATCTACAACTGGGCGGATATTGGAACCTATGTGTACGTCTTCGATCCCTCCGGCGAGACACCCACCGATCCATCCGCCTACGGTACCGGAGGTGTCTAACCCTATCCGGCGCGTGAGCAGGCCGCCGCATGGTACCAAAGTACCCTGCCAAGGCGAATCGGGCCGAATCTACAATGAAGCCAGGTTGTCCCAGCCCCGCCTTTTCAGCAAGCCTCGGGAGAAAGACATTCCATGTATGCGGAAAATGAACTCTTGTTCCCGACTTACGTGATCCCGAAACTTCGGTATGAGCGTGGGGAGGTCTGGCGCGGGTTGGTGGAGCGCGTGTCGGCTTTCCCAGAGGATCATCCCGAGAAGCTGGCTTTCTCGCTCATGATGATCCGCATTGATGGCTGCCTGACCTGCGAGACCGATTCCTACCGCGCCATGCGTGGCTGCCGGGATTGTGCTCGCCAGAGTCTTCGGAGGCTGAAAGCCTCGGATGAGGAGCTGTTGGCGCTCTACCAGAAAGCATTGAGGGATATCTGCGCGCACCTGCGCGTCGAGGAGCCAGCTATTCCAATGGAAGAAAGCGTCTCCGCGCGCGCAGCCTAGAAGAGATGACATCATCCAAGCCTCACGGCCACCCCTGCGGTGGCCGTTCTGCGTTAAGGCGCGGCGCGGGCGTATGGCAGATTTTGTTGTTGGGTGAACCATCATCTGGCAGACCGCCTCGCCAAGGAAGCTTTCGTCATACTCACGACCATCGAACGCGTCCTCAACATCCTTCTCGCTTCAATATAGCTCACCCTGGCGGCTCAGGCAGCCCGGCGGATTGCAGGCACCATTCGCAGGGGAAAGGGCCAGTCCGACTGGTGCACAGCTCTGCACCAGCTGCCGCAAGCGTTGCTGCGCAAGCCGGACAGGTGACGGCTGAAGCCGGCGCCATGGTGGACCAATTCCTGGGATTAATCGTCGCCGCACCGGATGCCTGGGCCTGAAGAATATGCGCAAGGTAGGTTAGAATAGGGCCATCTACTCCGGGAGGAAGCTGGCATGGCAGATTTCGATGTCATCGTTGTAGGCGCGGGTCCGGGGGGCTATGTTTGCGCCATTCGTGCAGCCCAACTTGGCCTGAAAACAGCTATTGTGGAGAGGCGGTTTCTGGGAGGAATCTGTCTGAACGTAGGGTGCATCCCCTCCAAGGCTTTGCTCAGGAACGCCGAGGTGGCGCACTTGCTGCGAGAGCGCGGGAAGGAATTCGGCTTTCAGGTGGAGGGCCTGAAGCTGGATTACGCAGCTGCAGTTAAGCGAAGCCGGCAGGTCTCCAACCGCCTGACGCGCGGTGTGGGGTTCCTGATGAAGAAAAATTCCATCGAAGTGTTCATGGGAACGGCGAGATTCAGTGGGGCAAAAGAACTCACCGTGACGGGGGAATCCGGCGAGCCGCAGATCCTGCGGGGCGAGAACATCGTGATCGCCACGGGGGCTTCGGCAAGCATGATCCCCGGCGTGAAGCCCGATGGGGAGCGGGTACTGACCTATTTGGAGGCCATTCTACAGGAGCGATTGCCGAAATCGGCGGTCATCATCGGGGCCGGACCCATCGGCCTGGAATTTGCCACGGTCTGGAATGCATATGGCTCTGAGGTCACAGTTGTTGAGATGCTGCCACGCATCGCCCCGCTTGAGGATGAAGAAGTCAGCAACGAGCTCGCCAAGGCCTTCAAGAGGCGCGGCGTGCGCCTTCTGACGGGGACCAAAGTGGAGGCGATTGAGAGCCTCAAGACAAAGGTCAAGGTCAAGATTGCCGGAGAGAGTGGCGAGGACACACTGGAGGCCGAACAGGCGCTGGTGGCGATCGGGTTCAAGCCCAACACGCAGGATTTGGGGCTGGACGTCACTGGGGTCAAGCTGGATGAGCGGGGGTTCGTGGAGATCGATGAGCGTATGGCGACCAATGTTCCCGGCATCTGGGCGATCGGGGATGTAACCGGCAAGCTCATGCTTGCGCACGTGGCCTCGGCGATGGGCATCATCTGCGCCGAGAACATTGGCGGCGTGGAGACCATCACCTTGGATTATGAGATGATGCCGCGGGCGACCTACTCGCAGCCGCAGGTGGCCTCCTTCGGATTAACCGAAGCACAGGCACGGGAGCGGGGTTACGAGGTCAAGGTTGGCCGCTTCCCCTTCCAGGCAAATGGCAAGGCGCTGGGCCTGGGGGACTACGCGGGATGGGTCAAGCTCATCACCGACGCCAAACATGGCGAAATCCTGGGCGCGCACCTTGTTGGGCCGGAAGTCACCGAATTGCTTCCCGAGCTCACGCTGGCACAGATGATGGAGCTGACCCCGACGGAGATCGCCCGCAACGTCCATGCACACCCTACCCTGAGTGAAGTGCTGATGGAGGCGGCGCACGCCGCCGAGGGGCATGCCATTCACATCTGATCCAAGACCCATGGCGCAATCGCGTAAGGATGGAACCAAGTGTGGGCGGGCCAAGGCCCGCCCGCTTGCACCGTGGGGGCCGGCTCGGAGACTGCGCGCCGGACGCATTTGGCCGTATACTGTCGGTGTGGTAAGGGGAGGAGGCGAGCGTGTACGAGCGCAAGGACATCGCGGCAGTCAAGGACCGTCATAAGGAAGCACTCCTGGCCAAGCCGAATGTGGTTGGCGTGGGAACGGGCTATAAGCTGCGCGAGGGACGGCGTGAGGATCTGTGTGTCGTTGCCATGGTGACGCAAAAGCTGCCCCGAGCGAGCCTGACGAAGGAATCGCTCGTGCCATCCGAGGTTGATGGGATCGCCACTGACGTCATCCAAGTGGGTTTTCTTCAGGCGCACCCCGCTCGCACTGACCGATGGCGGCCGGCGTTAGGGGGAGTCAGCATCGGGCACAGCCTGATCACGGCCGGCACGCTGGGAAGTGTGGTGCGTGATCGGAGCACCGGGGCGCGGCTGATCCTTTCCAACAATCACGTGCTGGCGGCCAGCAACCGGGGTCAGCCCGGGGATCTTATCCTGCAACCGGGGCAGGCCGACGGGGGCCGCGAGGCAGAGGATGGGTTGGCGCGGCTCGAGCGCTATGCGCCGATTCACTTCACCTCGGCGCCGGCCACATGCCCTTGGGCGCTTCGCTACGCACGCTTGGGCAACGCCGTTGCCAAGCTGCTGGGATCGAAGCATCAGGTGCGTGCGTATTGGGCTGACCCGCAGGCGGCGAACGTGATGGACGCAGCCGTTGCCAGGCCGCTCCGGGACGAGGATGTGCTGGATGAAATCCTCGAAATCGGCAAGGTCTCCGGCACAATGGATGCCACGCTGGGCATGCCCGTTCGGAAGTCAGGACGGACCACCGGATTGACAGCGGGCCAGGTGATCGTATTGGACGCCACGGTCAACGTCCAATATGGGGAGGCCTCGGCGCGCTTCGAGAATCAAATCGTAACAACGGCGATGTCGCAGCCGGGGGATTCGGGTTCGCTGCTGGTGGCAGGGGAGGCGCTGGCGGCTGTGGGATTGCTCTTCGCTGGCTCCGACCAGGCCACGATCTACAATCCGATTCGATCGGTCCTGCGTGGATTGGATATCGAGATATGAGCGCACCCCACCCAGAAGAACGAGATCCAGCTTCGGCCTATGCAAGAGCCAGAGAGGTGATGGCCCGTCACGAGCGGGCGCTACTTGGCAAGGTGAATGTAATCGGAGTGGGCGTGGGGTATCTGCACCGCGGTGGCGAACTGACCGGGGATGTCGGGCTGGTGGTGATGGTGCGGCGCAAAGTGCCGAAGGCCGAGCTGGCGCCGGAAGATTTTGTGCCGCCCGAGATCGAGGGTGTGCCGGTTGATGTCCAGGAAGTGGGGGAGGTTGCGCCGCATTAATCGCGGGATCGACCCGGCTCTATTCGCGCTCAACAATCCAGAAATGTGACAAGCCCAGGACGCGCAGTGGCGTGCGTTCGAGATAGTGCAGCACAGCACGCAACGCGCGGCCCAGGCGCGGCCAGCGGGCGATGATGTTATCGTAGGCTCCAAAGATAATCCTGCGCTCCACGACCCGGACCGGCAGCCCTTCCAAGAGCATGTCCAGGTCATCGCGCCGGTAGACGCGAACGTGCGGAGCCAGCCGGTCACGCAGCTGGCGCGGCAGGTAATTTACCAGGGGGATATTTCCGAACCGATAGCGGCCTCTCCAGTACACCCCGTGAGTTTCGAACGGGTACCCTCGGTTGGGGGCGAAGAGCACCAGCCGGCCGCCGGGCTTTCTGAGCACGCGCACGATTTCGCGCAACGCTGCCCGGTCATCACGGACATGCTCCAAAACCTCATGGGATAGGACCAGGTCAAAGAAGCCCGAAGGGAAAGGGAGGCTCTCGCTTGCACCCCGGGTGACGGGAAGGCCGCGGCTGGCCGCCGCGCTTGCATGCTGCGCATCGAACTCCAGCCCCACGGCCAGCGCGGCTCCGTCGGCCAGATGAGCCAGGTACTGACCCACACCGCATCCGTCGTCGAGAATACGGCCTCGAGCGCGTTCGCCAGCAGCCTCCAGGATCAGGCGCAGACGGCGCTCCTGTCCCGCGCGCCAGACGTAGGAGGGTTCGCCCCGCGCCGCGGCCCGGTCTAGATCACGCGCGCTCATGCGGAAGCCTCCCGGCCATCGGGTCGCTGCCCGGAATTCGGCTTCTGGAGATGATGCATGGCAAGGCTCAGCGCGGCCACGGCGTCGATCTGCGCGAAGCGGTGCTGCTCCAATCGCCGACGGAGATCCTCTTGGGCGAGCCAGATGATCTCCTGTTCTTCGAGGTCCCCGGCCTCCGGGGCGGCGATGGTCCGGCAGCCGGTCGCGAGGAAGACATGCGCGCGGCCGGCGCGATAATTCCCGCTGATGACGTAATCTCCCAGGGGATGCCAGTTCTCCGCGGTGCAGCCCATCTCTTCGCGAAGTTCGCGCATCGCCGCCTGTTGCGGGGTCTCGCCCGGTTCGATGATCCCCGCGGGTGGTTGGATATCCACCGCCTCCACACCATGCTTGTAGGAGCGCACCAGGCCCACCCTTTGCGCTTCATCGATGGGAACGATGATCACATAGCTTTGGACCTCGACCCGCAGGTAGCCCTCGACTAGCCGGCCATCTGGAAGAAGGACGTCGTGCTCCAGCACCCGCATCCAGGGTGAGCGGTCCAAGAGCAGCCTGCGACGGAGCACCTTCCAGGGCTTGAGGTCACGCATGTGGAGAACCACCGGCTCTCCCGCACAGGGAACGGACTTGCGACAGGATGGACATAGGCTGTCTATTATAATTCGTGCCCGACGGCGGGCGCCTTCCCCGTTCCAAGGCCGCAGGAGGAACATGAAGGCTTCTGGTGAAGAGGGTCAAGATACGCAGCCGATACCAGCTTGGCGCGTTTGGGTGCTGGCAAGCCGGCCGCGGACACTGACCGCAGCGGTGGCGCCTGTACTCGTGGGCAGCGCCCTGGCGGGGTCGATGGGAAGCTTCAAGATCTTGCCCGCGCTGGCCGCGGGCTTCTGTGCTGTGGCGATTCAGGTGGGCACCAACATCTTGAACGACGTGAGCGATTTCGAGCGCGGCGCAGATACCGAGGCCCGGCTCGGGCCTCTTCGTGTCACCCAGGCAGGCCTATTGCCGCCCGCGGCAGTCCGCAGAGGCGCTTTCGTGGCCTTCGGCGTGGCCGCGCTGGCAGGCGCCTACCTGGTGTGGGCGGGCGGCTGGCCGATTCTTTTGACCGGCTTGGCTGCCATTCTGGCCGGGATCGGCTATTCCGTCGGCCCCTCGCCGCTGGCCTATAACGGGCTGGCCGACTTGATGGTCATGATCTTCTTCGGATTTGTGGCGGTCTGCGGCACAGTATACGTTCAGGCCGGAACCGTTCCCGGCGCCGCCTGGCTGGCGGCCTTGGGTGTGGGGAGCACAATCACAGGCCTGCTGGCCGTGAACAACTATCGCGATTGGGAGACCGACCGCGCCGCTGGTCGGCATACGATCCCGGCGGTATGGGGTCCGAAGGCCGGGCTGATCGAATTCGGGGCCATGGCGGCCCTGGCCTATCTGGCGCCGCTGGTGATGTGGGTGGGGGGCTGGGCGACCCCCTGGATCCTGCTTGGCTTCCTCACGCTTCCCAGCACCCTCGGCTGGTTTCGCTTCATGGCAAGGCATAAGGGCGGGTCGCTGAACTTTGCGCTCGCGGGGGCTGCGCGTTGGGTTCTTCTCTATGCCGTGGCGATTTCGATCGGGATGCTCGCTCCCGGGTTGGTGGGAAGCTAAGGCGGCGGTCCTAAATCCATCCGCGTAGAGCATAGTAGAGTAAGCCGAATATCTCCCGCATGACATTGCGGCTGGCCTCGAGCGCCTCTGGCTGGGGGAGGATGGCGAACCCGAAAGGCTCGCGGGTGGCTGTGCGCTCCGAGGAAGGTGCAGGGATGGGTTGAAGGTCCTCCTGCACGAAGGTCAAGTAGGCCCGTCGCATATGCGAGGGAGAGGTCACGAGCAAAAACGGCGCGGCGCCGGCTTCTTGCAGCATAGGCTTCAGCCGGATGGCCTGATCATGGGTGTTGGCTGATCCGGCTTCCACCAGGATGCGCTCCTCCGGAACTCCCAGGCTTATCAGCGTTGCCCGCATCGTCTCACTCTCGGGAACCGTGAGCCCGACCTCCGGGTTGACGCCCCCGGAGACAATCACCCAGGGCCGATCGAGCATTTCCAGGAGGCGTGCGCCCTCGAGGACCCGCAGGCTGCTCGCCTCGCTGAGAACTTCAATCCGGCCGGCCTCCGACTCATAGGTGCCGCCCCCACCTCCAAGAATCACGACGGCGCGAACGCCTTCGGGGATGGTTTGCAGAGAGAGGGGCTGAAGGTCGCCCGCAAGCAGGCGTTCCAAACCGCTGGCCGCAAGCGGCGTCGAGAGGATCCAATAAAGGATGGTCAGACCAGTGAGCCAGCGACGACCCCAACGGGCCACTCGCTCACGGCAAAAGAGCAGGAGGATGCCGGGGGTGATGGCGACCATGAGAAAGGTAACCGAACCAGGGATCAGCCAATCCTTGAACCACTCTGCGAAGCTATCCATTGTCCTCATCTCTTCCGGGATATCGGGTTGTGCGGGCTGGCAACCACCGCCCTGAGCGTTGGGGCCCGCAATGCAAGTATGCGTTTCATGGGGCCTTATGGTCTTCTCGCTCAGAAACAGGTCGTGCTGTTTTCATCGCCCAGTGAATCGCAATGGCGCCAAACATGCGGCGGGTCAGTCGCAGCCCAGTGAAGCCGGCGCTGCGCAGCGTTGCGGCCAGCTTCTCCGGCGGCAGGAAGCCTTGGGTGGTGGCCGGCAGGTAGTGGTAGGCCTCTACATCACCCGCGAACATCCGCCCAAGCGCAGGGATCACCCGTGCCAGATAGAAGCGGACGAAAGGTGCAAAAAGGCGTATTTGGGGAGGCGTGGTGTCGAGCGCGGCGAAGCGGCCCCCCGGCTTGAGCACGCGCGCTTGCTCGGAGAGACCCGCCGTAAGATCGACCAGGTTGCGGAGAAGAAAGCCTGAGGCCAGCGCATCGATCGAGTCATGGGCAAAGGGCAGGTGTGTGGCGTCCGCGAGCACCCAGGCCACCTGGCCGGCACCGGGCCGGCTGCGGGCAAGCCGCAGCATGGCGGCAGTGAAGTCGCAGGCGATGATATCTGCATCTGGCTGCCGACGCAGCGCTTCGAGAGCCAGATCCCCCGTGCCGCAGCCCACATCGAGGAAGCGCTCGCCGGGTGCCAGCCGGATTTCGGCGATGGTCTCGCGACGCCAGGCCCGATCACGCCCCCATGTCATCAAGCGGTTCAGCCGGTCGTAGCGCGCCGCGATGCGGCTGAACATCTCCTGCACCTGCGAACCGCTGGATGGACGGCTGGTCGGGATCATGAGCCTCCGCCCAGTGGGATGACGGCGCGAGGGATGAAGGGCTCATCGCCATCGATGGATCCAAGGTAGATGTGCAGCTTGTCGACCAGGAATGTGAAGGAGGGCGTGGGAGGCAGCTGGATGGCATCCGCTTGAGCCGGATCTTGGAAGCGCGCAAGCGTGACATGCGGGTGAAGGGCGGCTCCATGCTCGCCCTCGTAGATAGGGAACTCTGAAAAGGCGCGGGCCAGGCGCTCATAGAGCGCCATGATGGGCGCCGGGTCGGCTGGCTCGAGGAAGAGGGCGTCCTCGAATTGGCCATATCGATCGAGCGTCACCTCGAACGGCGGGACCTCCGCGAGCACGCGGCGCAGTTTCTCGGCGGCGGGCTCGATCTTCTCCGGGGATACGAAGGGATAGAGCAGCGTCATATGGGCGGGAAGATTCTGATCGAGGGCATCCGAGTCGTGTTCCTCCCGGATGGGGAAGCTGAACACTTGCACATCTTTTGGCGGGACGATGAGCAAGGCAGTCTCGAGTGCCATCTAGCTCGCCTCCTTCCATGGACAAAGGATGTGCTCCAGTCGGTCGACGGTGAAGTAGAGCCCCAGTCCCAGTAAGCTCATGGCGATCACGCCCGCGTACATTTTTGGGTAATTAAACAGAGTGCTCCCCTGGATATAGATATAGTAGCCCAGGCCTCGCCGCGTGGCGAAAAGCTCGGTGATGTAGAGAACGGCGATGGCGGTGCCAACCGATTGGCGCAGCGCCGTCAGCACGGCCGGTAGGCTGGCTGGAAGGTAGACGAATCGAAATAGGGCCCGCCGGCCGGCTCCCAGGCTGCGGACCGAGGCCAGCAGCTCTGGGCGCAGCGAAGCGGCCTGATCCCGGACGAGCACTAGCACCTGGAAGAATAGGATCAGGAAGATGATGACGATCTTCGAGAGGTCGCCCACTCCCAGGAACAGGAGAATGATGGGTACAAAGACAACCTTGGGGATTGGGAAGAGCAGATAGATAACCGGCGTGAGCCAGCGATTGAGTTTCTTGGATTGCCCCAGGATGAGGCCGGCGGGCACCGCGAGTGCCAGGGCCAGGGAGGTGGAGGCGAGGACGCGCCAAGAGCTTGCCAGCAGATGCAATCCGAGTTCCCCAAACAGCTCGTGTAAGAAGGTGGCAAGGACCCGGCTGGGTGCCGGCAGGATGGCTAGGTTCAGCGCCCATGACGCTACCTGCCATACAAGCAGTAAGGCCACTCCGGCCGCTGCGACTGCTCCCCGTTTCATGCGCTGGCCTCCAGCGCCGAGCGCAATTCCCGGCAGATCTCCACATAGGCCTGGGTGTTGCGGAACCCCGGCGCAGCACCGCCCGGGTTGTTCACGACCAAGGCTCGCTCAATTGGGGGTTCGTTGAACAGGAGGATCTTGTGCCCCAAAACTGCCGCCTCCTCGATCGTGTGAGTGACGATGATGGTGGTCAATCGGCGTTCCTCGCGCAGCTCTAAGACCAGGTCCTGAAGGCTCTCCCGGGTGGGAGCGTCGAGGGCCGCGAAGGGCTCATCCATCAAGAGCAGGTCGGGATGAAGGGCCAAGGTTCGGGCGATCGCCACCCGCTGGCGCTGGCCACCCGAGAGCTGATGCGGAAAGTTCCGGCGGTGGGCGGCGAGGCCCAGCCGGTCCAGCCAGGGATCGACCCTTTCCTGGATGGAGCCGGGTTGCTCATCGGCGGGGGCATGCGTTCCATCGGGGCCGTAGAATGCGCGCACCCGCAAGCCGAGGGCGGCATTCTCCTCCACCGTCGCCCAGGGCAACAGGCCATGATCCTGAAGGATGAGCCCGGTCTGCGGATGGGGGCGGGTGAGCGGCTGGCCGTGTATGCGGATCTCCCCCCGCATGGGGCGGAGCAGGCACGCCAGCAAGTAGAGCAGCGTGGTCTTTCCACAGCCGGAGGGGCCCAACACGGCCCAGGCCTCCCCGGCCTGCACTTCCCACTTGAAGGACGTGAAGATCGCCGGGGAAGCCGGATAGTGGAAGTCCACGCCGTCAAGCGCAATCATCGCCTGCGCCAGCTTTGACCGCTGGCTGCCTCCTCAGGGGAGGAACGAGCCGTCGATGGAGCCTTCGTAGCGGACCTCGCCTTCGACGATGCCTTTGCCCTGCGCCCAGGCCAGCGCATCCGCGAATTGGGCCTGAGAGGGGACCGAGGCCGCGGGGTAAGGCGGGAGCCGGTAGGCCCCTAGCAAAGGCGGCGGCAGCAGGCCCTCGTCGAGGAGCAATTCATCCCATGCGGTGGGATCGGCGTTGATGTCGTCCACCGCCTTCTCGAAGGCGCGCAAGAAGGCCTTTACCCCCTCGGGATGCTGATCGACAAATGCCTTGGAGAAGGAAATCACGCTGTGGCTGATCTCGGGGTAGGAGGTGTCGTCGATGATCAGGCACGCCCCATTGAGGATCGCCATAGAGGCGGCAGGGTCTGGCAGATTGGCGGCCGCCAGCTGGCCCGAGGCGAGCAGGTTTAGCCGGTCTGGGATCTTGGGAACCGCCACCTTCGCAATCTCCTCGGGCGCAAAACCGGCGCGTTGGAGCAGCCGGTCGGTGGTGTACTCGATCACCGTGCCCTCGGAAATGCCGATGGGGGTATTCTCCAATCCTTCCAGATCCAGAATTCCGCTATCGGCGGAGGCCACGATGCGGAAGACAGGATGCTCTGCCGTTGCCGTGCGGGCGAAACGAACCGCCACGACCTTCACCTCTTGTCGATTGTAGAGCAGCACAGAGACGACTTCATTGATCATGGCATCCAGTTGACCGGCCTGCATGAGCTGGTCGCGCTCCGGCGCCGAGGCAACTGGAACGAACTCGAGTGATACGCCCTCGGCTTCGAAATACCCTTGATCTTGGGCAACATAGATGGGAAGGCTATCGAGAATGGGGAGAACGCCGATACGGATGGTGACCGGTTCACTGACCGGCGAGCAGGTTGCCAGCGCTAATAGGAATATCGCCAAGATGAAAACCGGGATTTGTCGCTGGATCACTAAATCCTCCGAGAATTGAGATCGCTCCGGGAGCTGCGCCATGGCATCTGAGTTGCGGGCGGCACCGAACCGAGGCACAGCGGGTTATAAGCGCGCTTCATTCTACCGCAGGTTTCTGCGGCCTTGTGGAGTGGAGGCCAGGCCAGTGGCCCTGGGGGTAGGTTCTATAAACGGATGGTGATCTCGTGGACTCCGGTGGCACCATCGGGGCGAGGCCAGCGGCGCGAGAGAATCTGGAGCTCGCCGGTGCTATCATGGGCGCGCACGCGAAGAGTATGCGAGCCTGGCTGAATGCCAGCTTCGGCCAGCGGGGTTGCGAGTGGGACGCCTCGCCAGACGACGGTGCTGATCAGGTCGCCGCCGATGGGATTCGAGATGCATGAGGGCGTGATGACCTGGGCGCGGCTTGATATAATCCGCGCATGTCGCGGCGAACAGGGCGCTTACTGGCGGCGGGCTTGGTGACCGTGCTGGTTGGATGGGGAGTATTCAGGGTTCCCGAGGTTCGAGACGCCACGGAATGGCGTCTCGACGCCGCGATGGGCATCTTGCGCGGCCTGATTTACCCCAGTGAGATGCTTCCCACGCCCGCTGGCGCCGCCGGACTGCCTGCGCCGGTGCGGCCAACACCACACCCGCCGACGCCGTCCGTCCAGCATACTGCCGCTCCACCCACGCCCAGCGCCACCCCGCTCCCCAGCGTCGTGCAGCTTCAGGCCCCGGCATGGGAGAAGCAGGATTGGAACAACTGCGGACCTGCAACCCTGGCGCTAGGACTGCGCTTCTTCGGCTGGGATGGCGACCAGTTCGATATTTCTGAACTCCTGAAGCCGGATCGGGGCGATAAGAATGTCAACATCGACGAGCTGGTTTACTACGTGCGGACCCGTGCCGGCTGGATGGAGGCTGACTATCGGGTGGGTGGGACGATCGAGACCCTGAAACGCTTCCTGGCCTATGGCTTGCCCGTCATTGTGGAGAAGGGATACATGGTCGAAAGTGATGGGCCGGATGAAGGCTGGGCGGGACATTATCTGCTGCTCACAGGTTATGATGACGCCCGCCGGGTCTTCGTCGGTCAGGACACCTTCGCAGGCCCGGACCAGGAGGTGGCCTATGAGGTGCTGGATGAGGGTTGGAAAGCCTTCAACCGGGCCTATCTCTTTCTCTATCCCGTGACCGATCCGCCACCGCTTGAATCGCTGCTCCAAGAGGACTTGGATGCCGATCTCAATCGCCAACGGGCGCTTGAAACCGCCTGGGAAGAAACAGCGCTTGAACCAAAGGATGCCTTCGCTTGGTTCAATGTCGGGACCAATCTGGTGTATTTCGAGCGCTATCGTGAGGCGGCCGAGGCCTACGATCGCGCCTTGGCGTTGGGGCTACCCTGGCGCTTCACTCGCTATCAATTCGGCCCTTATCTGGCCTACTTCCACAGCGGGCGCCTGGAAGACGTGATCGAGCTGGCGAACGCCACCCTGCGCCGGACGGCCAAAGCCGAGGAATCGCTGCTCTGGCGCGGATGGGCCCGCTACCGGCAGGGCGACGTTCCGGGGGCGCGGGAGGACTTCTTGGCTGCCCTGCGGGTCAATCCGAATTACCAGGACGCACGCTACGCGCTGGATTTCATCTCGGGTGGTTCATGAGTGCGCGATGGACCAGACAGAATCATGTTGCGGGTTCCACGTCCGCAAGCAAGAATGCAGCGGGCCGCCGCCGGAACGGGCAGCGGCCCGTGCGCGATTGCCTGGCGAGAGCCCCAGCCCTTGTCTTAGAAGGCTGCTTGCTTTGGCGAGCCTGCGCGGTCTAGAATCGGCCCTTAGGGCATCATGCCGCAATCATCATCCAGGCGTGTTTTGCAGGCCTGCCCCTTGTGCTATACTGCGCGACGATGCGAGAAGAGCGAATGACTATCGAATGCCTAGCGTCCTGGCTCCGCGATTCGGGCCTGGGGGATCTTTCTGCGGCCTTGCTGAGGGGCTTCCGACCCCTGTCGGTGGCGGGGGCGCAAGCGCTTCATCTGCTCACGCCGCTGCTCGGAGGTCGAGAAGGCACCTGGGAAGCCTTCGCCGGGATGCTGGAAGACCCCCAGCAAGTCGATGTCTTGATTGATTTACTGGAGCAGGAGAGCGATCTGTGATGGGTCTGGATTTCCTGGGTTTGACGGTTCTGGCGCTGATGATCATTCTGCTGGTGATCTATCTGGCCATGGGGAAGCGCCAGGCCCCGATTTTCCGCGAGATCCCGGCCTTTGAGGCTCTGAAAGGCGCCATCGAGCGGGCTGTGGAGGCCGGCGAAAGGGTGCATTTCTCACTCGGGACAGGCTCGGTCATCGGCACGGATGTGGCCCCGGCGCTGGCAGGCCTGGCGACTCTGGCCGAGATTGCGCGGGTCACCTCCTTAAGCGATCGGCCGGCGGTGGTCACGACCGGCGATGGGGCCATGGCCATTCTCGCCCAGGATACGTTGAGATCGGCCTACACCCAGGCTGGCGCGCTGGACCGCTATCGCCCCATCGCAGCGCGCATGCTGGGTCCCACACCCTTCAGCTATGTTGCCAGCCTGCCTACGCTGCTATCCAGTGAGGATGTTTCCGTGCACATCCTGCTGGGCGCATTCGGCGCCGAAGGCGCCTTAGCGGCCGATTTCGGCGAGCGGCAGAATTGCTTCGTCATGGCCGGCACGGATGATGTTCAGTCGCAGGCACTACTGTATGCCACGGCGGCGCATCCGCTCATCGGCGAGGAGATCTTCGCGGGGGGTGCCTATTTGCGCAGGGACAGGGCCCATCTGGCCAGTTTGCGGGTGCAGGACGCCATGCGCCTTATCCTGATATTGGGCATCCTCCTGGGAGCCTTGCTGGGTCTGCTGGGGGTGGACCTATGAGGCTGGGCTCCTATCTGCTATGGGCGGCGGTCGCCACCGCTGTGGGGATCCTGGTTCTCCTGGGCTACTTTGTCCAGCTGGATGCGATCCCGGCGGAGGGGTGGCTGCAGAGCATCTTTCAGTTGCGTCTGCTCTTGATGCGCTGGGCGGTACTCCTGGCAGGTGTGGCACTGTTCGTGGGTCTGATTAATCTGCTGGCCGTTCATTGGAGTAAGGTCAGCGAGCAGGCCCGAGGGTGGGGGTATAGCGCCGTCTTCCTACTGGCCTTCCTGGCAACGCTGATCTTGGGGCTAATCTTTGGACCAGATAGCGCTGCGGTGCTGCTGTTCTTCAATTACATTCAAATGCCGGTTGAGACCACGCTTTCGGCGCTGCTGGCGATCACGCTTGCCCTGGCGGGATTCCGCCTTCTGGCGCGCCGCCCCGATCTAATCAGCGCGATCTTCATAGGCACGGCCTTCTTAGTCCTGCTGGGCTCTGGGCCGGGCCTTATACCTAGCGGCGGTATGCTTGACAGCTTCTTTGGCGGGCTTCGCAACTGGCTGGCGCAAGTATCCGCCGCCGGTGGCGCTCGGGGGATTCTGCTTGGGGTGGCCTTGGGATCGATCATGACCGGGCTGCGGGTTCTCCTGGCTTTGGATCGGCCTTATGGGGATGAGTGATGCCTGAAGTACGGTGTCCAATGTGCAGCGCGCCCAACCCGGAGACGGCTGATGTCTGCGGGGAATGCGGGGCGCGGCTGAAGCCCCTGGTTGCAGGTGGCGATCTCGGCCTCCCGCACGAGGAGGCCGGTGCGCCCGGGCCTCCGCCAGGCGTCGAAGATGGCGAAGAGGACTGGCTGGCGCGCATCCGGTCGCAGGCTCTGACGTCTGGGGGAGAGGAGCCGACGGAGGAGGAGTCCGGGGAAAGCCCCGCGCCAGATTGGCTGGGCCGGTTGCGTGAGGCGGATAGCGGCTACGAGGAAGGACCTCCGGAAGGCGTATTGCCTGAATGGATGGATGAATTCATCGCCGCGGGGGATGAGTCGGAAGCGGCGGCCGCAGAGGATGAGGGGCTCGAGCAGGCCGAGCAGGTACCGGAGTGGCTGGCGCGCATCCGGGCCAAGCAAGCCATGCAGAAGGCCGCGATCCCCGAGGAAGAGGATTGGCTGGAGCGCCTGCGCCACGAGGGCGAAGCCGAGATTCCGGCCGCAGAGGAGCCTCCATCCGAGATCGAAGCCATGCCGCCGAGCGAGGCCCTGGAAGAACCGTTGCCGGAGCCTGAGGCGGAGGAAGCCGTCCAGGAGGGCCTTGCGGCAGAGGCGGAGCCAGAGACGCTGCCGGCAGAGAGCCCCTTCTTTGCTGAGGACCTGGATGCGCTCACCGAGGAGATGCCGCTTCCCGAAGTCCAGGAAGAAGGGCCCGAAGCACCACCCTTGGCGCCTGAGGATCTGGAGGGGGAGGCGCTGCCGCATGTCCCGGCGCTGGTCCCGGAGGATCAGTCCGAGGTCCCTCTGGTTGAGATCGGGGAGTCTGACCTGGAGGGGGTGGAGCTGCCGGATTGGCTGGAAGATCTGCGGGCGGAAATCCCTGTATCGGCCGAGGAGCCCGAGGAAGAAGTCGAGTCGCCCGACCTGGCGCCTGCGACCTTGCCCTCCTGGCTCGAGGCCATGCGCCCCACGGATGCCTTCCGGCCAGAGATCGAGATCGAGCGCGAGGAGGAGCAACCAGTCGAATCGGCTGGCCCACTCGCAGGTCTGCGCGGGGTTCTTATGGCGGAGCCGGTCGTGGCCAAGCCGCGGATGGCCACCGCCGCTGCGGCTCAGTTGGAGGTCACGGAGCGCCAGTACGCCCAGGCCGAATTACTGCAGCGCCTGGTGGATTACGAGCAGCAGGAAATGGCCCCGTCTGAAGGTCCAGCGATGCGCATACCCTTCGTGCGCTGGGCCATCAGTCTGGTCATGTTGGTGGCCGTCCTGATTCCCTTCTCGTTCGAGCGTATGGGCATGCGTGGCTATCCGCTACCCGCCAGTATCTCACCGGATCTGGCACCGCTGATACAGCGAATTGGTGATCAGCCGGTAGATCGACCGGCCTTGGTGGTCTTCGATTACACACCGGGCTACACCGGCGAATTGAGCTCCGTTGCGGGCGCCGTTGTGGGGCAGCTTACGCAACGGGGCTACCCCATCGCCACACTTTCCACCCGGCCCACGGGCCCCCCGCTGGCGGAACGGATGTTCGCTGAGGCCGCGGCTGCGGGTGCGCAGGTCTCCCATCTCGGATATCTCGCCGGCGGTCCGACCGCGGTTCAACTCTTCTCCATCGCCCCGCGTGACGCCGTGCTTTCCGGGTTCCACTTGCCCCGGGAAGGCGAAGAGAAGGATCCCTGGGCGATCGAGGGCCTGCGCCAGGTTCAGCGGCTCTCAGATTTCGGATTGGTGGTTGTGATTACGGCCGGGACCGAGACCGCACGGACCTGGGCGGAGCAGACTCACCCATGGATCGGCGATACGCCGCTCATCATGGTGCTGAGCGCCGGGGCCGAACCGCTGGTGCGACCCTACTTTGAGGCGGCCGACCGCAGGGTGGATGGCATTCTCACCGGATTGCCCTCGGCGGTGTCCTACCGCCAATTGAGCGGCCAGCCACAGTTAGCGGCTTCGCAGTGGAACGCCTTCGGAACGGGCATGCTCGCCGCCCAACTGATCCTGCTCGCCGGCGGAGCCTATGGTTTCATCAGCTGGCTGATACGCAGGGCGCAAGGCTGAGAAAGGACGGGGATCCAAATTGCCCGGGCCCACGCTGGACTTCATTGGAACGATCATCGCAGCCTTGCTGACGATCATGGTTCTGAGCTATTTGATCGGCGATAATGCCTTCTTCCGCTTGGCGAGCTACTTGTTTGTCGGCGTGGCATCTGGCTATGCCGGCGCCATCGCCTGGCATAACGTGATCCGGCCGGTGCTCGTGGATCCCTTGATCCGTTTTGGGCCATCCGGCCTGCTCACACGCGAGGGTGTCGGCACGCTGCTGATCCCTTGGATCCTATCCCTGTTGATGCTCTTGAAGCTCTCCCCCAGGACCACACGTTTTGGCGGTCTGCCGGTGGCGCTGGTGGTCGGCGTCGGGGCTGCGGTTGTCGTGGGTGGTGGGATCACCGGCACCCTGCTCCCGCAGGCCCTGGCGGCGGGCGAGGCGTTGGGCCCAGAGACAATGATCCCAGCAGCGGGAGAGCCGATTGCGAGCTGGGCCGAGCGGCTCATCAGTGGCTTGGTGCTCTTCCTGGCGACCTTGAGCACCTTGATGTATTTCCGTTTCGGTGCCCGCAGGGAGGCCACCGGCAGGGTGCATCGATCCCGATTCACCCAGGGGATGGCCTATGTGGGACGCATTTTCATCGCACTTACTTTCGGGGTGATGTACGCAGGTGCCATGACGGCCTCCATTCTCATCCTGGCCGAGAGAGTGCAATTTTTGCGGCATGCGGTAATCGGGTGGATGGGCGGATGATGGGGACGGCATGAGCGCGATCCTGGAAGCCGAAACCCTCCTGGCCATCGATGTGGGAACGGTTAACACCCGCGCCAGTCTCTTCGATGTCGTCGACGGACGCTACCGACTGATCGCCACCGGTCGAGCACCTACCACCGCTGGCCCGCCGCTCTTCGATGTCGGCGAGGGTGTGCGCATGGCGCTGGACCAGGTCCAGGCCGTCACCGGACGCCAGATCCTGGATGAATCGGATTTGCCGATCATGCCCGTCACCAGTCGCGGGGCAGGTGTGGACCTGCTCGTGAGCACCGCCTCTGCGGGTCCCAAGGTCCGGACCGTACTGGTGGGACTGATGCCCGGGGTTTCGATGGCCAGCGCCCGTCGCATGATCACATCGACCTATCTGGAGTTGGTCGAAGAGGTGAGTTTGCTGGATGGGCGCCGCGACGACGAGAAGATCGACGCCATTGCTGCTTCCAGGCCGGATCTGGTCTTGATCGTGGGTGGCACGGATGGCGGCGCGCGCGAATCGGTTCTCCAGCTCGTGGACCTGGTCGCCGCCGCAGTGGGATTGATTCCTCGCGCCAAACGCCCCCGCATTATCTACGCCGGCAACAGGAACTTAGGCGCGGCGGTTGCGGAGCGCTTCGGCGAAGGCTTCGACGTGGCCCTGGCGCCCAATGCTCGCCCGGCCTTGAGACATGAAAACCTGACTCAGGCCAGGCTGGCGATCGGGGAGGCCATCGCCGAAGTGCGCGCCCGACAGGTGGGCGGGTTCGAAGAGCTGGACAAGTGGTCCGGCGGATACTCGATGCTCACTGCCGATGCCTATGGACGGGTGTTCCGCTACCTCAGCCGTATCTATGACCCCGAGAAGGGGGTGCTCGGCATCGACGTGGGGGCCACTCACACCATGATCGCAGCAGCCTTTGAGGCTGATTTGCGCCTAAACGTGCAGACTAACCTGGGCATAGGAAGTTCGGTGCTCGGGATTCTGCGGCGTAGCAGCCTCGAAAACATCATGCGCTGGCTCCCAATCGAGATTTCGAAAACCAAGCTGCGAGACTTCATCTACAACAAGGCTGCCTATCCCTATACCGTGCCCGCCAGCGCCGAGGAATTGCATCTGGAATTGGCGCTGGCAAGAGAGATAGTTCTTACAGCCATGCGTTTGGCGCGGCGGGGTTGGCCATCCGGGAAGAACTACGCCTCCAGCGCACTCTTGCCGCCCATGGAACCAATTATTGCCAGTGGGGCTGTCTTCGCCCGTGCGCCGCGGCCGGGACTGGCCGCCTTGGCGCTCCTGGATGGATTGCAACCCACCGGCGTAACCACCCTGGTGCTGGATCCACATGGCCTTTCGCCGGGGATAGGCGCCGCCGCGGGGCCGGCCCCGCTTTTGACCGTGCATGTGCTTGAATCCGGCAGTTACGTCAGCTTGGGCACGGTGGTTGCACCGGTGGGACGCGCCAGACCGGGCCGGCGGGTGTTGACGCTGCGTCTAGAACTGGAGCAAGGAGGCGAGGATATCGCCGGTGAAGTACGCATGGGCCAACTGGCTGTGCTGCCCTTGCGGCAGGGGGAGTATGGCCGGCTGACACTGCGCCCCGAGCGGGGAATCGATGTGGGCTTCGGCGGGCCGGGGAAGGCGGGAGCGCTGCGCGTGGCGGGTGGTGCCGTGGGATTGATCCTCGATGCGCGCGGCCGGCCGCTTCCGCTGGCAAGGGATCCGGGCCTGCGACGGGAGACCAACGAGAAGTGGCTGTGGGATATCGGGGCGATGGAATGATCTCTGGCACCCTTCTTGCACACCTGGCGGTGTGTGTGCCATGAGCGAATGGTTCTTGCCAGCCATCACGCATGTGCTGCGGATGACCGTCATTCGCCGGGAGCGCGTGCTCCCCGCACCCGGAGCCATCACTGTTCGGGTGAATGAAAAGGTTCAGGCAGCAGATGTGGTGGGCGAAGCCGAGGTTCAAGCCCGGCATTATTACCTGGACGTCGCGCGCGGCCTGGGGGTGCCGGCTGCCCAGGCGGCGAAGCTGATTCGCTGCCGGGAGGGAGAACGGGTCGAAATGGGGGACGTGATCGCAGGACCGGTCGGGGTGGCCCGGCGGAGTGTAAGGGCTCCTGCCGACGGAATGGTGGTGGTCATTCGCAAGTGCCGGGTGCTGCTGGAAGCGCGAGGAGAAGTGGTGCAAGTACGGGCCGGATTTCCGGGCGTCGTCATCGCCACGGATGGTTCGCAGGTGGTGACCCTGGAGGCGACCGGCGCGCTGGTGCAGGGCATGTGGGGCAATGCCCGCCAGGATTATGGTGTGATGCGCGTCGTGAGCGAAGGCCCCTCCGGGAGCCTGCAGACCGATCAATTGGATGTGAACCTGCGGGGCGCCGTGCTCGTTGCGGGGACGTGCGATCACTCTGCCCCTTTGCACCAGGCCACTGAACTTTCGGTGCGTGGCGTCATCATGGGGAGCATGAGTTCGGACCTGATCCCCGTGGCCCGCAGGCTTCCATTTCCCATTATGCTCACTGAGGGCTTTGGCCGGCGGCCGATGAATGCCCCCGCATTCCAGCTCTTCACCAGCAACGTGGGCCGGGAGGTGGCCGTCGATGCGGGCACGCCCTGGGCGCAGCCCGGCCAGCGACCGGAAGCCATCATACCGCTTCCGGCGAGCCGCACGCTCGATCTACCCGAAGAAGTCGTCCCGTTGAAAGCCGGTGTGCGGGTGAGGGTGGTGCGGGAGCCTCACCTGGGTGAGGTCGGGGTTGTAAAATCGATCCTTAAAGAAGCAATGCTGTACCCAAGTGGGATCCGGGCCCGGAGCGTAGAGATTGAAATCGAGGGGGTGGGGTCCGCTAGGGTACCATTGGATAATGTGGAGATCCTCCAGTGATCCGAGCAGGTGATTCGCCGCCAGCCGTCCAGGCTCGAATCGGCGAATGGCCGCCAGGCTGAGGAGTGTAAATCATGGCTGAGGAATTCGAAATCGGCGAACCGCTACCCGAGGAATCATCGAACCGCACTTTTGTCATCGCCGCGGCTGGATTGGGCGCGCTGCTGGTGCTGAGCATGATCTGCCTTGCGGTCTATGCGTTGGTTTTGGCCCCTCGCCAGAGAGCAGCGCAAGCCACACAGGCAATCGAGATCAACTTGCAGAACACGCAGCAAGCGCTGACACAGACGGCGGTGGTCGTGCAGCAAACCCCATCGCGCACGCCCACGCCCACGCGGACGCAGGGGCCCACAGCGACGGCCACTCCCACCCAGGTGGTGGTCTTGCCGACGGATACCCCCACGCCCTTCCTGACTCTGCCTACGCTTTCCCCGGAGACGGCCACAGCCGCCGCCCAGCAGACGCTTGACGCGGCGGTGGGTGGTGGAGGCGCGACACCCTCTCCCACCGCTCTGCCCGCAACCGGTTTCGGCGACGAGGTCAGCGTGCCGTTGATCGCGCTCCTGGGTGGAGCGCTGGTGGCGGTCATCTTCATTGCCCGAAGCCTGCGTGAGCGAGTGGCCTCGTAACCTCAGCCGCGATCACCTGCTCGTTTCGCGGGTTCCATCCGGCAGGGTCAGCCTGGTGTTGACCCTGCCTTCATATCAGGAGGTCGCATGCCGAAGGTCGTGATCCCCTTTTCAGGATTGAAGCAGGATCTGATCGCCACCGCAGGGTCCGGGGAATGTGCTTCCATTGTCGGCCTGAGCAACAGCGGGAAATCGATCGTGATGCGCTCGCTGGCATCACCTCAGGCCAGAGAGCTCTATGGCGAGCACACTGGCCGAGCGGGAATGCTGATATACGTGGATTGCAATCGAGCGGTGTCGATCTCGGCGCAAGCATTCTATGAGGTCATTCTGCGCTCGCTGCTTGAGGAGCTTTCCAAGTTGAAGGACCATCGCCTCCTGGAGGAGATCCGCCGCTATCATCAGGTGGTCACCGAGGCCGAAAACGCTTTCGAGGCCTCACTCTCCTTCAACCTGGCGCTGTCGGATCTATGTGAAAGGTTGGGGCAGGATCTCTGCCTGCTGCTGGACGAGTTTGATGAGATCTACGCCGCGTTGGATGAGCGCACGCTTCTGAACCTGCGGGCTTTGCGGGATCGGTTCGCTGACCGGTTGGTCTTCATCACCGCCACTATCCGCAAGCTTCCCGAAATCCGCAATGTCCAGGTGGAAGATGAATTCGCCGAACTGTTCTCACGTTTCACCTTCCATATGCCACTCTTGGACGCAGATGAATCCAAGGCACTCCTGAAGGAATTGAAGCTTCCCCGCTTGACGAAGGAGCTGACCCAAGCGGCCATCCAGCTTTCCGGCGGCCATCCGGGCTTACTCGTGGCCGTGGCGCAGATCTTCGCCAGCTCGCCGGCGGGATGGACGGGCGATCCCCGGGAGTGGGTGCGGACCGAGCCACTCCCCAGGGCCGAATGCCTCAAGCTATGGAATCAGATGACGCCTGAGGAGCATGCGGCGCTGATCACGCTGGCGCTGGAGCAGGAGGCCGGGATTCCTTCCCAGCAATTACGGCATCTTCAGGACCTGGGTGTTGTGCATGAGCGGGAACTCTTCTCGCCGATCTTCGCCGAGTTTGTTCGCCGTAAGGGGCGGGCGCCCGATACCGAAACGCGGGGTGTGTTCCTCGACGCGGACTCGGGGGATGTGTGGGTTGATGGCATCCGGGTCCCTGTTCTTACGGATCTTGAATACCGCCTGCTGGAATTGCTCCATGAGCGTCGAGACAAACTTACCGATAAGTTTCAGATTGTCACGGCCGTGTGGGGCGAGGAATATCTGGGCGATGTGGATGATGCGCGGGTTGAGAAGCTGATCAGCCGTCTGCGTGCGAAGATCGAGCCGGACCCTTCCAACCCTCGCTACCTCATCACCCGTCGCGGCCGGGGCTACAAATTGCTCAGTCATCCGAAGGTGGAATGAAGGCCGTTCCGAAATCCAAAGGCAGCCTGATGGACGCACGAGTGCTTGCGTACGATCCCTCGCCCGAAGGGCGGAGGTTGATCCGCCAGGGCCTGCGGTCTCCGGAGGGGGGCTGGCGTCTCCTGATTCGGGCGTCGCTGGAGAAATGCCTTTCCACCTTGGGGAAGATGCCAGTCGACGCGCTGGTCTTGGGCTTGCCGATAGAGCCGGCTCACCTCTTCCAACTGCTCGCCACAGCACGCAGACTTGCCTTGCCGCCGCTATGGATCGCGCTGGGGGATACTCCCGCCCGCAAGGATTCTGAGGGGTGGATGCAGGTCCCCAAAGGGCATGAGGGGCTGGAAGATCTCTGCCGGCAGATGCGCGGCCTGCTGCGCATCCACCGGCTTAGAAATCTTGAACGCACGCTGACGCTGCCCGGGTCTGCCGGGCGAGAAAGCGCCGTGCGGCGGCTCGTCGATATAGGGCTTGACGGGCTTCGCTGGGCCGGTTTTCAGCCGATGTATTTCGCCATCGACCCGCACTCCCGGCGATGGACATTGCGTGGCTCGGGCTATCCCCCGGCCATCCAAAATGCCATCCTCGAACTGTCGGCCGGCCTCGGCGGCGTGGCGCCTCGTGTGGAGGATCTTTCGCCAGCGCTGGCAGATGTTGTGCGGGGGCGGGCAGACCTGCAGGCCGACTCGCTTGCAGATATTCTGCAGGCCATCATGCCGGGAGGCGCGATAGACAGCTTGGAGAAACTCCTTAGGAGGGAGGGGGTTCACGCGCTGTACCTGGCGCCTGTCGCCGGCGAGGGGATCCTAGCCATCGGGGAACGGCCAGCCGAGGTCGAGCGACTGACGCTGCGAGCGTTCTCGGGGCATTGGGGCGATCTGCTGCGACAGGCGCGAACCCTTGATTTGCTCAGCCGCAGGGCACAGGCCTTGAGCGGCTTGCAGCAAGTGTCGCTCAAGCTCTCCTCAACCCGCGATCCCGATGCGTTGCTGGGGGAAGTGCTTGCGCTGCTCGAAGAAGTGGTTCCTTTCGATGCTGCTGCGGTGCTCTTGGAGCAGGGCGGGCGGCTTACAGCGCAGGGTGAACGTTTAAGACAGCTCGATGTGGGCGGACGGATTCTTGGGAAAGCCGTCCTAAAGGGCTCCGGAAATTGCATCGATGAAGCCTTGGCGGCTCGATCCCCGATGCGGTTGGATGATCTGGACTCCCGTTCGGTCATGGGCGAGGGAGGATTGTGGGAGGGGATCCGCTCCTGGCTATGCATCCCGATCTACTGGCAGACCTCTCGGATGGGCGTTTTGCTGCTGGGGGCGGGGGAACGCGGATATTACAGCCAGAGCCATCTCGAGGTTGCGGAGCAGTTTGCCCGCCAGCTGGGAGTAGCGCTGGAAAATGCAAGGCTGCTTAAGACCTCGGCCGAGCGCTCGGAGAAGCTCCATTTGGTGGGTGAAATCGGCCGCTTCGCAGTTTCGATCCTGGACACACAGCAGCTTGCAAGAGAAGTCGCATTGCGGGTTCTCCAGATCTTTGCCTGTGACGTGGCTGGCATCATGTTGCTGGATGATGGGACCCTGCGATCGCATGCCTTCTTGGCCGCGCCGGGTGGGCGTGACCTCAGAGGCCTTCCGGATCTGGTGCTTGCGGACATGCCTGCCATCGCACGGGCTCTACATGAGAACCGTTCTTTGCGATTGGGCCCGGCATCCGAATCATGGGATCTGATCCGTCTCTCCACAGTTCCGGAAGACGGTGAGTGCTGGGTGATCCCGCTGTCGGCCGCGGCGGAGGTCATGGGGGCCCTCTTTCTCTTTGGTCCGAGGGAGGGAACCCTTTCTCCCGAGGAACTGGATGTGCTCGAAGTCCTTGCCGGCCAGCTGGCGATATCCCTGGTCAATGCCCGCCTCTTCGGCGAGATCAGGGCCTATGCGGCCCAACTGGAGGTTCGCGTGGCGGCCCGAACCGAGGAGCTGCACGCCGCGAAGGAGCGAACAGAAGCCATTCTGCGTTCCGTGGGCGATCCTGTCTTGGTGCTCGATTTGCGCGGTGAACTACTGCTGGTCAACCCACGAGCCCAGGCATTGCTGGAGGGCCCCTTCGGGGAGATGATCACGGACCGGATCCGGCGGCTCCTGGCGGCGGATGGGCAGACCCAGGAAAATCTCGAGGTGGGAGATGCTACCTTGCAGGCTATGGCCTCGCCGGTGGAGTGGAACGGTCGAGCGATTGGGACGGTGGTCGTCCTGCGGGATATCACCCGCCTGCGGGAGCTGGACAGGTTAAAAAGCCAATTTGTGGCGACGGTTTCGCATGAACTGCGCACACCGCTGACCAACATCAAGCTCTATCTGGGGCTCCTTCGCCGGGCGCGGGGCGTGCGCGTGGAGAAGTACTTTGAAGTCATGGACCGTGAGACCGCCCGGCTGAGCCAGATGATCGAGGACCTGCTCGATATCTCGAGGCTGGAAGCCGGAGAGCGACCTCAACTGGAGGCTTTCTCGCTCGGGGCCCTCCTGGCAGAGATCGCCGAGAACCACCGGCCCGCCTGCGTGGATAAGCGATTGGACTTCGATCTTCACATTGGCCAGGATATGATGATTGAGGCCGATATGAGCCAGATCTTGCGGGTTCTTACCAATCTACTCTCGAATGCCATAGCCTACACACCCGTCGGCGGCAAGGTTCGATTGGAACTGGTGGGCGAGGAGCAAGTTGGGGGGAAGCGGCACGCCAAAGTGGTCGTGGAGGATACGGGCATCGGCATCGACAAGGACGACACGCCCCATATCTTCGACCGCTTCTATCGCGGGAGCCTGGCTCGTGAGCACAAAATTCACGGCAGTGGCTTGGGGCTAGCCATCGTGCGGGAAATCCTAGATAATCATCATGCCCGCATCGCAGTGGACTCGGAGCCCGGACGGGGAAGCCGTTTCACCCTTTGGCTTCCCTGCGAGCAGGAGACAGAACGAACGCATGGATAAGGCCTTGATATTGGTCGTCGAGGACGATCTCGCCTTGTTGGAAGGCATCCGCGAGCTTCTTGAGATCTCTGGTTACGATGTGCTCACAGCCGCCAATGGCCGCGAGGCGATTGAGAAGCTGGATCAGGCCCGACCGGATTTGATCGTCTCGGACATCATGATGCCTGAGATGGACGGTTACGCCTTCCACGCCGAAGTCCGCAAACGGCAGGATTTGATTGCTGTGCCGTTCATTTTCCTAACCGCGCGGGGCGAGAAGATGGATATCCGGCGAGGGAAATCAGTCGGGGCAGATGACTACATAACTAAGCCATTCGATGATGAAGATTTGCTGGTCGCGATCGAATCCAAGCTTTCCCGCTGGGCCGGGCTGCGGCGGTACCGTGAGGAGGAAATCTCCGATCTTAAGCACCGCATCCTGCTCACGCTAAGCCACGAGTTCCGCACGCCGCTCACATACATCATCAATTACGCGGACATGCTCAATATGGGCGATCCCTCGGTCACTGAGGATGACTTCCGCGAGTTCATGGATGGCATCCGACGGGGGGCCCGACGGTTAAACAAGCTGGTGGAAGATTTCTTGATCCTGGTCGAGCTGGAGACGGGCGAGGCGGTCGAAGCCTATCTGTATCGCCGGCAGCCGATCGATGACACCAGCGCATGGCTTCGGGTCGTGGCGCGTAGATTCCAATCGCAGGCGGAGGCACGTGGGCTGGAACTCAAGCTAGATATCCCGGATGGCCTACCGACTCTGATCGCCGATGAGGCTTACCTAGCGAATGCCCTGGAACGCCTGCTCGATAACGCCATTAAATTCTCCACGGATGCCAGCCAGAGGGTCACCGTTCAGGCACGGGCTGAGGACGACCATTTACGCGTGGCTGTGATCGATGAGGGCCGTGGCATCCGGGCCGACCGCCTCGAGGAGCTCTTCGACGTCTTCGAACAGGTAGACCGCGAATACCACGAACAGCAGGGGACCGGCTCGGGCCTGGCGATTTGCAGAGGCATCGTGGAGATCCATGGAGGGGAAGTGGGCGTTGAGAGCCAGGAGGGGCAGGGGAGCACCTTCTGGATTTTGCTACCACTTAGGCCCCCCGATATGGTGAGCCTGCCTCCGGGCAAATCCAGTTGAGCCCGCGCCCGACTAGCGGGCCGATTCTGCAACCTCTTGACCGAATCCAATCAGCGATTTGAGCTGCTCAGGGGAGCCGGCTTCGGCATATACCCGCAGAACAGGTTCCGTTCCTGAAGGCCGGATCAATAGCCATGAGTCGTCCTCCAGGATGTATTTTACGCCGTCGAGCGTGGAAACCTCGGCGACGGCCGAAGCGCCGATCTTGCCGGGCGCGGCCTCGGCGAGCCGGGCGACCATGCGTTCCTTGACGACCGGACGTGAAAGCCGCAGGTCAACCCGCTCGTAGTATGCTGGGCCTACCTCGGCCAGCAGATCCTCGACCAAGGCTTCTAAAGGTGCATCTTGCGCCGCCACCATCTCCAACAGCAGCAAGCTCATCAGAATCCCGTCGCCCTCGGGGATGTTGCCCTTGATGCTGATGCCTCCCGACTCTTCACCCCCGATGAGCACATCATCTCGCAGGATCCACTCGGCGATGTGGTTGAATCCGACGGGGGTTTCCAGCACCTCCAGCCCGTATTGGGCCGCAAGACGATTGATCATTTGAGTGGTGGAGACGGTCTTCACGACCTTGCCACTCCAGCCGCGACTCTCCACTAAGTATTTCAGCGCTAGGGCCATAATGCGGTGTGGGTCGATGAACTGCCCGCGGCCGTCCATGGCGCCGATGCGATCCGCGTCCCCATCGGTGGCCAGTCCCATCTGACCCCGGCCGGCGGCGATGGCCCCTGCCAGGGCGCCCAGGTAACGGGCGATGGGCTCGGGATGGATGCCGCCGAAGCCTGGGTTCATCTCCCCCCGGATTTCGAATACCTCGCAGCCGCTGCCTTGCAGGATGCCCTTGATCTGGCCTCGACCCGACCCATACATCGAATCCACTACCAGATGCTGGGGGTTGTCGGCGATGATGTCAAAGCGGATTAAGCCGCGCAAATGGTCGTAATAGGCTGGAGTGGGGTTGAAGCGCTCGATTAGCCCGGCCTCGCGGGCTTGCTCGTAATCCATCAAGTTGGGGCCGCGCCCGCGGGCCTCGTTATCGTTGAGGTAGACCTCGACGCGCCGGCATTGCTCCCGGGCCGCCGAACTTCCATGGGCGGCTTTCAGCTTGACGCCGCTATAACGGGGCGCGTTGTGGGATGCCGTGATCATCAATCCGGCGATGGCGCCCAGGTGCCGCACGGCGTAGGAGACCGCGGGCGTGGGGGCATCTGCTGCCGTTAGATAGACCTTATAGCCGTTGGCGGCCAGCACGCGGGCGGCTTCCACCGCGTATCGATCGGAGAGAAAGCGGGTGTCGAAACCCACCACCATGCGGTGCGGATCGGGTTTGGGACCCTCAAAGGAGCCGTTCAGCCACTCATCGGAGGCGACCGCGTCGGCGATGGCCTGGGTCACCAGACGCAGGTTGTGAAAGGTAAAGGTGTCCGAGATGACTCCCCGCCATCCGTCCGTCCCGAAATGAATTGGCATCTTCTTTCCTCCACTCTCCGAAATGGCGGCCGGATTGTATCAGCCGGCCTGAGGAGGGTCAAACTTGCCGGTCTTGAGATTCAGGCAGCACGCCATTCGGCGGGAAGAGCAGGACAGCGATGATGTCGTTGACATTGGTGCTGGTCGGCCCAGTTCGGATGAGGGCATCGATGGCAGCCAGCGCGGGATAAGCATCATGGCGGCGAAGATGTTCGTTAGGATCCAGGCCCTTGGCGATCATCTGAGGCGCGCTCATGCCGGTCACGATGGCACCGGCAGCGTCGGTGGGGCCATCGATGCCATCGGTGGCGAAGGCCATCAGGGCTACGCCCTCCAGGCCGGAGAGCCCAAGCGCGGCCGACAGCGCCAGCTCCTGATTCCTGCCGCCTCGGCCGTGGTTGTCGAGTGTAACCGTCGTCTCCCCACCATAGAGAATGCAAACGGGTTGCATCACGCTTTCGGCGTGAGCGCGCAATTCCCTGGCAATCCGTGCACCGGCGTCCCGCGCCTCCCCCTCTATGGGCTGGTCATCCGTCCAGACATGGAACCCAAGCCGTTTGGCCTCGGCCTGGACAGCGGCGAGGGCCGTGCGGTTGCTGCCGATGATCGTATGGCCCAGCGGGGGAAGGCCGGGGCGATCGATCCGCGGGCGGTCGAGGGCTTCCTGGAGCGCCCGGGGAAGCTCCTTCCACAGTCCGAGCGCACGAAGGGCTGCTCGAGCCTGTTTCGCCAGATCTTCATGCGGGGCGGTCGGGCCGGAGGCGATGGCTGCGGGGTCATCACCGATGACATCCGAAAGGATGAGCGCAGCCACACGCGCCGGAGCGGCCAGGTGCAGCAAGCCGCCACCTTTGATCTGCGAGTAGGCCTTGCGGATTCGATTGATGGTTTCGATCGGTGCCCCTGATGCAAGCAGGCGGTCATTCAGCCAGCGCAGATCGCAGAGCGATACGCCTGCCACCGGGAGCTCCAACATGGCAGACCCGCCCCCGGAAATGAGCGCAAGTGCAAGGTCATGGGGTTGCGTGTTCCCTAGTAGATGTGCCACGGCCTCTCCTGCGCATATGCTGCCATCTGTCGGGAGCGGGTGTCCACCGTGATGCACCTGCAGCCGCGGAGGAACCTCGATTTCGGTTCCCTCTGGAACCACGAGCACACCCCTCGTCTGAAAACCTTTCAGCACGTCCGATGCCGCCCGCGACATGGGAGCGGAGGCCTTTCCAAAGGCGACGATCCATATTCTCGAGTCGGGTGCGAGGCAGAATTGAAAATCCCCGATGATGAGCTGGTGGCCTTCAACCATAAGCGCCCTTGTGACCGCCTGGTAGGGATCCACGGCCATCAGTGCGGCGGCTATGAGTCGCTCGAAATGGCGTCGGTGGTCACGGAAGCGTGGCCGGGGCATGGCTCGCATAAGTCGTGGCTAGGGCAATTGCAGGCTATCTGCAGCCTGCTGTGCTGCGCCAGCTGGTGTGTTCGACCCGTTAAGCACGGCCGAGATGGCGGCTTGAAGGGTAGGTCCGACGGTTGAGCGCACATCCAGCCTGGGCATGACGCGCGCAGCAGTTACCAGTCCGCTGGTTAAGGCCAATGCGGGCCCTTCGGGCCAAGCCGCCAAGGTTGCGCTATTGGGCGGAAGCATCCCCAGGGCGTGGGTCCATGGGCCGAGAAAGGCCGGATCCATCAGCCATTCCAGCAACTGGCCGCTGAGGACTTCCTTCTCTGGTGACATGCTCAAGATCGACCATGACCATGGTTCGGCGAGGGAGATGGGATTCTCAGATCCGGCAGGCCAGGCCGTGGCGGCGTGTCGCGCAGGATCATGGGCCTGGAGGAAACTCTCGAGGGGGGCCACGGCAGCGGTGGTGCGATTTGCCAGCAATTCTTCCCAAGTCTGCTGGGGACTTGACCACCTTTCGACGGTAATCGGGAGCAGGCCGGCATCGAGCGAGGTGCGATAGAAATCGAGCACCTTGGCCAAAGTGTCCGGCTGTAGCATGGGTTCGCCAGCCTCATCTGTGAGCTTGCCGCCGAGTGCCAGGTATTGAGCCAGGGTGAAACGTGCCTGCGGGTCACCTGCCGGTATGACGAAGGCATTGCCGGCCGAAAGCAGATCTTCCCATCGCCGGGGCGGAGCCTCAAATAGATCTTTTCGGTAGGCAAAGACCTCAGTCTGCCCGGCGAAGGTTATGGCGAGGTATTCCCCTTCGATTGTGGTGGATGCGAGCGCGTACTCATACCAGCCATCTGCTTCAGGAGCAGGGATGGAGGTCTCCAGCGAGATAAGCAAGCCGTGATTCGCCGCGGCATGCAGGCCTTCCGGGTCCAGCGTGATGAGATCGGGAAGCGCCTCAGGCGCGGCGACGGCGGCGGTTAGAACCGATTCGGTCAAACCACCCCGGCCCTCCCGACTCTTGACGCGCACCTCAATCTTCACTCCTGGCGTTTGCTCCTCGAAGGCCTTCAGCCGGTCCGCCAATAGGGCGCCAGCGGGAGTCTCAGGGTCGGGCGCGAAGGCAGGTGCTACCCAGAGGAGCAGGTCCTTCGCAAATGGGCCGAGCGGAGGGAGTGATGTAGGCGTGGGTGTGGGCGGTTGGGCGGGGACCGTCGGCGTTCCCGCCGACTGGCTTGCGGGAGCCGGCAGGGAGCAGGAGGTGATCAGTAAGACGGCCATCCAGATGGCCGAGAAACATCGGAGAGCGCTGTGCATAGTTGGTTGATTATACTGCCATGTTTCCGCAAACTGGGAACCCCGGATTGGATTGCCTGGCATACAGGCCGGCTGTCGGACGCGTATGCTAGAATCCCATCGCCATGGCCGTGCCTGAACATCTCATCCCGACCATCAAGGGCATCCCAGCAAAGCCCGGCTGCTATCTAATGAAGGACGCCGAGGGCAGAGTGCTCTACGTCGGCAAGGCAGTCCATCTGCGAAACCGGGTGCGCTCCTACTTCCATGAATCCGCTGCCCATACTCCCCGCATGCAGGAGATGGTCTCTAAGGTGGCGGATATCGAGTGGATCGTGGTGGGGTCTGAACTCGAGGCGCTCATCCTCGAGATGAACTTAATCAAGCAACACCGCCCCAAATACAATGTTCGCCTAAAGGATGACAAGCGCTATCCTTACATCAAGGTTCACTGGCAGGATCCTTTCCCCAAGGTGACGGTAACGCGCCGGATGCGGCAGGACGGCTCGCGCTATTTCGGCCCATACACCAGCGTATGGGCCGTTCACCGGACGCTGGATGTGCTGCGCAAGATCTTCCCCTACCTCACTTGCAGCCGCGTCATCACGGGGGAAGATCCCCGGGCCTGCCTCTACTACGACATCTGTCTTTGCCTTGCGCCTTGCATCGGCAAGGTCAGCCGCGAGGCCTATCGAGCCATGATCGAGGATCTTTGCCGGTTCCTGCAGGGCCGCACGGAGCCCATCCTGGACCGGCTGAAGGAAGAGATGACACGGGCTTCGCAGGCGCTGGAGTTTGAGCGTGCTGCGGCCCTGCGGGACCAAATCTTGGCTATCGAGAAGGTGGTCGAAGGCCAGAAGATTGTCTCTCAGGATCGAGTGGATTCGGATGTCATCGCCTTCGCACGCGATGACGAGAGCGCCTGTGTGCAGGTCTTCTTCATTCGGGGCGGGAGGTTGATCGGGCGCGAATATTTCGTGTTGGACGGGGCCCACGAGGCGGGTGATCGAGAATTGGTTGAGGCCTTCGTGAAGCAGTTCTATGCCGAGGCCACGACCGTCCCGCCGCGGCTGCTGCTGCCGATCGAGGTGCAGGAGGCCAGGATCATCGAATCCTGGCTCGAGAGTCGGCGAGGCGGCAAGAAGGTCAAGCTGGTGGTCCCTCGACGGGGGCCGAAGCGGGCCCTGGTGCGCATGGCGGCCGAGAACGCGGCTGAGACACTGGCATCTCTGCGGGCGCAATGGAAGGCCGACCGCAGCAAGCACGTCCAGGCGCTGGCTGAGCTGCAGAAAGCGCTGGAGCTCAAAGAACCCCCCAATCGCATTGAATGCTACGATATCTCCAATCTGCAGGGCACGGCGGCTGCAGGCTCCATGGTGGTCTTCGAACAAGGAGCCGCAAGCAAGGCCCTCTATCGCCGCTTCACGATCCGCAGCGTGGAAGGCCAGGATGACTTCGCAAGCATGGAGGAGGTGTTGCATCGACGCTTCCGGCGCTGGGAGATTGCCATGGAGGAGGCGAAGAAGCCTGGAGGGAAGCTGGACCGGGCCTTCGGCGCCTTGCCAGACTTGCTGATCGTCGATGGTGGGCGCGGCCAGCTTGGAAGGGCCCTGGAGGTGCTGAAAAGATATGGGTTGGGTGAGCGGGTGCTGGCGGTCGGTCTGGCCAAATCGCATGAGGAGCTTTTTCTCCCCGGGCGCGCGGCGCCGCTTGGGCTGCCGCGCCGCTCGGAGGGGTTATACTTGGTGCAACGCATCCGGGATGAGGCCCATCGCTTTGCGCTTCAGCAGCACCAGCGCCAGCGCCGGCGGACCGGCTTGGCATCCCGGTTGGATCAGGTGAAGGGGGTTGGCCCGGCACGGCGGAAAGCGCTTTTGCAGCACTTTGGAAGCTTGGAGGCCATCAGCCAGGCCCGGGTAGAGGATATCGCCGCCTTACCTGGAATCAGCGAGAATCTCGCACTGCGCATCAAGGAAACTCTGGGCGAGCACGGAGGCTGAGCATGCGAGCGGTCTGGATTGTCGATGACGATGATGAGATGAGCCATGCCGTGAAACTGATGCTTCAACTGCTGGATTGCGAGGCGGTTATCTATCGCGATGCGCGCAGCGCGGCGAGGCAATTGATGGCCGGCGGCCGGCCAGATGTGATGATCCTGGATATCAACATGCCCGAAGTCAGCGGCATCGACTTGCTGGAGTTCGTGCGCAGGCGCCAGGAAACCCGGGATGTTCCCATTGTGATGCTCTCATCGGAGACGACCGATTTGCAGGTGGATGAGGCCATGAAGCTGGGTGCAGATGCCTTCGTGTTCAAGCCGGTCACGGTGGAAGAACTGGAGGGAGCCATCGAGAGAGCCGTGGCCGCCCACGGCTAAAGGGTGTCTTCCCAGGCCTCGAATTCGAGGGGCGAGGGTAGACGCGTGCTAGGGAATCCCCTCCGAATCATTGGAGGGGGGATCTATCAGCAAACCGAGGCGAGCCGCGGCATCTCGAAGCTGCGGCCAATTCTTTTCCTGGATGGCAATGGTAGTCGGCCCGAGGGCTTCTCCCAGGTAGCGACGGGTAGAAGGATGGGATTGGAGCATCGTCAATGCCGAAGGCTCTTTGACACGCAGCAGTAGGCTTCGCTCGAGGCGGGCTTCCACCCCTGCGGAGTGCCAGCGAGAAATGGCCTGCTTGAGTGAGGGCGGCAGGGCTCCAGCGCCCGCCTCCTCCAGAATCCGCAGAATATGGTACTCTCGGAGTCCCTGATCCGAGGCTCGATGGAGAGAGGCCGGTGTCAGGCGATAGCAGAGTCCCTCTCGGTCGCGAGGCTCCCAGTCGCTGATGCGTGCAAGCTGGTAGCGCAGAACTCGTGGGGCATCATAGGACACCCGCAGGCTCCCATCGGCGCGCAGGGTCACCTGCCCACGCCGCGGCTCGAGATCAATCTTGGCCTCGGGCGAAATCAACACCTGCCAGGGTGATGCCAGCCGGAATGCCGTGATGGGTTCCTGTTCAGTCGTACGACCGATGTCAGCCGCGCCCAGCCAATGCAGTGGGCCTTGAATGAGGTAACGCAGGAATGCGCCCTCGACCTCATCCCAGTGTTCAAAGCCGCGTAAGAATGCACCCTCGGCATCCTGCAGATACCAGGATTCGAAATCTCCCCCGGGGCGCTGGAAGGAGGGCTCCCGCGCCTTAACCTCTGCAATGAAGCTTTCTAGGTTCCACCATTCACCGGGCGGAATGGTTTCCAGCAACGCCAACGCAGCCTGGCGCGAAAGAAGCGGATCGTTCGGCCACTTCGACCCGCCTGGTCGCAAATGAGGCACTGCGGCCATGTCATTCCATCGCCGGGATCCCAGCCAGCTTCTCAGGAGGCCCGCGAGCGCTTGGCCATCTGGCGCTTCTAGGAACGCGGCCGCCGCCTCGGGAGCCGGCTTGAGCGGCTTTGGCTGGAGCATCCGAGCTTCCAGAAGCAAGGCCAGCAGCATATCCAGCGCTTCAGGATGGTGGAGATGAGATCGCAGCGCCGCCATGCGCTCAGGGGGGAGGCTTTCCTGCGCTGCGGGGCGGGCCCGCAAGGCAGCGAGCAGTGTGGTGGCATCGTCCACGATGCGGCTATCTGCCAGGGCTGGACGGGCCGGTGGGGGGCATGCTTGGCCGAGAGGGGCCTTGGGGGAGGTGGTATGCGGTTGCAATGCGGCATGCAGGTCTTCGGGGATATAGGCAAATTCCTGAGGGCCCTTTGGCGTGTCGAAGAAGGCGCGATCAATCAAGGCCCGGTACCAGAGCGCCTCGGTGGCAGATGCCGGGTTGCGCCACGGTTTCTGGCGGTCCCGCTTGCCAGGACCCATGGCCCGCAGCGGGCCGTAACGGCGCTCAAAGTCCGCCATGGGCGTCCGACCGCCCTGCTGAAGCAGATGATCGAGCGCTTCCCTGGCCTGCGCAGGGAGCGACGAGATGCACTCCTCGAGCCATGGAGACTGGCTCAGCATTCCTGCCAAGGCCGATGCGGCCTGATTGGCGGGGCCGGAAGGAAGATCGATGCCCCAAAGCTCTGCCACGATCTGCAGAAAACCCGCATCCCGGTCCCGGAGACATTCGGCAAGCGTTCGCATGGCAAGGGGCGAGGCCGGGTGGACTCCTCTGGGCTTTCTCCCTAGGCGATGAGGCTAATCTCGCCTGGAAGCACGCGGATGTCGAGTTCGGTGACGTCGGAGGAGAATCCAGCAAAGATTTCCCCATCGGTGTGCACCGTCACCGGGCGCTCGGAAGTTAAGTGCAACTCCTTGAATTGGCCCATACGCACGGCGGGAAAGCGTCCGTGGGTTCCGTTCATCACCTCGGGGATCAATCGGAACATCATGGGACGCGACACGCGTTGGATCATGGCGTAGTGCAGCAACCCGTCGTCGGGAACGGCATCGGGCGCGACGTGGAAGCCGCCGCCTTCCCGAGGCCCGTTGCAGGCCACGAACATCAGCACCTCTTGTTCGAACTCCTCCTCGTCGGTCCGGATCACCATCTTTGGCGCGTCATGATTGCGGATAATGGTTTGAATCACGGCCCACAAGTACATGGTGAACCCCTGCAGGCGGGTAATCTGATAGGAGTGGATTGTGACGGAGGCATCGAAGCCGATGCCCAACGTGTTGTCCCAATATTCGATGCGGCCGGAGCCATCGCGCACTTCGGCGAGATCGATCGGACGGGGCTCGCCGTTGAATACCTGCTCCATCGCACGCTCGATCTCTCGTGGTATGCCCACATTGGAACAGAAATCATTACCCGAGCCGATCGGCACTGCGGCCAAGGCTGGGCGCTGTTTCTTCGGGATGCGCATGAGGCCGTTGATCACCTCGTGGACGGTTCCGTCGCCCCCGAGCGCGGCGACGATCTCGTAGCCCTCACGGCCGGCCGCTTCGGCCAACTCGGTAGCATGGGTCGGATATTCGGTGGCCGACCAGGAGGCGCCGCCCCAGCGCTTAAGGATGGGCTGAAGCGAGGATGCCAATTCCCAGGATCTGCCCCGGTCGGCATGGGGGTTAAAGATCAGCTTAACTCGTTGGGTCATCGCGAGCTGCTCCAGTACAGGAAGACCGGGGAAGGTTGGCTAAAGGTTCGAGATGGGATTGCCTAGGAGGCGGCTGCCCCTTCCGTCGGCGAGTGCTGCGATTATAGCCCAATTCTGGATCTGCACTCACTTCGGGGCCGAATTTTTTAAGCCGAACGCTGATTGACTCGCCTCCTATGGGGGTATTAAAGTGGAAGTATCAAGAGCCCCAGGCCACCAATGGGCTGCAAGTCCCAAAGGGCCGCGGCAACCTCCGGCAAATCCCCCGGATCTCCCTCTACGAGGTAGGTTCGGAGGAAAGCGCCGACCGACTGGAGGAACGCCCTTTCGCTGCGGCACAACCGGCGGGACCCCTCCGGCAAGAGCGGCAGTGCCGGCCGCCCGGCGGATGGCAGGGGGCTCGCCCCTTTTAGTTCGAATTCGGTTGATGGAGTTCAGAGTGCAACCCGCGAACAGTCCTTCTGGCCGGGCCCTACTCTGTTCTCAAGGGATCCCCGCCCGTCCCCGCCGCTGCGGGCAAAGGTCCGCTCTCGGTCTGCTTGATCCTGAGCCGGAACCAGGCTGGGAGGAGAGCCAGGCTGCCCAGGCCGAAGCTGAAGAAGAAGGGTATCTGCGGGCCGAGGGCCTCCCACATGCGGCTACCAATCCATGGCGAAGGTAGGGCAATGATGCCGACCAGCGTGGCGATAAGCGCGTAGGCTATGCCCCGCAGGTGCGAGGGCGTGCCGCGTGCCACCAACGCATTGTAGGCCGGATCAAGGAATGCGCCCCCGATGCCTAACAAGATCCACGAGAGAGCGAAACCCCAGAAGCCTGCGGAGAGGGCGAAGATGAGGGGCATGGAGAGCGTGAGGATCAGTCCGAAGGTAAAACCATGGCGCTCACTGGTGCGGTCAGAGAACCAGCCGCCGATGGGGCTGGCCAGCACCCAGGCAATTCCATGCAGGCCATCCATCCAGCCGATACCTTGCTTGCTGATGCCGGCGATATCGCTCAGGTATACCGGCATCAGGTCAAAGGAAAGCCTCAGCGAGAATTCCTTGATCCCCTCCGCGACGAGGATCCAGGTCAACAAGCCGCCGGCGAAGGCGATGGGCATGATCTCGCGGAAAGACTTCGAGAGCGAGCTCCAGTTGGCTTTCCTGGGGGATGCGCCCGAGTCGGGCGCGGCCGATCGCCGGTGCAGAAAGAAGAAGATGATGGAGGCTATGAGATAGAGCAGAAAAGCAGTTAGGAACATCGATCGGGTGCCAAAATGCTCCGCCAGGTAGCCGCCGGCCGGTGGCGCGAGGATCCAGGCCACATTAAGAAATGTCCGACCCATGCCATATACGCGGCCACGTGCGCTTTCAGGGATAGTGTCGGCGATGTAGCTCTGGTAGGAGGGGTAGATGAGCGCTGTGGCGATGGCGAGAAGCGCCGGGCCCAGCAGGGCGATTTCCCAGCGGTGCGCCAGCGCATAGGGGATGTAGGCCAGCACGCCGGCCAGACTTCCCAGCCAGATCGTCCGCAACCGGCCGGTGACATCCGAGAACCAGCCTCCCCAGACCCGCAGAACAATGGGCAGGATCATCGAAATGGTGAAGAAAAGCCCGACTTCCCCGACCGAGGCGCCGATCTCGCGCAGAAAGACGGGGATCTGCACAGTGGTCATGGCCCGGGTAGCTTCCGCGAATGTCAATCCGACGAGGAAGAGAATCAGGTCCTTGGTAAGTAGTGATCGTATCGTTGGCTTGTCCATGGTGTCGCTTGGGTCAATCCCCCTTGAGGCTGTGATCGATGACCGTCATATGCATGCGGTTCGGCTGGCGAGGGTCGCCATTTTGGCATGAAGGTCGGAAAAAAGCAATCCGGTCAGGATGGCGTCTGTCATCAGGATAGCCGATCTGTCTCCATGAGCGCGGATCAGGTCCGACCGGCGAGCAAGGCATCGAGGCGCCGATAAGCTTTCTCGGGTTCCCGGAAGTGCAGGGTCTGCATTCCCAGCTTGCGGGCGGCCTCGATGTTGCGAGCCATGTCGTCGATAAACAGCGCTCGTTCAGGCGGCGAGCCCAGCTGAGAAAGCGTCATCTGATAGATGCGGGGATCGGGTTTGGCCAGGCCAAGCTCTGCCGATAACACAATGAGATCAAAGGCGTCCGCGATGCCCCAATGATTTTCGAGCGCCGTGCGGGTTGACGGCCAGGCATTCGATAGCAGGGCGGTCTGGTATCCCTGCCTCAGGGTGCGCAGGCGGGCAATCAATTGATCGTCGATCCGGTCGCCGGCCCAGAAATCGTTCTTAAGCACTTCCAGGTCTTCGTCGGAGAGGCTCAAACGATCGGCCACGCTCTGCCAGATGGCCTCCGCGGTGGCTTTGCCCAGGGTTGCCTGAAGGCTGGCCTCGCTCCCGAAGACGAGGTCGTGAAGCGCACCTTCCGGGAGTCCCAGGCGCTGCTCCCAGCGCTCGCGAGGCTTGGGGTCTTCCGTCCGCAGGATGACTCCCCCCAGGTCGATGATCACAGCTTGAATGCTGGTTGGCATTGCACCCCTCCTCTCAACAGTGTCGCTTAAATCCCCGCTGCGACCACACCCAAGCAGCGCGGCTTGCCCCTATCCTGCCAAAAGGAGCGCCTCGGCCTGTTCCAGCGCTAGAGGGCTTCCTATGAGCCCGAGGCGGTCGCCAAGCTCGAGGATGTGGTCGGCATGGGGGACGACCGTCTCACCGTCCCAATGAAGGCAGAGTATGAGCGCATCGCCCCGTAAGCGGATCTTCCGCAACGCCCACAGATTGAGATCCGTGCCCGCCATGATAAAGAAGATGGGCATGATCAGCGCCAAGGCGAGATGAGCAGCAGGGCGGTGAAGGGGTTGTGCTCCATGCTGTCGCTTCTTTCCTAGCGTATGCAGCCTTCACTCCGAATGCTCTTGAAGCGGTCGGGCTATCCTGCGGCCCTGCATGCAGTAGCTTTCAGGCAGTGAAGCGCTCCGGGCGTGCGGCGCGCAAGAAGTCAGCCAGCAGGCCGTATGCGGTCGTCTCCGGCCCCGGGTCAATCTCGAGCAAGGTGAGATCGCCGAGCACATCGCTCTGAAAGGTGATGGCGGAGGAAGTCCCGCTCACATGGTATAGCGGATCATTCGCGTAGACCAAGGCCGGCCGGACGGAGGCCTGGATCCCTTCCGAAGTTCGCTCGGCCCGGCACAGCAGTTTCCACCTCGCGCCCTGCTGGCGCGCTCTGGAGAGGTCTTCCCGGGTGAGCTCTGTGATGCCTTGCCGCTGGATCCGGGATGGATCCAGGGGTTGATCCATGAGGACCGTAGTCAGGGCGGCGACTTTCACGGCCGCGTCCCACCCTTCGAGATCCCCGGAGGGATCTGTCTCGGCGATGCCCGTGGCTTGAGCCTGGCCGAGTGCCTCTTCAAAGCTCAGGCCATCCTCCATCAGGCTGAGGATCAGGTTGGTGGTGGAGTTTAGGATGCCCCGGAAGGCGCTCAACTGAGCGGCCGGCAGAGTCTCGCGCCAAAGGGAGAAGACGGGCGCGCCATCCATGACCGTTGCTTCGAAGAGGAATCGTAACCTGTGACGGGCCGCCAGCTCGCGCAGCCGGCGATAGGCGTGGACCACAGGGCCTTTGTTGGCAGTGATGGCATGCATGCCAGTTTCGAGTGCGGTCTGAAGGTGCGTGACGGCTGGCTGGCCGCTGGCGTAGTCGACGGGCGTGTTCTCAAAAAGCGCCTGCGCCCCACAAGACTGGATGAAGGCAAGATTGTCCTTTGGTTGGGATTGGCGAGAGAGTTCGCCAAGGCTGCCCCCATGTTCCGCGAGGTGGCAGGCCTTCTCCAGGTCGATTCCGCCCGAGTCGATGGCCGCGCCATGCCGGGCAGTCATGATGCCAACCACGCGCACATCCAGGCCATACCGTTGCTGGAGCTCAGGGCGCTTCTCAAGCAGCAGCCTGGCGAAGGCGCGGCCCACGTTGCCGAAGCCAAGCAGTGCGATCGGGTAAGGTTCCACAGAGGTATCTCCGGCAGGACTTCGTGGATTATATCCTTGCGGCGGCCAATTTGTGTCCCCCCTTGCACCTATGCAGGCGAGAGCGCCTGGGTAAGCACCTCCAGAGGGTGGAGGGCTTGCCGGCCGGTAACATGGGCGATCTGCTCCCGGCATGAGGTGCCAGAGGCGCAGATGACGGCCTCTGCAGGAGCGGCGCGAATGGCGGGCGCGAGTGAAAGCTCGGCGATTTGGATCGAAAGCTCGTAGTGCTCGCTCTCGTACCCAAAGGACCCCGCCATGCCGCAGCAGCCAGCTTCTATGCTCTCGACCTCACAGCCTGGGATCAGCCCCAGCAGGGCGAGGGTATCCTCTGTCCCGAAAGTGGCCTTCTGCTGGCAATGCCCGTGATAGAGGAGCTTCATCGGACGGGCTTGAAACGGAAGCGTGATTTCGCCCGATTGAACCTGTTGCCAGAGAAAGCTTTCCAGAGGCAGGACCTGCGATGCGACCTGCTCGGCTAGGTCGCCGGGGAAGAACTCTCGGTACTCATCGACCAGCATCGTCAGACAGCTTGGCTCACAGCCGACGATGGGAATCCGCTCGCGGGCGTAGGGCGCCAGCAACCGCAGGTTGTATGCGGCAAGCTCCCGGGCTTGGTCCAGCAGGCCCTTCGAGACTGCCGGACGGCCACAGCAGGCCTTGTCCCGCAGGAGAATGGGCTCGACCCCTGCCGCCTCGAGCA
>CAZQDE010000008.1:62187-70237 GCA_964591485.1 uncultured Anaerolineaceae bacterium | reverse complement strand
CCTCGACGCCGTACCAGCCGAGATCGAATGGGTTCACGGCCTGCTGGGGGCGCGCGGCGTGGAGGCTGGAATCCTATTTCAACTCGTGATGATCTACCATGAGAGCCTCGAGAATGCCGTGGGGCCCACGGGGGAGCCAATTGTGCGGGCACTCGTGGCCTCATTGGAAGCCTTGAAGAAAGCGGGGGAGAGCCAAGAGGGAGGTGAGGCATGATCCTGGTGACAGGCGGTGCGGGCTTCTTGGGCAGCCACATCGTGCGCAGGCTGATCCAGGAGGGTGAGAGCGTGCGCGTCTTAGTTCGCGACCCTGATCGCGCCGATCGCGAGGGGCGGCTCGCCGGCCTGCCGGTCGAGAGCATCCAAGGGGACGTTACCCGCCCTGAGAGTCTGAAGCCGGCCGTTCATGCCACACAGGCGGTGATCCATACTGCCGCGATCGCCATCGAACGCGGCGATTCAACCTATGAGCGCGTCAACGATCAGGGGACAGTGCATCTCGTAGAGGCCTGCAAGCAGGCCGGCGTTCGGCGATTTCTGAACGTATCGCAGCTTGGTGCCGACCCTGATCTTCCCTACCGCTTCCTGGCCTCCAAGGGTCGGGCTCAAGCCCATGTCGCCCAATCAGGATTGGATTGGACCGCCTTCCGCCCGTCTGTGATTTGGGGGCCGGAAGACGAGTTCGCCAACACCTTCGCCCGCCTGATCCCTCTCACACCCTTCATCTTCCCATGCATCGGTGGGGAGAAGGCACGCTTCCAGCCCGTCTGGGTTGAGGATGTGGTCAGCACGGTCGTGGCCTGCCTTCGAGATCCGGCGACCATCGGGGAGGAATTCGAGCTTGGCGGCCCCGAGGTCCTCACCCTGGGCGAGATGGAGCGCAGGATCTTGAAAGCCACAGGTGCGCGCCGCCTTCTCATTCCCTTCCCGATGCCTCTATTGCGCGTGGCAGTCCACCTAATGGAGGCCCTGCTCCCCAATCCGCCCGTGACCTCCAGCCTGCTCGAGCTCCTGGGCGTGAGCAACGTCTCCATTGCGAACGCGCTGCCGCGGTTCGTCTCCCAGCCGCGGCCGTTTGCACCTGAGTATCTGGCGGAGTACATGCGGGGCTTCAAGGTGAGCGATACGCTTCGCCAGTATCTCGGGCGAGCATAAGCTTGCTGGGCGGCGCGCTAATGGCACCCCCTGCATCGGGACGCGGTTGCAATGAACAATCCTGACTATTTTCCATTCGAGCGCTGGGGGCTACGCGGCAACCCGTTCCAGGCCCTCACCCGCGAAGAGTGGGCCGAGGTCGCCCTGTTGCCGTCCGAGGTGGAGACGGCTCTCCGGCAGAATCCGGATACCCAGGCGTTGCAGATCCTTGGGGAAAGCGGCGCGGGTAAAACCTCGACACTTCTGGCGCTCTGGCGAGAGGCTCAGGGGCAAGGGCGGGCCTGCAGCTACGAGTACATCCCTCCGGGCTCGCGGCGTTACCACACACGCCTCGACAGCCTTCAGCTCTTCTTGCTCGATGAGGCTCAACGCATCCACCCTCGTCGGCTGCGACGGCTTTTCCAATGGCTTCGAAAAGCCCCGGCCACGGGGCTGCGCCTGATCTGGAGCTCCCACGCCGATCTCACGCCCTTAGCACGCGCGGCGGGGATTGAGACCCATTCCGTGAGCTTGGATCAAGCCCCTCGGGCAGACTTGCAGCGCATGTTGGATCGGCGGCTCCGCTTCTTTGCGCTGCCCGGAGGCCCAAAGCTCAGATTGGATCCAAGCGCGACTGCATTCCTCGCCGCTCGCTTCGGAAGGGATTTGGGAGGGATGGAACGCTTCCTGTACGAGTTCTTCCAGCTCGCCCTCTCGTCCCCCTGCATTGACGGAGGGACGCTCGAAGACTTCGCAGCCCGGATCAACGCCACGCCGGAGCGATGACCACAGGCATACGCTCGCGGAGATCCCGGGACCATGGCAAATCAATCATCGCCTCCAGGGCCCATACGATGCTGACATAATGGCCGGCGTAGCTCCAGGGTTGATCCGGGACTACCAGGTGGAAGCTGAACATCCTTGATAGCCCTGATTGCAGCTTTCCTTGGAAGAGATCTTGCTCGATTCCCACGCCCTCGTCCCTATCGCCGCGTCCCTCCGTTTGCCAGCGCAAACGGGCGAAGACATGCCGGCACTGGAGGTCCTCATGGGGCAGGATCTCCACATAGCCTTGAACGACCTCGCCTGGATGGAAAGTCAGAGGGCCTTCCCCCTCCGGCTGATCCCTCAATGTGATGCGGATATCTGCGCGCGCCATCACAGCCACCTTTCTGGGGAAACAGTCAGTTCGTATTCCTCGACCATGTTTGGCCAACCCTGCACATCGACGTTGACGCGTACGAACCACTGCAGCTTGTTGTTCTGGGCGATGAAGGTATGCATCCCGGTCTCAGGGATGGTCATGGAGCCATCCTGGCGGGCCGTCTGGCCGGCGGCGAAATGTCCTGCTGGGCCATCAAAGCTTTCCAGCACCTGCTCGTAAGTATCCGTGCGGGTATCGGTGCCCTGCGTATAGGTGGCCGATTCCCGGAAGACAAGCTCGACTTTGCTGTCGTAGAGATCCACGGGCGTCCGAAAGGATTGCTCGTAAATCACACCAAACGTCTCCCCTGGACATAGTATTGCTTTGGAGATGCTTATCTTCGGCGGGCCCACACGCACGGCGGCGATTGTCCGCCACAGCGCGCTGGCCAGAAGCCCCACACCAATCAGTATGAAGGGCAGCCCGAAGAGCCACATCAGCCCGCCTCCGCCTTTCCTAGCCATGATGGTCCAGAAGACGGAGAACGCGGTCCAGAACAAACCGAAGAGCAGCAAACAGCCGCGGCCAGTCTTGGAAGCAGCGGAAGGACGTAGAGATTGCATGGGTGCGACCAGCCTCCTCACAAAATGCCCGGATGCGGTTATGCTACTGCGCTTTTCATTTCGGAGCGAGCCCGTGGGGCACCCGGGCGGAGGCCCGGTCCCTTCTCATAGGATGCATGGCCCCCTTCTTGCATCGTGCGAACCGTATGGAGGAACAGAAACGACCTATGCACGCGAATCGGACCTGCGAGCAGAAACCTGGAAATGGAAGGCCACGACATGCAGGCGCGGCTGCCCGCATTCTGGTGGTGGACGATGAGCAAGCCTTCCGGGAGGTTGTCTGCGAGATCCTCGAAGCCGCAGGCCATCAGGCCTGGGGGGCGAACGATGCCTTCGAAGCCATGCATATCCTGGAGGACCTCACACCCGATTTGATCCTGATCGATATCATGATGCCGGGGATTGATGGCCTCAGCTTGATCCGACGCCTCAGGGCCAGGCCGCGTTGGAAGAACACGCCCATGCTGGTCGTGAGCGCCAAGGCTGGGAGCAGCGACCGCGAAGAAGCCCGTCTCTCCGGGGCTAATGGTTTCCTATGCAAGCCGTTCTCCTGTGCAGACTTGGAGGCTGCCGTAGAGAGCCTGCTCTCCAATGGCCGATCACCCGCCGCGGCAACAGCCTAGCCCCATATTTGTCCTTCTCCAATTAGCCCTTCCAAAGCTCTACGATAGAATGCCAGCGTCTCAACTTCTTCGCCAAAGGAGAGAGCCTCACCTATGAATGCCCGACGCGCCATTCCCTGGATTTCATCCTTCGCGATTGGCCTCGTCACCACCGTGGCGGTCATCAAATTCTTTGACACGACCTTGGAGAGGTTCTCCCTTATGAACGCAGTGCTCGTGTTCCTCTCCTCCGGCGCCCTTTGTTTCATCTGGTTGGACTACACACTGAAGACCCAGTACCTTCGCAGCTAGGCCCGAAGGTTTCGGACATGGCACTCGCTGCACACGTCTCATACAAGGATTAAGGGCAGCCGCAGAGCTGCCCTTCTCGTGTGTGCCAGCCTCCATCCATCAGGCACAAGATACTGTGTGACACGCCGCGGGCCGGCCATATGGCCGGCCCACTCAGTCAAAGCTGGGGAGTGCTAGGCCTCAACCAACTCCGAGATTTGCCGGATGAGCTCCTCCGAATCGATGTCTTTCAGAAGGTAATGGACCGCCCCGGCCCGGGTGGCAGCTTTTTGCTCCCAGGTGGTGGGATAGCTCGTCAGGACAATCAGTCGCGGGCCGTAAGGTAAGTCAGCAATCTGTCGTGCCATTTCGAGCCCCATGCCGTCCCGGCGCTTCACCTCCAACAGCACGATCTCCGGCTTCAGCGCCTCGACCTCGCGCATCACCTCGGAATACTCGCCAGAATGCCCAACTACCTCCAGCCCATGCGCCTTGGCAAGCCGCTCCGCAAGCGCCTTTCGTACTGTAGTGTGCTCGTCGACGATATACAGTTTCGCCATACCTCGAGAAACTCCCTGCCTGGAAATCCCTATCTCAGTATAGGGCGCTGTCTCAAGGGGGCTGAAGTGACCTACTTCCCAAAGTCCTTCGCAACCTGTCACGCACGGCGTTTGGCGATCACCGAAGGCTTTGAGGGCGAGGGGAGAGAGCTACGTGTCCGTGCCCGAGGGGGTGGGGAGCCGCACGGTCACTGTCGTGCCCTGTCCAGGACTCGAAACGATGAGGAACTCCCCTTGGATCTGCCGCGCCCGCTCGGCCATATTCGACAGACCGTGGCCGATGAGCTCCGGTTCCCGGTCCACATCGAAGCCGCGTCCGTTGTCGATCACCTGCAATGTGATCGTCTCAGGTTCCGACTGGCGCAGACTGACCAGCACTCGCGAAGCTTGGGCGTGCTTCGCGGCGTTTGCGAGCGCCTCCTGGGCGATATGCAAGAGCTCGCTGGCCTTGTGGTCGAGCAGCTTCGCCGCCGCCTCGGCTTCCACACGCAAATCTGCATCGACCAGCGTGTTGGCCTTGAACTCCTGGACCAGGACATGCAGCGCCTTCTCGATATTCTGGGTCCGGATCTTGGAGGGCTGAAGATCCAGAATGTAAGATCGCAGGTCGCGTATGACCTGATTGAGGCTCTCGATGGCTTGATCGAGGCGCTGCCGGGCTTCAGGAATCTGTTCTCCCACGGTCAGCCGTGCGTAATCCAAGGTAAGCCCGACGGCATAGATCGACTGAATGATGCCATCGTGTAGATCCATGCCAATCCGTTCCCGCTCTTCGAGGATGGCCAGCCTTTGCGCCTGGCGGTAGAGCCGGGCATTCTCGACGGCAATCCCCACACCTGCGCCAACCGCGCCGAGCAGGCCAACGTCGCGCTCCACGGGCCGACGCTTTTCACGGAATGCAAGGCAAAGCACTCCCACGACCTTCCCCGCAGCCGAGAGGGGTACACACACAAGAGTCTGGAGGCCGTTGCCAATCAGAGGCTGCGCAATGAAGGGCGTATCGGAGCCAATTTCCTCGATCCATCTGGGCTTTCCAACCTTGGCCACCTCGCCAACCAGACCTTCACCCAAGCGGAATTGCTTCCGAGTCCAAAAGCTGGGGACCGAATCTCCCAGATGAAGCGCACGATAGTATGTGCCCTCCGCCTCCTGCACCAGGTAGATCTCGCCCGCCCGGGCACGGAATAGGCTCCTCACACGTTCAAGCATGTCGGCAAGCAATCGGTCGAGATCCAACGGCATACCCACCGCTGTAGCCAGGGAATACATGAGACCAAGTTCCTGGTTACGGCGAGAAAGCTCCTCCTCGCTCGCCAGCACTTTCTGATAGAGCCGTGCATTCTCTATCGCGGCCGCGGCGTGAGCCGCCAGCATCTCGATCAATTGCTGGTCTTCGAGGGTGAAGGCGGGGGCATCCTGCTTATCGGTGAGATAGATCTGCCCCAGTAGCTTTCCATAGGCCGAAATGGGGACTCCCAGGAAGGAGTGCATCTCCGGATGTCCGGGAGGGAAACCGACCGATTTGGGATGTTCGGAGATCTCCGGGATGCGGATGCTCTTCCCCGTCCGGAGCATTTCTCCCAACAGGCCCTCGCCACGCGGCTGGTGGGGGATTCTCTCCATCTCTTCGCGGGTCATGCCGAGCGTGATAAAAGTCTCCAGCCGGCCCTGATCATCCGGGATGCCAAGGGCTGCATACCGGGCGTTCACGAGGTCACGGGCGGCGTGAATAACACGCCGCAGCACACCTTCCAGCGAGAGATCGGAGAATAGGCTGAGCGTGGCGCGGTGCAACGCCACCATATCTGTACGAAGTTTTTCGGTTTCCTCAGCCATGCACTCCCGCGTGAGGGTCATTGGTGCAGCGGATTCGGACATCCCAGGGGATTCTACCCCAAGGCACTCCAGTTCGCCACATTTGCCTGCCTCCAGGAGACTGGGCTATTCCCTTCAAGGAAATCCCATTGCCATGCGGGCGCTTTATGCAAACTGATAGTTTTTGCCAGTGCGGTGCCCTTATCAATGAGCGCTGGCTTTGAGATCGACGGCTAGGATTGGCTTGCTATGAACTCTCGCTTGCCTGGATTCCACAAACTCACCACCGCCGAGCGCCTGGAGCGGATCCTCCAAGAAATCGACTTGGATTCGGAGCAACTGGAGGCCCTAAGCCATCCAGGCGGCTTGCCGCTGGGTACCGCCGACCACATGATCGAAAATGTGATCGCGACCTTCGGCCTTCCCCTCGGCATCGCAACCAACTTTCGCGTCAATGGCCGCGATGTCCTGGTCCCGATGGCGATCGAAGAACCGTCGGTTGTCGCCGGTGCATCGTTCATGGCCAAACTTGCACGGGAAGGCGGTGGATTTCAAGCCGAGGCCGGCCCCTCCGAGATGATCGGTCAGATCCAGATACTGGAGGTTCAGGATATTGAAGCTGCCCTCCGGCGCATCGATCAGCACCGAGGCGAATTGCTTGCCGAAGCGGATAAGGCCGATCCCATGCTGGCCTCTTTAGGGGGCGGGGCGCGCGATCTTGAGGTCCGAACGCTGGAGGACACGCCTGTTGGCCCGATGCTGGTGGTCCACCTCATCATCGACACGCTCGATGCCATGGGGGCCAACGCCGTGAACAGCGCCGTGGAGCGGCTTGGTTCGAGGATCGAGTCCTTGACCGGGGGGCGGGTTCATCTGCGCATCCTGTCCAATCTCGCCGACCGGCGGCTGGCTCGGGCCCGCTGCAGCATCCCGGCGCAAGCCCTGGCCTTCGGCTCTTTCACAGGCGAACAGGTCCGCGATGGGATTATCGAAGCCTGGGCCTTCGCCGCCGCCGACCCATACCGGGCCGCGACCCACAACAAAGGCATCCTGAACGGGATTGATGCGGTTGTGATCGCGACCGGCAATGACTGGAGAGCAGTGGAGGCGGGCGCGCACGCGTACGCGGCGCGCTCCGGGAGGTATACTTCTCTGAGCGAATGGCGCCGCGGCGAAGGTGGGTCTCTGGAAGGAATGCTGGAGATGCCGCTGGCCATCGGCACCGTCGGCGGCGCGACGCGCGTCCACCCATTGGCTAGCGTCTGCCTAAAGATCATGCAAACGAAGAGTGCCGGAGAGCTCGCCGAGGTCACCATCGCAGTTGGCCTGGCTCAAAACCTGGCCGCCCTGCGGGCGCTGGCCACGGAGGGGATCCAGCGCGGACATATGCGTCTGCACGCCCGCCAGATCGCCATCGCGGCCGGCGCGCAAGGAGAGCTGATCGACCGCGTCGCCTCCCAACTCGTGGCGGAGGGTGAGATTCAGCTCCGGCGCGCCGAAGAGCTCGTAAGGAAAATGCAGGGGTAGATCACAGGGCCTCAAGCCAGGCACGCTAAGAACGGCTTGCCGGCAAGATGGCCGATCTGCCCATATCAACCGAGGAGATATCAGAGAGATGACCGAGAAAGATCCCATCCTGAGGCCCTCACGCCAGGTTGGTTTCATCGGCTACGGCGCCTACGTGCCGCGCTACCGGCTTCCGGCAAGCGAAGTGGCACGCATCTGGAAGGGCGGCGCTGGCGGCTCCCCCATCAAGGAGAAAGCCGTCGCCGGCCTCGACGAGGACGTGATTACGATGTCGATCGAGGCTGCCAGGAATGCGCTCTCGAGAGCAGCCATCGACCCGACCGGAATCCGGGCCGTGTGGGTCGGCTCCGAGTCCCA
>CAZQDE010000008.1:0-62087 GCA_964591485.1 uncultured Anaerolineaceae bacterium | reverse complement strand
GAGCAGCCATCGACCCGACCGGAATCCGGGCCGTGTGGGTCGGCTCCGAGTCCCATCCCTATGCCGTCAAACCCACCTCAACGGTGGTCGCCGAGGCCATCGGCGCCACCCCTCACACGCTAGCCGCGGATTGGGAGTTCGCCTGCAAGGCTGGCACGGAGGCGCTCCAGGCAGCCATAGGCTTCGTAGGATCTGGCATGGCCCATTACGCCCTCGCCATCGGCATGGATACGGCCCAGGGGCGCCCCGGCGACGCCCTGGAGTACACCGCCGCAGCAGGCGGCGCGGCCTACATCCTCGGGCCAGCCGAGGAGGCGCTCGCGGTGATCGAGGGTTCCTACTCCTTCGCCACCGACACGCCTGACTTCTGGCGCCGCGCGGATGAAAAATATCCCGAGCACGGGGAGCGCTTTACAGGCGAGCCGGCTTACTTCCATCACATCCTTCAAGCCGGAAAAACCTTGATGGAGAATCTAGATCGCAGGCCGGAAGATTTCCGTTTCGCAGTCTTCCATCAACCAAACACCAAGTTCCCCCAACGTGTCGCCAAAATGCTGGGCTTCTCCCCGGAGCAGATCGAAGCCGGGCTGCTCGCGCCCAGGATCGGCAACGTTTATGCTGGCTCGGCGTTGCTGGGTCTCACCGCAATCCTCGATGTGGCCGAACCAGGCGATCGCATCCTGCTGGTCTCCTACGGCTCCGGTGCCGGCTCGGATGCCGTAAGCCTGCAGGCCACCCAATATCTCCCCGAGCGGCAGAAGCTGGCGCCCTCAACCGAGGACTACATTGCCCGCCGGATCGAGATCGATTACGCGACCTATGCCCGCTTCCGCGGGAAACTGGTGATGTAGATATGAAGACTGAAACGCAAAGAACCCCGATCCTCATTCTCGGCGTCGGCATGACACCCGTCGGAGAACACTGGGACCGCTCGCTGCGGGAACTCGCGCTGGAGGCCATCACTCAGGCCAGGCGCGAGGCCGGCGGCCTGAAGCCAGATGTCTTGTATGTGGCTAATATGCTCTCCCCCACACTCTCCCGCCAGATCCATCTGGGCACCCTCCTGGCGGACTTCGCCGGCTTGCGGGGCATTGAAGCAGTCACGGTGGAGGCCGCCGGCGCCTCCGGCGGGCTGGCGCTGCGCCAGGCCTATCTGGCGCTGCTCTCGGGAGAGGTCAAGGTCGCGCTCGTCGTAGGGGTCGAGAAGGTCAGCGAAGGTCTGTCGGCCGAAGTGGAGTCGGCCCTCACAACCGCTACCGATGCGGACTACGAATCGGTGCATGGCATCACCGAAACCACCCTGGCCGCCATGCTCATGCGGCGCTACTTGCATGAATTCGGAGCTCCGGCGGATGCTCTGGCGGGCTTCCCGATCGCGGCGCACAGCAATGCGGTGGCCAACCCGCATGCGATGTTCCGCCGGGCCATCACCCGCGAGACCTACCAGAAAGCCCCGCTTCTGAGCGCCCCGCTGAATATGTTCGACGCTGCGCCGCTTGCGGACGGAGCCGCGGCGCTCTTGCTGGCCCGGGCAGATGCCCTCCCGGGGTCACCTCCCGAGCCCGCCGTTCAGGTCTCAGGCTCGGGCACCTCCGTATCCGCACTGGCCTTGCACGACCGGCCTGACCCCCTGGCATTCCAGGCAGCCGCTGAGGCCATCTCCCGTGCGCTGAAGGCCGCAGGCTTGAAGCCAGAGGCAATCGACTTCTTTGAATTGCATGATCGTTTCTCGATCTACGCCGCCCTCGCGCTGGAGGCGGCAGGCTTCGCACCTCGCGGCCAGGGCTGGAGGATGGCCCAGGATGGTGCCATCAGCTTGCAGGGCAAGCTACCCGTATGCACCATGGGGGGTTCGAAAGCACGCGGCGATACAGGGGGCGCGACCGGCGTGTATCAGGCCGTCGAGGCCGTGTTGCAGCTCCGAGGACTGGCTGGCGAGAGCCAAATCCCCAACGCCCGGCACGCGCTCATACAATGCCTGGGCGGCAGCGGTGCCACCGCCGCGGCCCATGTCCTGAGTCGCTTTGAAGCTAAATGAGAGGCTTCTGATAGTTCCTGAGAGGACGACACTACTAGACTATTGGACGAACAAGATGGCAATTCCACAGTGAGGTGATCGAGATCATGGAACTTTCCAACCATTGGCGCGTGAAGCAGCAGCGCTATTCACTCGTGGGCGAGGTCTGCCCACACTGCGAATCCAAGATTTTCCCGCCGCGCGACATCTGCCCGGATTGCGGCGAGGACGCCAGGACTTTGCATGCTTTCAGCGGCAAGGGTGAGGTCTACTCCTACACCACTTTGTACGATGCCCCCTCCGGCCATGAACAGCAGGCCCCCTATACGGTGGCACTGGTGCGGCTGGACGAAGGCCCCCTCGTGACTGCGCAGCTCACGGACGTGGACGAGGATTCACTCGCCATCGGCATGCCTGTCGAGATGGTCACCCGCAAATTGCGCTCGTCCGGTGAGCGCGGCGTCCTGGTCTACGGCTATAAATTCCGGCCACGTTTGCAGACCGCCTGAATCCCTTTGGGTTGGAACCACAGCCGGCCCGACAGGTGTCGGGCCGCTATCCTTTGGGGGGCTGCCGGTCAGGTCGCTCGGCTGCATCCTGGCTCCGATACCCCGCTTGACGGCCCCAAACACCTGTGCTACCATGCGCGCTTGAGGGCCGCCCTGTGGATAAGGCGTACCCCGCCCGATAGGAGGAGCCCATGGCCAAGCTGCGCCCGAATGTTGCCTTTGTCTTCATCGTGATGCTTGCTGTGATCGCCCTGCCAGCGTGCACCCGCTCCGCTTCTACGCCTCCGGCCGCAACGGAGGGGGCATTGCCCTCCGGCTCGCAATCTGAGACCCAGGCCACGATGGATGCCGTCCGCGCCGCCATCCTGACCCAGACGGCTCAGGCTAGCGAGGGTGGGGCGGCACCCGAGGCGACCCAGGCGCCTACCGAAGAAGCCGCGCCAGCTGAACCCACCGCCACACCCGGCACGCCCGAGCCGACCGCCACGCCCAAGCCCGAGGAAGGCGTTCTCGAATATACAGTGCAGCCGGGCGATTGGATATTCAAGATCGCACGGGATTTCGGCGTGGATCCTCAAGCCATCATCGATCTGAACGAACTCGCCTCCCCCGGCCAGCTCGTTCCCGGCATGGTGTTGAAGATCCCCACGGCGGGCGAATCGCCGCCAGCCGGGGAGACCACAGCGGCCACGCCGGTGGAGGGCGGGACTGTCCATGTCGTCCAACCTGGCGAGTGGATCTGGCAGATTGCCCGCTTGTACGGGGTCGATCCGCAAGCCATCATTGACGCCAACAACCTCACCTCACCTTCCACGATCTACCCCGGGCAGGAGCTCATCATCCCCTGACCGGAACGAAACCGGCTCGATGCGGGGCGACCTCTCGAGGTCGCCCCTTGCATTCAGGGAGCAGGCCATGGATTACCAAACCCTTAAAAGCGAGCCTGTCTTCGAAGGCAAAGTCTTCAAAGTGCGCATCGATGAGGTTGCGACATCCTCCGGCTCCCGCATGCGTGTGGATGTGGTCGAGCATCGAGGCGCGGTGGCGATTCTGCCGATCGATCAGGAGGGCAGGCTCTGGTTCGTGCGGCAATACCGCCACCCTGCAGAGAGCTGGTTGCTTGAAATCCCCGCCGGCACCCTTTCAAGCGGCGAGGAGCCGGAGGATTGCGCCCGGCGCGAGTGCCGCGAGGAGGTAGGCATGGCTCCTGGGCGCCTCGAATTGCTTGGCGCCGGCTTCATGGCCCCCGGCTATTCGACCGAATATATCCACATCTATCTTGCGAGCGAATTGACGCCCTCCCCCCTGCCGCAAGACGAGGATGAAGATCTGCGAGTCGTGAAGTTGACCTGGCAACAGGCCCTGGAAGCGATGGGCTCCGGTGAGATTCAGGATATCAAGACACTAGCAGCCCTCGGCCTGGCTCATGTACGGGGACTTGCGGGTGCCTAGCGCCTGGATTTCCAGCCAGATAACTGGACGGACGGGCCAGGGACGTGGTATACTTGCCAACCGCCGCCCGGAAGGCTCGGGCGGCCGGTCCTGTGTAGACAAGCCTTACGTGGGAAATGGAACTGCGTGATGACCGATTTGGTGAAAAGCTTAGAAGCGCCCGTGAATACCGCCATCCCCGACCTGCGCCCGGGAGATTCGGTGTCGGTCCACTTCCGGATCAAAGAGGGCGATCGCGAACGTGTGCAGGAATTCAAGGGCGTCGTGATCCGCGTCCGGCGCGGCGGGAATCAGGCCAATTTCACGGTGCGCCGCACCGCATCCCATGGCATCGGCGTCGAGCGCACCTTCCCCTTGCGCTCGCCTCGCATCGAAAAGGTTGAGATCCAGCGGCGGGCGCATGTGCGCCGCGCCAAGCTCTACTACCTGCGCGAGCGCACTGGGAAAAAGGCGCGCCTCAAGCAGAAGCGCGATTGATCTCCCTGTTGGCCCAAGACGCAGCCGGCATGGCTGCGTCTTTTCCTTTTCCCAGCCCGGCGGAGAGATCCAAAGCGGCACTCGACCCTCCCTGCCAGCGGTGATATGATCTCCCCCATACCGCTCGAAACCATGGCAAGCAGCCGGAGAGCCATTCCCAAACCGGCGAGGAGGCCCCTAGGCATGCCGCATCCTGGGCCCATTGGGATCTTCGACTCAGGCGTGGGTGGCCTGTCGATCCTGCGCGAGGTCCGTCAGGCCCTGCCCCGCGAGCACTTGCTGTATTTCGCCGATCAGGCCCATGTCCCCTATGGATCGAGGTCCCTGGAGGATGTGCGCACTCTCTCGGCCGCGATCGTACGCTTCTTGCTGAGCAAGGGCTCGAAGCTGATCGTGGTGGCGTGCAACACCGCCTCCGCCGCGAGTCTGCATGCCTTGCGCCGCGACTTCCCTGGCACGCCCTTTGTCGGCATGGAGCCGGCCGTCAAGCCGGCGGTGGGACTTACCCACTCCGGCACGATCGGCGTCCTGGCCACACCCGCCACCTTCCAAGGTGAGCTCTACGCCTCGGTCGTCGACCGCTATGCGAGCGGCGTGCGCATCCTGCAGGAAACCCTGACCGGGCTTGTCGAGGAGATCGAAGCCGGCAATCTAGACGGTCAAGCCGTGGAGCAGATCGTTCTGGAGGGTGTTAGGAGCCTGATCGAGGCCGGCGCCGACACGCTCGTTCTGGGTTGCACGCACTTCCCCTTCGTGCTTCCACTGCTCCGTCGCGTCGCCGGCGAGAGGGCCACGATCATTGATCCCGCGCCGGCCATCGCCCGCCAAACGGCCCGCCTGCTCGACCAGCATGATCTGACCGCATCCGCCGGCATGGGCGGAGAGATCGAGTACTTCACATCAGGCGACCCGGAGCATTTCGCAGAGCTGCTCGAGATCCTCGGCATGGAAGCCGGATCCATTCGCCGCGTCCGCTGGCACGAGGGCGGCCTGATCCTGGATTGAACGGCTCCGGCACGGCCTCCCGCCGATCGCCGTCATCCAACTTCGACGCAAAACGGGGCGCGCCGTGGCGCGCCCCGTTCGATGGGTTCACCGGTCCCAGGCGTTCGGCCTAATCCTCCACACCGGCCTGACGAAGCTCCTTGGCCGAGATGTTTGCCACCGCTGCGACCGTCTCGCCCTCGCGCAAATCGATCGCCCGGACGCCCATGGTATCCCTGCCAGCCGGCTTGATCTGCCCCACCTTGGTGCGCAAGACGATTCCACCGCTGGAGATGATGGTCAGATCATCCTCCTCGCTGACTACGCGCGCTGCGGCCACATCACCCGTGATCTCACGCTTCTTGCGGCTGAGTGTGATTATCCCCACTCCGCCGCGATTTCGCCGGGGATATTCCTCCAGCGGCGTACGCTTGCCATATCCGTTCTCGGTGACCACGAGAAGATCATCGCCGGGCGTGACCACGTTCATGCCAGCCACGGAATCACCTTCATGCAGGCGGATGGCTTTCACGCCCATCGCCGGGCGGCCCATGGGCCGCACCTGGCTCTCGTGGAAACGCAAGGCCTGGCCAGCCTCGGTCACCAGGATGATCTCGTCGTCTCCACTCGTCAGCCGCACCCAGCCCAGCACATCGCCCTCCTCCAGGCCGATGGCGATCAAACCCGAGGGCCGCACAGACGCGAACTCCGAAAGCTCCACGCGCTTGATCTTGCCATGGCGGGTCGCCATCGTGCAGAAGCTTGCGGCCTTGAAGTCGGGCACGGCTACGGCTGCTGTGATCGATTCCCCGGGATTAAGCGCCAGAATATTGGCCATCGGGATGCCGCGCGCCGTTCGATCCGCATCCGGAATCTGGTAGGCCTTCTCCGAGTAGACCTTGCCGCGGTCGGAGAAGAAGAGAATCGTATCCAGCGTGCGGGCCGGGATGAGCATCATCACCTCATCCTCATCTTTGATCGAGTGGCCCTGCACCCCTCGGCCGCCACGCCCCTGGCGGCGATATGTCTTGGCCCAGACACGTTTCACATAACCTTTCTGCGTGATCGAGATCAGCACGGCCTCATCAGGCACCATGTCCTCCTCGCTGATCTCGTCACTGGCGTCGGGTGCGATGCGTGTCCGTCTCGGGTCGCCGAATTTCTCGGTCAGCTCTTGCAGGTCCTCCCGAATCAGGCCCAGGATCTTCTTGGGATGGGCCAGCAGATCCTTGAGGTAGGTGATCCGCTTCAGCACCTTGCGATGCTCATCCTCGATCTTTTGCCGCTCCAGTGCCGCCAGCCTTCGCAGCTGCATATCCAGGATGGCGCGGGCCTGGACCTCCGTGAGTTTGAAGCGCTTCATCAGGCGCTCCAAGGCTTTCTCGGCGTCCGCGGACTTCCGAATGGTCTGAATGACATCATCCAGGTTTGCCAGCGCGATCAAGAGCCCGTCCAGGATATGCGCCCTCGCCCGGGCTTTGTCGAGCTCAAACTGCGAGCGGCGGGTGATCACCGTCTGGCGGTGCTCGATGTAGGCCAGCAGGGCTCGCTTGAGCGAGAGCAAGCGCGGCTCGTTATCTACCAAGGCGAGCAATTGAACGCCAAAGGTGGTCTGCAACTGCGTGTACTTGAATAGCTGATTGAGCACCTTCTTGGGCTGCGCTCCACGCTTCAGCTCGATGACGACGCTCAGGCCGCGGCGGTCGGATTCATCCCGCAGATCCGAAATGTCGCTCAGCCGGCCCGAGCGCACCAGCTCGGCGATGCGTTCGATCAGTGCCGATTTGTTGACCTGATAGGGAATCTCGGTGATGACGATGCGGTGGCGGCCGGCGCCCATCTCCTCGATCATCGCCACGCCGCGCAGGACGATGCGCCCTTTGCCGGTCGCGTAGGCCTGCTTGATGCCTTCGTTGCCCACGATCAGACCGCCGGTCGGAAAATCCGGGCCGGGGACGAAGGACATCAGCTCATCAAAGCCCACATCATCCAGACGGTCGTAGTTCTCCACCATGAATTGGATCGCCGCCGCCAGCTCGGCCAGATTATGGGGCGGGATGTTGGTGGCCATGCCGACGGCGATGCCGGAGGAGCCATTGAGCAACAGGTTTGGCAGGCGGGCCGGCAGGACGACCGGCTCTTTGAGCGAGGCATCGAAGTTGTCGACGAAGTCAACCGTGTCCTTCTCGATATCCACCAGCAACTCCGCCGCCAGAGGTCCCATGCGGGCCTCCGTATAGCGCATGGCCGCGGGGGGATCGCCATCGATCGAGCCGAAATTGCCCTGCCCATCCACCAGTAGGTAGCGCAACGAGAAGTCCTGCGCCATGCGCGCCATCGCGTCGTAAACCGCGGCGTCACTATGGGGATGGTATTTTCCGAGAACCTCACCCACGATACGCGCCGATTTGCGGTAGGCCGAGTTGGGGCGGATGCCCATCTCGTGCATGGCATAAAGAATCCGGCGGTGAACCGGTTTAAGCCCGTCGCGCGCATCGGGCAGGGCGCGGGCAACGATCACGCTCATGGCGTAATCCAGGTAGGCGCCGCGCATTTGATCGTCGATGTCTACCTGACGTACAGTGCCAATCTCCATGGTCTTCGTTCTTTCACTCGTTGGATGGTTTCAAGAGGTCGAAAACCCGCCGGCGGCGGGTTTCGCCTATTAATTATACCGCGAGCAGGCCTTGAGGGCAGCCTCGCCTCCCCCTGGAATGCCTACTTATGTTAAGCTCTAGCAGCTATGGAACCGGCGCGAGGATGAGTTGGATGCTCACACGCTCGGGGTTGAGCGGCAGCAGACGGCCCGCCAGCACCGCGAACTGGGCCACATGCGTCGAGACGCTGGCATGATCGGGGACCAGAGCCAGGATAGGCTCCAAATCGGGCGTGGAACCCAGCTTCGCGACCTGCGGGATCAGACCCTCCAGGATGCTCCCCTGGAGACGCGTCTGCCCCAAAGGATCTCCCTCGAAGACGGATTGAAGGGCCAGCACCTGCTCTCCGCTCAGAACCTGATCCTCCACCGGCAGGCCAATCTCGCCCTCGATCGGCAATCCTCCCACATAATCGACCAGCCTGGCGAAGGCGAAATCGTCGAGCACTACCACGACGTCGACCTGCACCCTCAGAGCACGCTCGAGGGCTTCCAGGAAGGGAGGCGCCACTCCCCCTTCCGGTGTCCAGGCGAAGAAGGAGTTCAGCCGCACTTCCGCGCCTGGGACCAGGTCGAGATCCGATGGGACGCCCGAAATCGTGATGGCTCCATCCGGCTCGACCACCGTCACCAGCCAGATGGCCCGGAGCGCCGGGTCGGGGCGGTCCAAGCGATCGATCCCCAACACCAGAATGGAGGTTTCCTGGCTGCGCTCAGGGTTCAGCCAGCGAGAGATGCCCCCATCCGGAAAGATCCGCAACACGGAAGGGACCGACGAGGCTGTCGTGCGCTCTCCCAGGAGCACCGTTGTGAGCCCCAGGCAGAAGCACATGCCCACGATCGCCAGGATGGCCGCCGGCCGACCCTTCATCTCATTCCACCTCGACGCCACGCCAATGGTTGCCCCATTCGAAAGCGCGTTTGCATCTTCCGGCGCACGACTTTCACGCCAAACCCCATTATACATAGGTGCCCTCCAACTAGATATCAACGCCGCTTCCACGGCCCTAGCCCCCATGCTCACCAGCGGCGGCCTTTTGCGCGCGTTGCCAATTGATGCTAGAACGTGGGCATCGTCGAAGGAAGGAGGTCCCAATGGCTCGTCGGGCTCCGCGTATTCTTCTGGGCGCGCTCATCACGATCATCATCCTGGCCGCGATCTTGATCGGCCTTCTGATCTTTTTCGTCCGCAGGCCCTTCCCCCAAGTCGAGGGCACACTCCAGGTGCCGGGCTTGCAGGCCCCGGTCGAGGTCATTCGCGACCGCTACGGAATCCCCCACATCTACGCCAGCAACGAGCATGATTTGTATATGGCGCAGGGATTTGTGCACGCCCAGGACCGATTCTGGCAGATGGAGTTCTGGCGGCGCATCGGCTCCGGCCGGCTGTCAGAAATCCTCGGGCCTAGCGCGCTGGATCAGGACCGCTTCATCCGCACACTCGGCTGGCACCGCACGGCTGCCCAGGAACTGGAACTCCTGGAACCCGCACACCGCCAGATTCTGGAGGACTACGCCCAGGGAGTGAACGCCTACCTTGAACAGAATCGCGGCCGGCTGAGCCTTGAGTTCACCATCCTCGGCCTTACCGGCGTGCGCTACGACCCGGAACCTTGGACGCCCTTGAACACCATGACTTGGGCCAAAGTGATGGCGTGGGACCTGGGCGGCAACCGCACCGACGAGCTTGCCCGGGCGCATATCGTCGCCCGCGTGGGGGCACCCGCGCTTCAGGAGCTCATGCCTCCCTACGCCGCTGATAAGCCGACGATCATCCCGGCCTCCCTCTCGCAGGCTTCCCTGGAGAGCCTTCCCGCGCCCATGTTCGAGCTCAACGCCCTGGGAATCGGCGACGGCATCGGCAGCAACAACTGGGTGCTTTCCGGGGATCGGACGGAAAGCGGCATGCCCATCCTGGCCAACGATCCGCACCTGGGCATCCAGATGCCCTCCATCTGGTATGAGGTCGGCCTGCATTGCGCTCCCACAGGCCCCGATTGCTCCCTGAATCTCGTGGGGGCTTCCTTCGCCGGGGTTCCCGGGATCGTCATAGGACACAACGACCGCATCGCCTGGGGCGTGACCAATCTGGGCCCGGACGTCCAAGATTTCTTCATCGAGCGTGTCAACCCTGAAAACCCCAATCAGTATGAATTCCGCGGGCAGTGGGAGGACATGGAGATCATCCGGGAGGAGATCCGCGTGGCGGGGGAGGAAGATCCGGTGGTGATCTTCGTCCGCCGCACCCGCCATGGCCCCATCCTCAACGATATCGTCGGCGGAACGGGGGAAGCCTGGGCGTTCGGCTGGCAACCGCTGGCCTTCTCCTGGACCGCGCTTGAGCCCGGCACGCTGGTGAAGAGTCTGCTGATGATCAACCGCGCTCAAGACTGGGAGAGCTTCCGCGAAGCCTTGTCCTTCTGGGATGCCCCCAGCCAGAACTTCGTGTACGCGGATGTGGACGGCAACATCGGCTATCAGGCACCCGGGCGCATCCCTATCCGCGCCGCGGGGGACGGGTCGATCCCCGTACCCGGATGGACCGGCGAGTACGAATGGACCGGTTACATCCCCTTTGACGAACTCCCATCCGCCTTCAATCCAGACCAGGGCTATCTGGTGACGGCCAATAACGCCGTCGTAGGGCCGGATTACCCCTATCTCCTGACCCAGGATTGGTCGCCAGGCTACCGGGCCGCGCGCATTGTGGAGATGATCGAGTCACGTGAGAAGCACAGTCTGGAGGATATCCAGGCCATGCAAGGCGACAATCTGCCGCTCTATGCCGGGGAGATCCTGCCCTATATCCTGGACCTGCAATCGGAGACCCCGGATCAGGCGCAGGCGCTGGATATCCTACGGTCCTGGGACAGACAAGCGCGGCGGGAGAGCACGGGGGCTGCCCTCTTCGAAAGCTTGAGAGTCCACCTGCTGGAGGCCATTTTCGCCGACGAGTTGGGGGTCGATCTGCTGGATGGGACTGCAGGCAACCTGATGGCAGCGGTCTCGAATCTCTTGTCCAATGCTGAATCGCGGTGGTTCGATGACGTCTATACCCCGGAGGCCGAGAGCCGCGATGAGATTCTCCTGCGGGCACTCGACGCCGCCATCGCCGATCTGCAGGAGACGCTCGGGAAGGATATGGCCGCTTGGCAATGGGGCGATCTGCACACCGCGACCTTCCGCAACCAGAGCCTGGGTCAGAGCGGCATTGCGCCAATCGAGCGCCTCTTCAATCGAGGGCCTTTCCCCGTCGATGGCGCCGTGGGCACTGTGAACAACACCGCCTATAGCCTGCGCGATCCCTACGAGGTCTCCACAGTGCCATCCTATCGCCAGATCATCGATCTGCAATATCCCGAGATTTCGCTCTCGATGCATACGACCGGACAGTCAGGGCATGCCTTCCATCCCCACTACGACGATATGATCGATCCCTGGCGCAACATCGAATATCATCCGATGCTCTGGACCCGCGGCCAGGTCGAATCCGCCGCTGAGGCCCATCTGACGCTCATACCCTGAGCCTCCCGGCCCAGACGCGAAAAGGGGCCGTCCGCCAGTTGCGGACGGCCCCTTCTTGCTCGAGCCACGCGACGCCGGATTCTAGAAGAGGAAGACCTTCCCGGTCACCATCAAGCACATCAAACCCAAAATCACGACCGTCCCGAGCAGCAGAAGCGAGAGAAGAAACCGTTGGCCAGGTGTCATGCCCAGGAAATAGCCACGCGGCACCCGCGGTTCCGGTGCTTCGGCCTCGAAGGATTGCTCGGCCTTGGGGGAGTCGAAAAGGGGCTCATCATCCGTGAGCTGCCTCAGATCATCAAACATCCTTCACCTCCGTGTCCGCCCAGAGGCCTTCCCGCGGCCTTCCGGCGCGGCGGTGCTCAGTGTAGCCCATTTGCCGGATGTGTCAATCGGCCGCAGGCTCAGGCCCCCTGCGCCCACTGTCAGCGTCTCGCCCGAAGGCAGCGCCAGGCGGAGCTGTCCCTTTGGGGTTACTCCCGCCAGCCTGCCGGTCATCTCCACGCCCGGCCCAAAGACCGTGACATGCTGTCCCAAGTAAGCCAATCGCGCCTCCCAGGCCCGCATGAGATCGCGCGAGCCGAGTTGCCCCAACCAAGCCTCCAGGCGCCCGAGGACAGCCAGCAGCAGGTCGATTCGGTCCACCCGGCCTCCGACTGACTGCTCCACACAGGTTGCGGGAAAATCCAGGTTTTCCCTGGGAACCGATCGCGGGCGGACGTTGATGCCGATGCCCAGGATGGCGTGTTCGAGATGTTCTCCCAGCCATTCGGTCTCCACCAGCACCCCGGCTACCTTTCCCTCGGGCAGGATTACGTCGTTGGGCCACTTCACCCAGGCCCGAACGCCCCGATTCTCCAGCGCCTCCGCCACCGCCAGAGCGCCCACCACAGCGAGCGCCCCGGCCCCAGCCTCCGAAAGGGACTCTGGACGCAGGAGCAGGCTCATGGCAATGGCGGAGCGCGGCGGCGTCAGCCACTTCCGGCCTGCCCGACCGCGCCCGGCGGTTTGCTCGTCGGCCACGACCAGCGTACCATGCGGCGCGCCCTGACGCGCGAGTTCCTGCGCCCTCTCATTGGTGGAGCGCATGCGGGGAGCGTACTCCAGCGGCAGCCCGAGGCTGCCCACCGGCAACGAAGCACGTAACCTGTCAGCTTTCATGGCCTCATTCTACTCAGGCTTGCAGGAAGCATGCCAATGGTTTTCCCGGCCGCGGTTCTCTGCTACAATCTTACAACTCCACATGAAACATCTTTGGGCTCCCTGGCGCATGGAATACATTCGTGAAGGCCTTAAGGCCGAGGATTGCCTGTTCTGCTCGCTGAGCAAACAGGAGGACGGCCCCGAGAATCTGATCCTGCACCGCGGTGAGCGCGCCTTCGTGGTCCTGAATCGTTACCCCTACACCAATGGCCACATGATGATCGTGCCATACGCTCATAAACCCTCTCTGGAGGGGTTAGAAAACGAGACCCTGCACGAGATGATCCGGCTTGCAGCCGCAGCGCTCGGGATTCTGCGCGAGGCCTATAACGCCGATGGCTTCAACCTTGGCGGGAATATCGGCGAGGCTGCGGGGGCAGGCATCGAAGAACATGTCCACCTGCACGTCGTACCCCGTTGGCGCGGAGACACGAATTTCATGGCCACGACGGCCCAGACGCGCGTGCTTCCGGAATCGCTCGAAGAAACCTATCAGATCTTGAAACCCCTTTGGCAAGCCTATCCCAAGAAGGAATCATAGAGGCCAGTCCACCCAACATCGAGACAAGAAAGGGGCTGTCATGAGCACAGAGGACCTCTCTCGCGAACCCGTCATCCTGGCCGCGGCACGCACGCCGATGGGCCGCTTCCAGGGCGCGCTCAGCCCTCTGCAGGCACCCCAATTGGGTGCCGTCGTCATCCGGGCGGCGCTGGAGCGCGCTGGCCTGGAAGACCTCGCCAGCATCGACGAAGTTCTCATGGGCAACGTGGTATCGGCAGGCCTGGGACAAGGCCCGGCCCGGCAGGCCTCGATCTACGCCGGCATACCGCCCACAGTCGGAGCCACGACCATCAACAAGGTGTGTGGCTCGGGACTGAAAGCCGGCATGTTCGCCGCCCAGGCCATCAAGGCCGGCGATGGCGAGTTGTTTGTCACCGGCGGAATGGAGAGCATGAGCAACGCGCCGTTCTTGGTGCGCGCCCGCCGGGGAGAACTGCGTTTCGGCCATGGCGAGCTGACCGATGCCTTGCTTTACGATGGCCTATGGGACCCCTTCGAGGATTGGGCCATGGGCATGGCGGCCGAGTGGGTGGCGGATGCCTACGGCGTCAGCCGGGAGGATATGGACCGCTGGGCGTACGAGAGCCACCAGAAGGCGATCCGCGCCATGGATGAAGGGCTCTTCAAGGAGGAAATCGTTCCGGTCGAGGTGCCCGGCCGCAAGGGTGCCACCACGCTTGTCGAGGAGGATGAGACACCCCGCCGCGACACTTCGCTTGAAAGGCTGGCCGCTCTTCCCCCGGCTTTCAAACCCGAGGGGAAGGTCACGGCAGGCAACTCTCCCGGTCTCAACGATGGCGCCGCCGCGGTGATTTTCGCCAGCCGGGCACGCGCCGAGGCCCTGGGCATCCGCCCGATGGCTCGCGTGGTCGGATACGCGCAGGCGGCGGTCCCGCCCAAGGAGCTTTTCACCGCTCCTGCCTATGCCATCCCCAAGCTCCTGGAGCGGGTTGGCTGGAAGCTGGAAGAGGTCGATCTCATCGAGCTTAACGAGGCCTTCGCCGCACAGGTCCTGGCGGATGGCAAAATCCTGAAGGATATGGGCTGGGATTGGGATCGAGTGAACGTCCATGGTGGCGCCGTGGCCCTGGGCCATCCCATCGGCGCCTCCGGCGCCCGCGTGCTCACCACATTGCTCTACGCGCTGAAGAACCTGGGGAAGCGCCGAGGCATCGCCTCGCTCTGCTTGGGCGGGGGCGAAGCAGTGGGCATGGCCATCGAAATGGAATAGGGCAGATCCCCGCCCGCACGCATGGAGCTAGGGAAGGAGCAAGGCTGATGGACGTGAAGAATATCGTGGTCATTGGCGCAGGCACGATGGGCCACGGCATCGCACAGACCGCGGCCGTTGCTGGCTACCAGGTCACGATGACCGATATCGACGCCGAGATCCTGGATAGGGCTCAGGCGGCGATCTCGAGATCCGTGGAGAAGCTCGCCAGCAAAGGTGCCATTACTGAGGAGCAGAAGGCTGCAGCTCTCGGGATTCAAACCGCCCTCGATATGCAGCCCGCAGCTCAAGCCGACCTGGCAATCGAAGCCGCCACGGAGAATCCAGAGCTGAAACTCAAGCTTTTCGCCGAGCTCGACAGGATCGCCCCGCCCGGAGCCATATTGGCCACCAACACTTCTTCGATTTCCATCACGAAGATCGCGGCCGCCACCAACCGGCCCAAGCGTGTGATCGGCATGCACTTCTTCAATCCGGTCCCGCTGATGCGGCTGCTGGAAGTGGTGCGCGGCCTGGCGACTTCCGATGAAACCACGGAGGTTGCCATCCAGGTCGGCCGAAAGATGGGCAAGGAGCCCGTGGAGGCCAAGGATTCCCCCGGCTTCATCTCCAACCGCATCCTCTGCCCGATGATCAACGAGGCCATCTTCGCGCTGCAAGAGGGCATCGGCACCGCGGAGGCCATCGACACCGTCATGAGACTTGGCATGAACCATCCCATGGGCCCCCTGGCGCTGGCGGATCTGGTGGGGCTGGATGTGGTGCTCTTCGTCATGGAGGTGCTCCACCGCGACCTAGGAGACGATAAATACCGCCCCTGCCCGCTGCTGCGCAAAATGGTCGACGCCGGCTACCTGGGCCGAAAGACCGGACGAGGATTCTACGAGTACAGCTGACCCCTGTTCTTGGGCACAGCGCGCCCACGGGCAGCAAACCTGGACAGTAGCCGGTTACCCGCCGGCCACTGTGCTTCCATACGGACATCCAAGCGGAAACTCTGTATAATCGCCACAGAGACCCGAAAGGATATTCCGATGCCGTGGAATCACCTATGGGCTTTGGTCCTCGTCCCTGTCATGCTGGCGGCATGCACGCCGGAGGCGCCAGGCAGCCCCGCCGAACAAACCCTGGCGACCTCCGTCGCCGGCACACTGGAAGCTCTTCCCACGCCTGAGCCAACCAACGGACCCATCGCCACGGCGGCTGCTCCCACGCAGACGTCGGCCGCGAAATTGCCACCCCACCCGGCCACCAGGCAGCTCGCATTCACCGACCAGGGCGATCTCTGGCTGCTTGAAGACCGACAGGAGCCGCGCAGGCTCACTCAAATCGGGCATATCGTTTCAGTCCAATTCTCCCTCGATGGGCAGAGCCTGCTCTATGAGCGGCAAGACGATCAGCGTGACCTCTATGAGCTGCGCTACATTCAGGCTGATGGCCACGGCGACCGTTTGCTCCTGCACCACGGCATCCTCGATGCCCTTTACCCCCTCGATGACGCGCTCCATATTCTCCCGGATCAGATCGAGTTCACGCCCGATTCCTCGGGCATCCTGTTCAACACACGCCTGGTCTTCGAAGGGCCCGGCCTGGTGAAAAACGACGACCTGCTGCACCTTGACCTCGCAAGCGGGGCCATCACACCCATCCTGCCTAGAGGGGCAGGAGGCGATTTCACCCGCTCGCCCGACGGATCCATGCTGGCCATCAGCCGTCCGATGGAGCTCCATGCCGTCTGGGCGGACGGGCGGCCCCTGGCCTTCACGCCCGTGTCCTTCCCGGCGGTGATGACTTATAGCGAATACGCATACTATCCTCCGGTGGTATGGTCGCCGGATTCCTCCCGGTTCGGGAGCCTCGTCCCTTCGGTTGACCCTTTTGCCCCAGACGCCGGAGGGCAGGTCTGGATCATTAGGGTGCCTGAAGGCGAGATCGAATCCTATAATTTCGTTGAAGGGCAAACCTTTTTCCCACAATCGAGGAGACGGTCCTTGCTCTCCCCCTCCTTGAACCACATCGCCTACTTCAGGGAGACCGACGAGGCGAACATCGTAGATCTGGTGATCGCGGCCCCGGACGGCTCCGATCCCCAGCCCTACGCCACTGGCCAGCTACGTTGGCTGGGTTGGCATCCCAGCGGCGATGGGTTCGCCTATAGCGAAACCGGCGGTCCGATCTATTTCGGCCAGCTCCAACAAGATGCCGTGAACCTGGGAGAGGGTATCCGCCTCCTCTGGGCCGGCGAGCGTGACTATCTGCTGCTTGCCGGTCGACGCGGCGAATGGAGGCTCGCCGAAGGAGAGATCGGCGGAGAAGTAAGGACGCTCCTCAACCTATCCACGCAGGACATCGCCTTGGATCTCTGGCCAAAGGCTGGCAAATGATCACCCTCTTCCAGGACCGGCCCAGGCGAAGTCCATAGGATGAGGGTCTCAATTGCCATGCGGCCGAAACTGTACTATCTTCTTGCTGAGCCCTGGGGAGGCCCCTGGCCACAGGCTACCAAAAGGAGTGCCCGATGACTGTCATCTTCCCGATCTGGCTCTTGCTGGCTGCCATCTTTTCTTATCTTGCCTACATGCAGTGGAGGCTATCCCAGGAATCCCTGCGAACCTTCGTCTTTCGCGACCGGGAGGAAGGCGAAGAGAAGCAAGAGGGATCCCAGGAACTGACCCGCGAGACCATCCAAGAATTCAACAATTACCTGGAGATGCTCAATTACCGGAACCAGAAGCATCATCAAACGGCCGCCATCGGTTTCTTCGTGGCCGTCTTCCTCTCCCTGGTTTCGATGTTCATGGTCGTCGGTCGCTTCTGATCGGATCCTCCGACAGAGGTCGACATTTCAGCCCAGGCCGGGCGGCGACGCTATGGGTGCGCCGCCGCTCGATCATCCTCAGCCCAGTCGACGTCATCCCCTGCCCAGAGCATCACGGCCATATCCAATCCGAGACGTGCTGCCAGACGCGCCCCTTTTCGTAAGGCTGGCGGCATCCGTTCGGGCTCATCCACCCGCTGGAAACCTTGACGGGCATAGAACGGCGCCAATCCAAATCCAGGGAGCAAAGCCCCGCCAGCAGCACTTGCGCACGCAGCCAGGCGCGCTCGCCCCGCCGGGCCAGCTGGATCCTGAAGCCCCTATGGGATAACTCGGACTCGCTCACAGCGAACCTGAGCCGAGGCTATAATCCAGGAGCCTATCCGATGAGCTCAACCCGAACTTCCTTGCAGGACTGGAACCTCACCCCCACTCAGGCCGCCGAGCTGCAGCGAACCTTACGTGAGCGGGTAGTGGCGGACGATTGCCTCGGTGAAGTGAAACGCGTGGCCGGGGTGGATGCTTCCTATCGCAAGGCACCCGGCAGGGTGCGAAGCGCCGTCGCCGTTCTTGCATATCCGGGCCTCGAGTTGATCGATCACGCCACGGCCGAACTGGCGGCGGCCTTCCCTTACATCCCGGGGCTGCTCTCTTTCCGGGAGCTACCTGCGATCCTGGTCGCGTTGGAGCGGCTATCGGCGCCACCGGATCTAATCCTCTGCGACGGCCATGGCTATGCACACCCCCGGCGGTTCGGACTGGCCTGTCACCTTGGCGTTCTCATCGGCATCCCTACGATCGGCGTGGCCAAGCGCATTCTGGTCGGCCGGCATGACCCTGTCCCCGATGTCCGCGGCGCCTGGCGGCCGCTCCTCGATGGGGAGGAGACCATCGGTGCGGCGCTGCGCGCACGTGAGGGAGTCCGGCCGATCTATGTGTCCATCGGGCACAGGATCAGCCTCGAAACCGCCATAGCCTGGGTCATGCGTTGCCTGACGCGTTACCGCCTCCCCGAGCCTACGCGCGCGGCACACCGTTTGGCAGGCCAGGATTGAGCGGCGGCATGCCCATCCGCCCCTGGCCGGCGCGATCTACGACTCTGAGTCGGAGAGTGCTTCCTCGAGAAACCGCTTCACAAGCTGGGGATTGGCCTTGCCTTGCGTGGCCCGCATCACTTGGCCAACGAACCAACCGATCACCGTGACCTTTCCGCCTTTGTAGGTTGCAACCTGTTCTGGGTTCTCGGCCAGAACTTGGGCCACTACGGCCCGCAGCGTCTCCTCATCGGATACTTGCGCCAGATTCTCGCGCTCCACGATCGCGGCTGGGGCCTCACCGCTCTCTTCGACACGTTCCAGCAATTCCTTGGCCGTGTTGGTCGTGATCTGCCGTGCATCCACCATGCGAATGATCTCCGCCAGGTGCTCGGGCCGAAGGCGAAGCTGGCCAGCCTTCAGCCCCTTGCTGCGGATCATGCGCAGGACATCATTCATCAGCCAATTCGAAACCAGCTTCGGATCTCCGCCCAAAGAAGCCACGGCCGCTTCGAAATAATCCGCCAGGCTGCGTTCTTCGGTCAGAATCTCGGCGTCATAGAGTGGCAGGCCGTAGTCTTCCATGAAGCGTTGCCGCCGGGCGAGCGGCAGCTCGGGCAGATGGGAAAGAATCTCTCGCTTCCAGGCCTGGTCGAGAACGAGCGGGAGCAAATCGGGTTCCCGGAAGTAACGGTAATCGGCCTCCGTCTCCTTGCTGCGCATCTTCCGCAAACTGGCGGAGTCCTCATCCCAATCCAGGGTCCAGGCTTCGATGGTCCCTCCCGCTTCGACCTGACGGATCTGCCGGTCGATCTCCGCCTGTATGGCGTCCCGCAGGTTTTCGATCGAATTGACGTTCTTGATCTCGGTCTTGGGATTAAGGATGGTCTCCCCCATATGGCGGATGGAGACATTCGCGTCGCAGCGCAGCTGCCCGCGCTCCATATCGCCCTCCGAGATTCCAAGCCAGCGAAGTAGCTGCCGCAAGCGGATCAAGTACTGAGCAGCTTCATCGGCTGATCTCAAATCAGGGCCGGTGACCATCTCCACCAGCGGGACGCCACAGCGGTTGAAATCGATCAACCGCCGGCCATCCTGGCGGACAGTCTTCCCCGCGTCCTCCTCAAGATGCAGCTTGGTGATCGTAACCTCGCGAACAGAACCATCCGGCAGTGGAACTTCCATGCGGCCGCCCAGCGCCAGCGGCTCGTCGTACTGGCTGATCTGATAGCCCTTGGGCAGGTCCGGGTAGAAGTAGTTCTTGCGCGCAAAGTAGGAAACCGGCTGGATCGACTCGGCCTGCATGGCGGCGGCCAGGAGAACGGCCTTTTCAACTGCGCGGCGATTGAGCACCGGCAGGACGCCGGGAAGGCCCGTACACACTGGGCAGATGTTCGTATTCGGCGGCGCTCCCCACGAGTCGGCCTTGCAACGGCAGAAGATCTTGGACTCGGTATTGAGCTGGATGTGAGTTTCCAGGCCGATGACGGCTTCATACTCAGCCATGCGCAACCTCTGCTCCCTGCATGGGGTCGGAATTACTGTTCGATGATCGTCACGCGGACGACCCTATCCGCCTCGGTGAGCTGATCGGCGACCCACTGGCCCTGGGTCACATTGCCGAAGACGGTGAAATATTCCTCCATGCCCACCAGGTCATCCAGCAGGATGAAGAACTGGCTTCCGCTCGATGCCTGCAGGTCCTGGCGATACCAGAAACCCACGGCGCCCTTGACCATCGGCAGCGCCGCTTCGGACGGCAGGCTGTAGCCGATGTCGCTATCGGGACGGCCAGACGGGGATCCGGTTAGCACGAAGGCGTCCTCCTGAACCCGGTTGATTGGGAAGTTATCCCAATAGCCAAGCTTGGCGAGCACGACGAAGTTATTGACGCTGCGCGGTGCAGAGAGCGGATTCAGCTCCACTAGAATGGTGCCCTTCGTCGTCGTGATTTGGGCTGTGTAGGATGCGTCGATGGAAAGCACCATCGCCGGCATTGTGTTATAGAGATTCTCCCTCGCACCCACTTCCAATGCTGCCAGTGGCCTGCCGCTCTCCAAGGCCGGGGCGTTTGGAGGCGGTGTCGCCGTTGGAGTCGGAAGCAGGCTCTGCTCGACCTCCTCGATTTCCACATGGATGAGCCGGTCCCCGGGTGTGGTGGGGGATTCCTGCGGATCTCGGGGGGTCAAGGCCCGAAGTACATCCATCCCTTCGACCACCTTCCCAAAGATAGTATGGAGACCATTCAACCAGGGGGTAGGGCCATAAGTGATGAAGAACTGACTCCCGTTGGTGTTGGGACCGCTATTGGCCATCGCCAACAGCCCCTCCTGGTCGAAGCGCAGCGAAGGATCGAACTCATCCTGGAACGTGTATCCCGGGCCGCCGGTGCCCGTGCCGGTCGGATCGCCGCCCTGAGCCATGAAGCCATGGATCACACGATGGAAGGTCGTATCGTCATAGAAACCCTGCCGCGCCAGGAACACGAAGTTATTCACCGTGATCGGGGCGCGGTCGGCGAAGAGTTCCACCACGATCTCGCCCTTCTCCGTCTCGAGCCGGGCGATGTAGACCTTGGTCATCTCGATCAAGAAGGGCGGCGGGGAATCCCACTGCCCGGCGTTTTGCCCCTCGGTGGGGGCCAACTCCTCGGTCGCGGGCGGCCTGATGATCGGCTCGGCAGGCGCGACGACGGGCGTCCGGCCGCAGCCAGAGGTGCCCACAGCAAGCGCCAGCCAGAAGCCCATCAACAATCTGCGTTTGGAGCCCAGGAGTATGCCCATGGGCGGGTCTCAGCCTCCTTCCAGCGATTTCACCACCATGGGCGTTTCTTGCCGCCAAGGATCGTCCTGCGTGGCAATCTCATAGGCCCTCCCCACCTGGAAGAGCCTCCCTTCGGTGAAATCGGGGCTCAGGATTTGGATTCCGATCGGAAGCCCGGAAGAATCGAATCCTGCAGGTATGGAAAGCGCAGGGATGCCCGCATGGTTGGCCGAGACGGTCAGCGAATCGGCATATTGCATCATCACCGTATCGCCATACACATCCCCAATCTTGAAGGCTGTGGTGGGCGTCGTGGCAGTGAGAAGACAATCCAGCCGGTAATCGCCTTGCGGATCAAAGGCCTGGTCGAAGTCGCGCCGGATCAGCGTGCGGGCACGCAGCGCCGTTTCATAGTATCCCTTCTCATATTGCTCGGCCGAGACGTACATGCCCATCAGAATGCGCAGTTTGGGCTGCGGCCCGAAGCCCTCCCCCCGGCTGCGCCGGTAGAGCTCCCCCAAATCGGCCACCGGACCCTCGAAACGATGCCCGTACTTCACACCATCGTAACGATGGAGGTTCGAAGCCGCTTCCACCCTCGAGACGACGAAATAGGCGGGGATCCCATAGCGGGTGTGGGGCATGGGCACATCCTCGACGATCTCCGCTCCCATCCCCGCCAGCACCTCCGCCGCCCTCCACACAGCCGCCTCGATCTCCGGCGCGATGCCCCGTTCACGGATCTCCCCAGTTTCAGGATCGGGGTACTTCAACTTGAAATAGTCGGGCGAGAGTCCGATGCGCATGCCTTCGATCGGCCGCTCCAAGGACGTAAGGTAGTCAGGTACCGGTACCTGCGCAGCTGTGGCATCGTATGGATCGGGACCGGCAATCACCTGTAGCGCCAGGGCCACGTCGCGGACCTCGCGTCCCATCAGGCCCGGGCAATCCAAGGAGGATGCGAAGGCGATCAGCCCATAACGCGAGACCCGCCCGTAGGTCGGCTTCAAGCCAACCACACCACAGAAAGCGGCCGGCTGACGGATCGAGCCTGCCGTATCGGTGCCAAGCGAGAGCGCCGCTTCTCCGGCGGCCACGGCGGCGGTGCTGCCCCCGGAAGAGCCCCCAGGGACGTAGGCCGGGTTCCAGGGATTCCCCGGAGGCGGGAGAAATGCGGATGACTCGCTGGACGAGCCAAACGCGAACTCATCCATGTTGACCTTGCCGATCATCACCGCCCCCACGGCTTCCATCCGCGCCACCGGCGTGGCGGTGTAGGGCGACACGAAGCGCTCTAGGATACGCGAGCCCGCTGTGGAAGGCGTTCCGCGCACGCAGAAGATATCTTTCACCGCCAGCGGCAGCCCTGCTAACGGACCGGGGTCTTGACCGTTGGCCAGCGCCTCGTCCACTGCCCGCGCCTGAGCTTGCGCACGTTCGCGAGTGACCGTGATGAAGGCATGCACGTACTTCAGATCCTCCGGATCCGGTGTATAAGCGTCCGTGCTGGGACGCCTGCCCTCCACCGCATCGATGCGCGCCAGATGGGCCTCCAAGAGCTCCGTTGCGGATATTTCGCGCGACTTGATCAGCCGTAACTGCTCGAGGGCGGGCAGGTCACAGAGCGATGTGCTCATTCGAGTTCCTCGTGGGGGATATCGGGCACAACCAGATAGCGCAGATCGACCTCGGGGGCTTGCTCGAGGATATCGTCTGCGGCCGGGCAGACTTCGGCCTCGTCCTCCCGCAACGGTGCGGCGATTGCGCCGCTGTAGGGCACCCCATGGGATGTGATGGGGACATCCTCTCCGATATCAAGCGCTTCCAGCTCCCGGATCGATCGCAGTTGCTGATTGAGCTCACGGCGTAGATAGGCCTTCTCTTGTTCCGAGAGGTGGAAGGCCGCCAACCCGACAAGGTGTTCGAAGATGGCTTCGTCGATCACAGGCTGGGATTGATCCGCGTTCTGAGGCATACAGCACTCCGCCCTGAGGGATGGCGCCATTGTACCCGTAGCGATGGCGACGGTCAAAGCTTGCCCACGGCTGGACGCTCTGTGTTCATGAAGAGTTGCCGGACATCGAGGGTTGGCGAGGCGGAAAACAGTTGCTATATAATCGCGCTACCTGCTCTCATCCTTCCCTACGCAAGGAGGACCCATGGCTCCCGATTCCCCGCTCTCTGGCCCAAGCCTCCAGCTGAGCGCCGAGCACGAGATGATCCGCCAGGCCGCTCGCGATTTTGCCCAAAACGAAATTGCCCCTATCGCCGCCGAATTCGATGAGAGCGGCGAGTTCCCACTCGAGACCATACGAAAGATGGGCGAGATGGGTTTCATGGGGATCGAAGTGCCCGAGGAGTATGGCGGCGCGGGTATGGACACCCTGGCCTATGTGCTCGCGCTGGAGGAGATCTGCAAGGCGGATGCCGCCCACGGCACCATCATGTCGGTCAATAACTCGCTTTTCTGCTATGGCATCTTGCGCTTCGGAACCGAGGATCAGAAGCAGCGTTTCCTGAAGCCGGTTGCCTCGGGCCAGGCTATCGGGGCCTACTCGCTGACTGAGCCCATGTCCGGCTCAGATGCCGCGACCATGCGCTCCCGGGCTGTGCGTGATGGCGACCACTATGTGCTCAACGGCCGCAAGTCTTGGGTCTCCTCGGCCCCCAAGGCCGATTACGTACTGGTCTTCATGATGACCGACCCTGAGAAGAGGCACCGCGGCATCACGGCCTTCCTCACCGAGGTCGACAAGCCCGGCTTCCAGCGCGGCAAGACAGAACCCAAGCTCGGGATTCGCGCCTCGGCGACGAGCGAAATCCTGTACGAGGATTACATCTGCCCGGTAGAGAATCGCCTGGGCGAGGAGGGCGAGGGCTTCAAGATCGCCATGACCGTGCTGGACGCCGGCCGGATCGGCATCGCATCCCAGGCGCTGGGCATCTCCGAGGCGGCCTACGAAGCCAGCCTCGAGTATGCCAGGGAGCGGGAGGCCTTCGGCCGGAAGATCGGCCAATTCCAGGGCATCTCTTTCAAGCTCGCCGATATGAAGACACGCATCGAGGCCAGTCGGCTGCTGATCTATAACGCCGCGCTGGCCAAGGAGCGCTCCAAAGCCGATGGGAGCCGGTTCACCCTGGAGGCCTCCATGGCCAAGCTGTTTGCCTCTGAGACGGCGATGTTCTGCGCCCACGGAGCGGTCCAAATCCACGGCGGCATGGGCTACTCCAAGGAGCTGCCGATCGAGCGCTACTTCCGGGACGCCAAGATCACCGAGATCTACGAGGGCACCAGTGAGATCCAGCGTCTGGTGATTTCACGCCTAGAATTGGGGCTGAAGTAGATTCTGCCTCAGATTAGCTCGCATCGCGAGGCCACCTGCACGGTTGCCCTTACCACTGAAAGGGGCACAGACGGTTTGCCTATCTCGGCGTCATCGCTCATTTCGAATGTAAGGCTTCGATTATCACGGGGGCTATCCCACCTCCAGGCGCTGGCGCGCAGATTATTCTTCGAAAGCAAACCCCGATCAAAGCTTGGAATAGATGTTCCTCCCCTGGCGGCTCTGGCAGAGCTAACGCTCATCTCAATCGTCGTTTTGGCATTCTGCTCGCAAATCCTAGACTTCGGTGAGCCAACGCGCCTGCCGGGAAACGAGGCAGAGGTCTTCCAATTTCTGGACTGGGTATTGGCACACTCGCTCCGAGATGCACGGGTGTTCCCTCTCTGGAACCCTTATCTGGACACTGGACACCCTTTCATCGCCGATCCGATGCTCCATCTCTATAACCCCGTCGTAAGCCTTCCCGTCTTGCTTCTGGGCGTTTGGAATGGCTTCAAGCTGGCCCTAGCACTCAGCTTCATTTTGGGCGCCTTGGGCATGTGGTGGCTGGGCTGTGGACTCGGTCTTGGGCGCTGGGCACGGCTTTGGCTTGCCTTGATGTTTGCGATGGCTGGCCAACCGGTCGCGCGCTTCTTCCAGGGGCAATACCTCTTCATCTTTGGTTTTGCCTGGATCCCATGGACCTTCGGATCCTACATCCATGCGCTTGAGACCGGTGAACGCAGCATGTCGGTTCTCACAGCCATTTGCTTTGCAATGATCCTATTCTCTGGCAACGCCTACTACGCCTTCTACACGATTCTGGCCTTAGCCCTCTTTGCATCCACATCCAGCATCAAGATCAGCCGCACAACACCCATTCTTCGCATCGATATCCGGAAGGTCAGGAGCTCCCTGTGGATCGCTTTGCTGATGCTGGGCATTACAGCCATACAATGGCTACCGCTTCTCCAATATCGCCCCTACATCAACAAAGCTCGCGACATCGTGGGATCGCACACCCTGTGGCAGATCTTCTTGGACCTGACCTCGAAGGATACCTTTCGTCCTGATGCTTTCCGTGCCTTGCCCGCACGTGAGGAATACTACGCATATATCGGATGGCTCCCAGTCCTCACGACTGCATTTCTTCCTTGCTTGCCATGGAAGCAGGATCGTCGGGCAGCCCCATTCATGGCGATTCTGGCTGCCAGTCTTCTATGGATCAGTTTGGAGTACATGCCGTGGAAGGAGGCTTTCGCTCAAACCGAATTCCTGGCCCAGTTCCGGCACCTGCTGCGCATCCTGATCTATGTTATTTTCTCGGTCCTGGTCCTCGCAGCGCTTGTTCTAGACAATTTGATCAAGCGGCTGGAGAAACGACCGGCCCTGCAACTGCCCTTCACCATACATCTTGCCAATGCGCGGATCTTGCAACTTGGGAAATTGGCCCTCATTGGAGCGATGGCACTAAGCACCGCAGACCTCTTCTTCACCCACCGCCCGATCATTAAGGCCAAGCCACGGAACGAAGAACCATATTTGGCCGCGCGTTGGCTGCGCGCCAACGACCCTGGTGTGTACTTCGTCAGGCACAACCCCAACAACGAAGCCCATGATGCCTTAATCTCCAACCAGATCCGTTTCATGGATGCCTGGTACCACTTCACCGAGATCAGGCGCATCCGGCGGGAAGCATGGGACCTATCAAGGCCCATTGAGCCAAGGCCCCATTACATCGTGCAGGCCCCCGAGCAGCCCCCTCCTTCGGATGAGGGGGCCATGGTGGTGGCCGACGTTGGCGGAAGAAGGATTTATGCCCTGCCAAGAAGTCTTCCGATGGCATTCAAGATCCCAACGATCGAACTGCTTGAGCGCCCAGATGCCGGCCCGGTAACGATCGAGGAGATCTCTCCTGTGCCGACTGTATACCCTACAGTCAATCAAATCAAAGCCATTGTCGAAGCCGAGTCGGACGAGACATTGGTGCTCCTGACCAGCTACTATCCACGATGGGTTGCCTATGGAGACGGATATCGGACGTCGATCCTTAACGCATCCGGCTTCATAGCGGTTCCGCTCGAACCCGGTACGCATCTATATGAATTCGTGTTCAAGCCAGTGGAGTTCTACCTGGGCGTTGTGGTGTCTTTGGCAACCACGCTGGTCATGATCTCCTGGCTACGACGGACCCGTTTTGTGCCTTTTGCGCCGTGGGGATCGATCCTCCGCCGGCTGACACCATCCCAGATTGCCTTATGGAGCCAAACCCATCTGCGCCAGTATAACCGGATGCCGGAGGCTTGGTTTTCCTCCGGAGGCACTTCCGAGGGCATGCCGAGTGAGGCAGAAGAGCCTAATCCATTGGAGTTCACGCCAAAAGCCGAAACGACGGAGGTTTCCGCCCACGAAACGGAAGTCGCCGGCCGATGCCTCATCCCGGCCATTGTCGCCCGGATTTCCTGGGCGCTGCAAAGCCCTGGCAAGCCCACTCGTTTGATCCTGGTCGCGCTGCTGGTCTACCTGGCTGTCCGCATCATCGGCCTGGCCTCCTTCCCGATCTACTTCTTCAGCGATGAGGCCGTGCAGACAGTCCTGGCGGCCGACCTGGTCCGCGACGGTTTCCACGGCTACGACGGCGTCTTCCTGCCCACCTATTTCGAGAACGCCTCGCTCTTCAACCTCAGCCTCTCCGTATATCTGCAGGTCATTCCCTACCTGCTCTTCGGGAAATCAGTCTTCGTCACCCGCGCTGTCTCGGTGCTCATCGGCATGAGCGGTGCGCTGGCCGTGGGGCTGCTCCTGCGGAGGGCTTTCGGATACCGTCATGCGTGGGCGGGTGTGCTGGTCTTCTCCAGCCTGCCGGCCTGGTTCCTGCACTCACGCACCGCCTTCGAGACGGTGATCTTCGTCTCCATGATGGCCTGGGTGGCCTATTTCTACGCCCGCTATCGCGCCGGCGAGCTCCGGCACCTTTACACCTCGATCCTCTTTGGGGCCCTGGCCTTCTACAGCTACCGCGGAGGGCAGCTCGTCATCCTCTCCTTCGGTGCCTTGCTGTTTCTTTTCGACATCCGTCATCATTGGCGCCACCGCCGGGCCCTCCTGTGGGGAGCCTTGCTGGCCATAGTGCTGGCTGTGCCTTATCTCCGTTTCGAGCTTCAGCACCGCCAGGAGAGCTATTTCCAGCTCCGTATGCTGGACACCTACTGGTTGCATGAGATCCCCCTACTCGCGAAGCTCCAACGCTTCGTATCGCTCTATCTCAAGGGCCTCAGCCCTCGATATTGGTTCTGGCCGAATCCAGGCGACTTGCCGCGCCATATCATGAAGGGCTACGGTCATCTGCCCCTGTTTACCCTGCCCTTTGCGGCCCTCGGATTGGCCATCGCCGCGCGCAGGGTGCGAGACCCGGCCCATCGGATGATCCTGCTGCTGGGGCTGGTCTCCCCGCTGGGTGGTGCCATGGTCGATATCGGCATCACCCGCGTGCTGGTGTTCACGCTGCCGGCGGCGATACTCATCACACTCGGCCTGCGGGCTGTGTGCACACCGCTGGCGAGACGGTGGGGCGAAGTGCCTGTCTGGGGCTCCCTCTTCGCTTTCCTCATTGTTGTCCACGGCAGCATGCTCGGCGATGCGCTGATCAATGGACCGACCTGGTACGACAATTATGGCCTCGGCGGCATGCAATATGGAGCCCGGCAAGTCTTCACAACCGTCGGCAACATGCTCGAGGCCAAACCAGAGCAGACAATCTACGTCAGCCCGTCCTGGGCCAATGGCGCCGACATCCTGAAGCGTTTCTTCCTGCCAGATGAAGCCCCCGTGCACATGAGCAGCGCCGCGCCCTTCCTGGAACGGCGGCTACCGCTCGACGACCACATCATCTTCGTCCTCACGCTCGAGGAATACCAGGACGTGCTTCAAGACCCCAAGATCGGCCTGATCGAGGTCCACCAAACGATCCCTTATCCGAACGGCGATCCGGGATTCGTATTCTTGAGCATGGGGTATTCGGAGGAGGCGGACGCCCTCTTCGCGGCCGAAGAGGCCGAACGGCAGCGCCCCCGCACCGACGTGCTTGAATTGGATGAGTTCCTGGTGGCCGTCACGCACCCGTACTTCGACATGGGCGGCGTCGAGCATCTCTTCGATGAAGATACTTTCACCCTGGCCAGGGTTCACTCCGCCAACCCAGCCCGCTTCCGGTTGGAGTTCTCGCGCCCACGGCCGCTGCAAGGCATCCGCCTGACCACCGGTAGCATGGATTTCCAGGTTACTCTGCGCGCCTATGACCTCCAGGAGCCAGAACCGCTCGAGGTGGTGGAGGCCTTTCGCGACCTTCCAGACGACCCCACCGTGAAGGTGGCGCTCAGCGCCCCTCTCCTGGAAGTTCATGCGATCGAAATCGAGATCTTAAGCTTCGAACAAGGCGACCCGGTGAAGATCCACCTTCGCGAGATCGAGCTCTGGTAGGCCCCGCGAGAAGGGACAACCCTGGCATGGCTGCACCTTCTAAGGTGATTCGATCGATGGCAACCCCGCCCTTGGCGGGCGCGCTCGCCCTCGTGCTGACGGCCATGCATTTATTGCGCGCAAGCCCATTCCTGGCCTTGAATCTGAGCCTGCTCTTCTTGGGTCTTCTGCTGGCAGCATGGGGGGCCTTGCTCCTGGTGCAAAGCTCCTTATCGATCCATCTGCGGGCCCTGCTCTCCCGGCTTGCAGACTGGTGGGAGATCGCGCCGGCGCAGGCACCTCTGATAGCGCTCGGCCTGGGGCTGGCCGCCGCCTCTCGCGCCGCGTCCGGCGACGGCCCAAGCGTGCACAGCCCGCTGGCCGCGCCCCTCTGGCTCGCCGGGATCCTGCTTGTCTATCTGGGGACGCGCAGCCCCTCGCAGGGTGCAAGTCGCGTAAGAATATCGCCAGGGGAACTCGGCCTTTTGCTCTTACTTACGTGCATCGCCTTCCTCATCCGGGCCTGGCGCGTGGAGAGCATGCCCTACGTGCTGAGCGGGGATGAGGGTTCCGCCGGGCTGACCGCCTGGGAATTCCTCGACGGTCAACGGGACAACTTCCTCGGGTTGGGCTGGTTCTCCTTTCCCTCCCTGTACTTCTGGCTGCTCTCCCGTGCCCAAGTGCTCCTAGGGAGAACGGTTCTCGCCATTCGGCTGCCTTCCGCCATAGCTGGTGCTCTGACCATCCCTGCCACCTACTGGCTGGTGCGCGAAATGCTCGGCCGCCGGGCCGCCTGGATGGCGGCTCTCTGGCTCACCGCCTTCCACCACCATGTCTTTTTCAGCCGTGTGGCCTACAACAACATCTTTGACGGCCTCTTCCTGGCGCTGTCCGCGGCGGCCCTCTATCGCGGCTGGCGCCAAAACCGGCGCATCTTCTTCCAGCTCGCCGGGCTTGCGGTAGGCGTCTCGCTTTTCTTCTATACAACCTCGCGACTGATCCCGATCCTGTTGGCATTGTGGTGCCTTTCGCTGCGCCGAATCCAGGCGGATTCACATTCGCGACTGCCAGGATTGACGTCCGCGGCTCTGATGGCCGGAGCCACGGCGATGCCGCTCCTAATGCTTTACGCCCACCACCCGGATAGCCTGCTTTTCACCGCCAGCAGGGTCTCGATGCTCGTGCCGGGATGGCTCGGGCCAGCGGCAGAAGCATTGGGCACCACGCCGCTGGGACTGATTCTCGAGCAGACCTGGATCACCCTCCTCGGGCTCGGCGTCGCGGCGCTCCAAGGTGTCTACTACGATCCCGGTGTACCCATGCTTTTCGGGATATCCCTGCCACTCATCCTCCTGGGGCTGGCGATGGCTTTGATCAGGCCCAGCGCCCCGGCACGGCTTCTGCCGCTTCTATCCCTGGCTGCCACGCTGGTTGTGGGCGGGCTTTCCATCCAAGCGCCAAATGCCCAGCGCATGCTGCTGCTGCCGCCGATGTTATCCGTCTTGCTTATCCTCCCTTTAGAAGCAGGGCTGCGCTGGGTCGAGGTTTCCCGGCCCTCCCTATCCAAAGCCACGATGTTTGCCACCGGCTTGCTTGTCCTTCTCGCGGCCGGGGAAAACGCGCGGCATCTTTTCCTCGATTACTTCCCTCGTGAGGAGTATGGCAGCTTGAACGGCGAGGTCACCCAGGCGATGATCGAGATTCTCGCCGAGGAGGGGCCCGGTACGCAGATCTATTTCATCGGCGGTGAGCGTATGGCGTTCGACTCGATCCCCAGCCTCCCTTATTTGCTTCCCGGCGTGCGGGGGACCGACCTCGAGGCCCCCTATCGCATTCCGAAAGCGAGCCACTCGAGCGCTTCCCCTCGCATCTTCTTCATCCTGCCTGAGCAAAGCCAGGCGATTCAAGCGATCCCTCGCCTTTATCCTGGAGGCCAGCTGCGGGCAGGCTATAATCGACACGGACGGCTGCTGTTCTATCAATACCGGTGGCAACCTTGATCCTGCTCGACGGCGAAAGGAGTGCGATCCGTGAAGGCTGTTCTGTTCTACGACCACGGCGGCCCTGAGGTCTTGCGGTATGAGGACTTTCCAACCCCTGAGCCAGGCCCCGGAGAGGCTCAAGTTCGGCTGCATGCGTCGGCGCTCAACCATATGGATTTGTGGGTGCGCAGGGGATGGCCCGGGCTGAAGCTGGAGTACCCGCACATCTCGGGTGCCGACGGCGCTGGCGTCATCTCGGCCGTGGGCGCCGACGTGGAAGACCTCGAGGTCGGGCAGCGGGTGGTGATCAACGCCAATCTGAGCTGCGGGAAATGCAGCTACTGCCTGGCAGGCCGGGATAACCTCTGCCGGAATTGGCATTTGCTGGGAGAGACCCGACGCGGGACGCTGGCGGAATACGTCGTGGTCCCGGCCCGCAACCTGCTGCCCTTGCCCGAGGGGTTCGGATTTGCCGAAGCCGCAGCCGCAGGACTTGTCTTCCACACCGCATGGCACTCGCTGATCACCCGCGGCCATCTTCGAGCTGGCGAGAGCGTACTCATAGTGGGCGCTTCCGGCGGCGTGAACACGGCCTCGATCCAGGTCGCCAAGCTTGCGGGCGCCAAAGTCTTTGTTGTGGGATCTGGCCCCGCCAAGCTAGAATTGGCCAGATCCCTCGGCGCGGATGTATGCATCGACCGGAGCCAGGAGGCCAATTGGTCCAAAGAGGTCTTCCTCGCCACAGGCCGTCAGGGGGTGGATGTGGTGGTGGACAACGTCGGCGCTCCCACGATGATGATGAGCCTGCGGGCGGCGAGGAAGGGTGGGCGCATCCTCACGGTCGGGAACACTGGTGGGCCAGAGCTTTCCCTCGATAACCGCTATATTTTCGGCAAGCACCTTTCCATTCTGGGTTCAACCATGGGCACGATCCGGGATTTCACCACCGTGATGGGCCTCGTCTTCGAGGGAGCGCTGCGGCCCGTGATTGATCGTGTCTTCCCACTGGAGGAGACAGCCAGCGCCCAACGGCGGCTCGAGCAAGGTGAGCAACTTGGAAAGATCGTCCTTGAGATCCCGGCATAGGCCAAAGGCCGTAACCTGCCTGAGCGCAGGGGTGTTAATCTTTTCAGCGGTGCATGTCGCGGCCGTCTTGGCCTGGTTCGCACTGCCCGACCTGCCCTTTACGGTCCCCCGGGGTTACTTGCTCATCAAGAATGTGATCTGGGCGCTTGCGGGGAGCGTGGCGGCCGTGGCCCTCTTCGTGGGCGCGCCGTGGAGCTTGCCACTCGCACGGCTGGGTGCTATCGGGATTCCCTTGTGGTTTCTCACAGACCGGGCACTCCTTGCGCAAGGCGACCTTAGCAGGCGCTCACTCCCGTTGGCAGCGGTGGGGGTACTTGCCGGCGCCGCGCTGGCATGGTGGCTCCTGAGCCGTCCTTCCGTGAAGGTCTATTTGAGGAGCGATTTGCATGAGTAATTCGTCCAAGATTGAGCGCTTGATCGAGCAACGCAAGAAGGCCCAGCTCGGTGGGGGTCCAGATAAGATCAAGGCGCAACATGAGCGCGGCCGCCTGACGGCCCGGGAGCGGCTCGAACTGCTGCTCGATAAGGGTTCCTTCCGGGAAACGGACATGTTCGTCACCCACCGCACGCATGATTTTGGCCTCGACAAGCGAAAATATCTGGGCGATTCCGTCGTCACGGGATGGGGTACGATCGACGGCCGCCTGGTGTATGTCTTCTCGCAGGACTTCACGGTCTTCGGCGGCAGCCTAGGCGAGGCCCACGCCGAGAAAGTCTGCAAGATCATGGACATGGCACTGAAGAATGGTGCTCCGGTGATCGGCATCAATGATTCGGGCGGAGCCCGCATTCAGGAAGGTGTCGTCTCGCTTGGCGCCTACGCAGATATTTTCTTGCGCAACACCCTCGCCTCCGGAGTGATTCCCCAGATCAGCGCCATCATGGGACCATGCGCGGGCGGGGCAGTGTACTCACCGGCACTCACCGATTTCATCTTCATGGTCCGGAACTCATCCTATATGTTCGTCACCGGTCCCGATGTGGTCAAGGCCGTCACGCACGAGGAGGTCACCTTCGAGGAACTCGGCGGAGCGGATGTGCACGCAAGCACTTCCGGCGTTTGCCATTACGTGACCGACAGCGAGGCCGACTGCCTGTATATGATCCGCGTGTTGCTTTCATACCTGCCGCAGAACAACATGGAGGACCCGCCCTTTGTGGCCACAGGCGACGATCGCCTTCGAACCGAGGATGCCCTGGATACCCTCATCCCCGACGACCCAAGCAAACCCTACGACATGCGCGAGGTCATCCGCATGATCGTCGACGACGGGGCCTTCTTCGAGATCCACGAGAATTACGCCCCAAATATCGTCACCTGCTTCGCCCACCTCGGAGGGCATAGCGTGGGCATCGTGGCTAATCAGCCAGCCGTGCTCGCAGGTGTGCTGGACATCAACTCCTCCGACAAAGCCGCTCGCTTCGTGCGCTTCTGCGATTCGTTCAATATACCCATCATCACCTTCGTAGACGTCCCCGGATTTCTGCCTGGCACGGGCCAGGAGCATGGCGGCATCATCCGCCATGGGGCCAAATTGCTCTACGCGTACTGCGAGGCGACGGTGCCCAAGATCACGGTGATCACCCGCAAGGCGTATGGCGGAGCCTACGATGTTATGTCATCCAAGCACATCCGTGGGGACCTGAATCTCGCCTGGCCCTCGGCCGAATTGGCCGTCATGGGGCCGGAGGGCGCCGTGAACATCATCTTCCGCAAGGAGATCGCTGCGGCCGAGGATCCGGACAAGCACCGGGCTGAGCTGGTCGAAGAGTATCGGAAGAAGTTCGCCCACCCCTACATCGCCGCGTCTCGCGGGTACATCGATGATATTATCGAGCCGCGCTACACGCGTCCGCGGCTGATCAATGGGCTCGAGATGCTAGCCAACAAGCGCGATGCCAATCCGGCCAAGAAGCATGGGAACATCCCCCTCTAGAGAGTCAGCGCGCCACCAGGCTCCTGCCCCTGCCTCCGTCGGCCGGACAATGATCAGGGGCCATCATCTCTATTGGGAGCGCTATGGCGACCCAGAGGCCCCGGCAATGGTGCTGTTGCACCACGGCCTGGGATCGATCCACTCGTGGCGACGCCAGATCCCGGCCTTTGCCTCCGCGGGTTGGCAGGTCATCGCTTACGACCGCTGGGGTTACGGTCGTTCCGATCCTCGCCCCGGTTTCGAGGCCGGCTATCTCTTGCAGGACATGCACGAAGCGATCGAGCTGCTGGAGGCTTTGGGCCTGGCACGCGTCAGTCTGGTGGGACATAGCGATGGGGGCACGATTGCGCTGCTGATGGCCACCGAATATCCGGAGCGCGTGGAGCGCATGGTTGTGGTGGCCGCGCATATTTACATTGAGCCCAAGATGGCGGAGGGGCTCCGGATGATTGCCGAGCAGGCCCGCAGGCCACCCCTTGCCGCCGCGCTGCAAAGAGAACACGGCGCCCGGGCCCCCGCCCTCGTGGATGCCTGGATAGGGCAATGGATGAACGCCCAGGTGTCCTCCCTGAGCATGCAATCCATGCTCCCGCAAATCCGCTGCCCGACGCTTGTGATTCAAGGCGAGCTGGATGAGCATGCCACGCCCCAGCACGCCATCGACATCGCTGAGGGAGTGCAAAACGGCAGGCTCTGGCTCATACCAGGCGTCTACCATATGCCGCCGCATGAAATCCCGGAAAACTTCAACCGCCAGGTCCTGGCGTTTCTTGGTGGAGGGCTGGATGAGCGGCCCATCGAGTGAGAATCGAGAGGCAAGATGTTCAACAAGGTCTTGATTGCCAACCGCGGCGAAATCGCCGTTCGCATCCTTCGGGCATGCAAGGAATTGGGCTTGCAGACCGTCGCTGTCTACTCAGAGGCGGACCGGGCCGCGCTTCATGTTCGGCAATCCGACCAGGCCTACCTGCTGGGCCCACCACCGGCGCGTGATTCCTATTTGAGGGGGGACAATATCATCGAAATAGCCAAGAAGAGCGGGGCCGGCGCCATCCATCCCGGATACGGATTCCTGGCCGAACGCGATGACTTTGCCCAGGCCGTGATCGACGCCGGATTGGTCTTTATCGGTCCCCGGCCCTCGGCCATCGCCGCCATGGGCGATAAGGGAGTTGCGCGGGCCACCGTCGCCGCCGCGGGCGTGCCCGTCGTCCCCGGAACGGAGGCCGAAGGAGACCTGAGCGATGAGCAGTTGCTGGCCCTGGCACCCGATATCGGTTTCCCGCTCTTGATCAAGGCCACCGCAGGAGGCGGGGGCAAGGGCATGCGCGAGGTGCGTTCGCTGGAGGAGATGCCCGGTCTGCTCCAGGCCGCTCGCCGGGAGGCCGAGGCCTCCTTCGGAAACGGCAACGTTTATCTCGAGAAGCTCCTGCTCAATGCCCGCCATATCGAGTTCCAGATCCTGGCCGATGACCACGGGAATGTCATCCACCTCGGCGAGCGTGAATGCTCGCTCCAGCGCCGGCATCAGAAACTTCTCGAAGAGGCCCCCTCCCCCTTCATGAATGAAGAGCTGCGCGAACGCATGGGCCAGGTGGCCTGCAAGGCCGCCCGCGCCGTAGACTACCTCAACGCCGGCACGATCGAGTTCCTGGTGGACAAGGACGAAAATTACTACTTCCTGGAGATGAACACGCGCCTGCAAGTGGAGCACCCCGTCACCGAGCTGGTCACCGGGGTGGACATCGTCAAGGAACAAATCCGCATCGCTCGCGGCCGCAAGATGCGATACTCCCAGGAGGATATCCGCCTCAACGGATGGGCGATCGAATGCCGGATTAACGCCGAGGATCCCTACAGCAACTTCATGCCATCGACCGGCGTACTGAACTCCATCATCCCGCCCACCGGGCCGGGCGTGCGCGTGGACACGGGCGTATTCGCCGGCCTGGAAATCACGCCCTATTACGACTCGCTGATTTCGAAGCTTATTTGCTGGGGCGAAACGCGCGGCGAGGCCATCTTACGCATGCGGCGGGCGCTGGAGGAGTACCGCATCCTGGGGGTGAAGACCAATATCCCCTTCCACCAGCGCATCATGGATTCTCACCGCTTCATCGCCGGGCAGTTCGATACACGCTTTGTCGAAGAGCGCTTCGCGATGGATGAGGCCAACGCCGAACGCGAACAACTCACGACCATCGCCGCCATCATGGCCACGCTCGTCGCTCACCGCGAAAGCCAGCAGGCGGCCGAGATCATCCGCCCCGCCTCCCGCGACACCAGCAACTGGAAATGGGTTGGGCGCTGGGAGCGCATGCAGCGCTGACGGCTGACATCTAGGAGGCTTAATGAAGTACATCGCCACCATCGAAGACCAGACCTTCAAGATCGAGATTCGCCCCAACAACCAGGTGGCCGTGAATGGCGAGAGCTTCGCGGCCGATTTTCAATCGGTGGCCGGCCAGCCGATCTACTCTCTGCTCTTGGACGGCCAATCCTATGAGGCCTTGATTTATTCCGGCGAGAGCCCCATTCAAGTGCTGCTGCGTGGGCAGCTCTTCGACGTCGTCGTCGAAGATGAGCGCCAGGCCCGCCTGCGACAAAGCACCGGCGGCGTGCAGGCCCAGAGCGGTGAATATCACCTCAAGGCTCCCATGCCCGGCTTGATCGTCTCCATCCCGGTGGCCGAAGGCCAGGATGTGGAAAAAGGCGGCAATCTCATCATACTTGAGTCGATGAAGATGCAGAATGAACTCAAGGCGCCGCGCCCCGGCCGCATCGGCCGTCTGCGCGTCAAGCCCGGCGACAGTGTCGATCAAAATCAAGTCCTGCTGACTCTCATCTAGAAAATCCCATGGAATACGAAGTCAAATATCACCTACCCCATCTGGCCGGCATCCGCAAGAAGATGCTTTCCCGAGGCGGGTGGCTTCTCAGCCCCCGTCTCCTGGAGCGCAACCTGCGGTTCGACACCCCTGAGGGCTCCCTGGCCGCGCAGCAGGCCATTCTGCGCCTGCGACAGGCGCGCCGGGCGACTCTGACGTACAAGCGCGCCGATGGGCAGTTCGAGGCTCGTCACGAAATCGAGGTTGAAGTCAACGATCTCGCAGCCGCCGCCTCGCTGCTCAAGTCGCTGGGCTTCGTGGTCACAAGTCGCTACGAGAAATATCGCGAGGTCTTCGCAATGGAAGATGTCCAGGTCATGTTGGACGAGCTACCCTATGGCTGCTTTGTGGAGATCGAAGGACCGTCACTCGAATCAGTGCGCCGGGCAAGCCAGGCTCTGGGATTCGATTGGGAAGAACGCATCCAGATGACCTATCTGGATCTATTCATCCATGTGAAAGCCCGACTGGCGCTGGCAGCAGAGCACCCCACGTTTGAGGCCTTCGGCGCGCTGCCGGACGGGGCAAAGGACCTCATCGAAGAAACCCTTCGTGACGTGGTGAAGCGCAAGGAGACGGCGCGTGAAGAGAATTCCTAAGCTCGAGGCCGAATTCCGTCGGTGGCAGCAGGAGGTTCTCGAATCCGCGCTCGCCCGGCGTCCAGAGACGAAGGAGCGCTTCGAAACCGCTTCGGCCATCCCCCTCGAGCGAGTCTATCTCCCGAGAGAGCACGACTACCTTGCACAGCTTGGTTTTCCAGGTGAATTCCCCTTCACGCGCGGCGCCTATCCCACCATGTACCGGGCCCGGCTGTGGACCATGCGCCAATATGCCGGCTTCGGCACCGCCGAGGAGACCAATGCGCGATTCCGCTACCTGCTCGAGCAGGGACAGACCGGGCTCTCCGTCGCATTTGACCTACCCACGCAGATAGGCTACGACGCCGATCACCCCCTGGCGACGGGCGAAGTCGGCAGGGTGGGCGTCTCGATATGTAGCCTGGAGGACATGGCGACTCTCTTCGAGGGCATACCCCTCGATCAGGTCTCCACCAGCATGACCATCAATGCGCCGGCGGCCATCCTGTTGGCCATGTATATCGCTGTGGCCCGACGCCAGGGCGTCCGCCCAGACCAGTTACGAGGTACGATCCAGAACGATATCCTGAAGGAGTACATCGCCCGCGGGACCTACATCTTCCCGCCCGAACCGGCCATGCGCCTGATCACTGATGCCTTCCGTTATTGCGAGGAGCAGGCTCCGCGCTTCAACGCCATTTCCGTATCCGGCTACCACATGCGGGAGGCCGGCTCAACCGCGGTCCAGGAAGTGGCCTTTACCCTGGCCAATGCCATGGCCTATCTGCAGGCCGCCATCGACTCCGGTCTAGACGTGGACCAAATCGGCCCGCGCATCAGTTTCTTCTTCAGTGCACACAACGACTTTCTGGAAGAGATTGCTAAATTCCGCGCCGCCAGGCGCCTCTGGGCTCGAATAACCCGCGAGCGTTTCGACGCCCGGAACCCCAGGACCTGGACCCTGCGCTTCCATACACAGACCGCCGGCTCCACCCTGACAGCTCAGCAGCCGCACAACAACGCCGTTCGCGTGGCCATCCAGGCGCTCGCGGCGGTGCTTGGGGGAACCCAGTCTCTGCACACCAACAGCATGGACGAAGCGCTGGGGTTGCCCACCGAGAACAGCGTTCGCCTCGCGCTTCGCACCCAGCAGATCCTGGCGCACGAGTCCGGCGTCGCCCATACCATCGATCCCTTGGCGGGATCCTTCGCCATCGAAGCCCTCACCGACGAAATCGAATCCAGATCCTTGGCATACATCGAGCAAATTGATGCCTTGGGCGGCGCCAGCGCGGCGGTTGAACGTGGCTTCATGCAGCGTGAGATTCAGAACGCGGCCTATCAGACCCAGAAAGAGATCGAAGCCGGTGATCGCATTGTGGTGGGCGTGAATGCCTACACCACGGAGGAGCCCCTCCGGCTCGAGCCCCTGCACGTGGACCCCGCCATCGAGTCCGGACAGCGGCAGCGGCTGGAAGCTCTCCGCTCCCGGCGCGACGCGTCTGCCGTCGAGGCTCGCCTTGCAGCGATCCAGGAAGGAGCGCAGGGCAGCCATAATCTCATACCGCTGTTCATTGAGGCGGTCGAGGCCGGGGCCACGCTGGGCGAGATTTGCGACCGCCTCCGCCAAGTTTGGGGAGAGTATCGCCCCGCGCAGCCCATGGCCGCCTGAAGCTCTCGAGCTTCGCGCTTTTTCATCGCCGCTTATCCGCATACAATGGGGGCAGCACGCTGAGGAGGGCGCCATGGTCGCCATCAAACGCATCGACCACATGGCCATTCTCGTCGAGGATATCGAGTCCGCCCTGCAGTTCTGGCGCGATGCTTTGGGCCTCACCGTGGCCCACGTCGAGGATGTCCCCGATCAGGATTCCATCGTGGCTTTCCTGCCCGTCGGCGATTCAGAAATCGAGCTCGTTAAGCCGACTGGGACTGCGACTGGCGTCGCCCGTTTCCTCAAGAAGCGCGGCCCCGGCTTTCACCATATTTGCCTTGAGGTGGATGACATCGAGGATTGCCTTAGACGGCTCTCCGAAAAGGGCATCCGGCTGATCAACCCCGAGCCTGTTCTGGGAACAGGCGGCAAGCGCATCGCCTTCATTCACCCCGAGAGCGCCCATGGCGTCTTGGTGGAACTCTACGAGCTTACGCAGGAGGAATCCGAGATCCGCCTGGCACGCGCCCGCAGTTTGGCGGATCGAGCCTTGGCCCAGGGACAGATCGTAGCTGCCGGCGTCTTGGGTTTCTTGCGCGGCCTGCGCGAGAGCGGGAACGGCTCTTCGCAAGCCGGATCGGCGCCTTCCTAGGGGACTGTCCTCCGTACAGCTGGCGATCCTGCCTGGCCTAATACGCTATGCGACTTCGATCACTTCCCCGCCCGTGATTGCGATGAGATCTTCAGGACGGAGTCGAAAGACGGCGTGCGGCGTGCCGGCTGCGGCCCAGATCACCTCGTGCTGCAAGAGGGCCCTATCAATGTAGGTCGCCAGCGGCTTTGTATGCCCTAAGGGTGGCACTCCGCCGATGGCGAAACCTGTTTCGGCGCGCACAAAATCGGGGGGCGCAATCTGCAATGGCTCGCCTATCTGGGCGCTCACCTTGCCTTCATCCACCCGATGCGCACCGCTGGCAACAATCAGGATGGCGCGGCCTGACTGCCTTCCTCGAAAGACGAGCGATTTGGCGATCTGGCCGACCTCGCAGCCGACTGCTCGCGCCGCCTCGGCTGCCGTCCGGGTGCTCTCGGGAAGCTCGACCACCTTCAGTAATACCCCCGCCGCATGGAGCGCCTCCTGCACACGGCGAGCACTTCCTCGCAATCCGCCTCCCGGCTTCTCCATAGGCCCTCCCAACCTTCAGGACCTTCGTAGCATAGTCGTCTGCCGGAGGAATCGCCAGCCCCGCCTGGCCTCGGGCGGGGCTGACACAATACAGGCAGCCAGGATGTGGATCAGCGGTGATTGGGGAGCGAATTCTCTGGCCGGGCCCGGCCGGGCTGAATGCGTTCAGCGATCACCTTGGCCACGATTGCCAGCGTACCCGTCAGGCCCAATCCGGCTGCGATGGCGCTGTTGCTGTAAATCACAATCATGATCGGGGTGATCAACGCCATCGAAGCGGGTGCTCCGGCCTCCTCGAAAAGTCCCGGCGCCAGAAGGGATGCCAGAAGCCCAATGGGAGCGAAGAGCAGATAGCCAATATTGACCAGGCTCAGGCTTAGCACAGAGGTGAAAACCCGGCGGACGCCGAGATACAGGAAGCCGCTTAAGACGCCGGAGAAGAAGAGCCCCACCGCCTGAGCTATCAGATTCAAGCCGCTTGGTAGATAGCCGAATTGAAGGGCCAAGAAGCCCAGACCCGCTGCCGGCCAGGCGAAGCCGAGCAAGATAATGGCTACCTTATGATTCCGATCCATTCTAAGCCTCCCGGTGCAGAGCCCCATGCGCTCCCCGCGCATCCTGCTCGCGATCCTATTGTGCCACAGGGCAACGCCTGCGTGCGCATTTTGTAAGCGCATTGCAAGCCCCCATCTCGGGCGCCAGGCGCCGATGCTATAATCCGTATGGCACCGAAACGCCAGACGTGGAGGGTCGCGCATGTTCGATAAGAGCAACCTGGAGAGCATCGAAGAGGCTTTGAAGCACTGGGAGCACGTCACCCTCCGGGAGAGCCTCTCCAGACGTCCCGAGCGGCGGGAAGAGTTCATCACCACCTCCTCTGAACCGGTTAACCGGCTCTACACACCGCTGGACTTGGCCGGCACGGATTACATGCGTGACATCGGCCTGCCGGGCGAATTTCCCTACACTCGCGGGGTCCATCCAACCATGTATCGCGGACGATTGTGGACCATGCGCATGTTCGCGGGGTTCGGAACGGCCGAGGAGACCAACCAACGCTTCAAATACCTTTTAGAGCAAGGGCAGACTGGCCTTTCGATCGCTTTCGATCTGCCAACCCTCATGGGGTACGACACCGACGCGCCCGAGGCGCTGGGGGAGTTTGGGAAATGCGGTGTCGCGGTCTCCTCACTGAAGGATATGGAGGTCTTGCTCGAGGGTATCCCCTTGGACAAGGTCTCAACCAGCATGACCATCAATTCCCCGGCTGCGGTCATTTGGGCCATGTACATCGTCGCCGCTGAAAAGCAGGGGGTCAAGCCCGGGCAGCTGCGAGGCACCATTCAGAACGATATCCTAAAGGAATATATCGCGCAGAAGGAATACATCTTTCCCCCCGAGCCCTCCATGCGCCTGGTGGTGGATACCATCGAGTACGGCACCCAGAAGCTCCCGCAGTGGAATACCATTTCGATATCGGGGTACCATATCCGCGAGGCCGGCGCCACCGCCGCGCAGGAATTGGCCTTTACCCTCGCGGACGGCATGGAGTATGTGCGCTGGGCCATAGAACGCGGGCTGCCAGTCGACAGCTTCGCGCCGCGGCTGTCTTTCTTCTTCAACGCCCATAACGACTTCTTCGAGGAGATTGGCAAATACCGCGCTGCTCGCCGCATCTGGGCCCAGGAAATGCGCCAACGCTTCGGCGCCAAGGACCCCCGCTCTTGGCTGATGCGCTTCCATACCCAGACCGCCGGTGTGAGCCTGACGGCGCAGCAACCCGAGATCAATGTCGTGCGCGTGGCCGTGCAGGCGCTGGCAGCCGTCCTAGGCGGCACCCAATCGCTTCACACCAACTCGCTCGATGAGGCTTTGGCGCTTCCCTCCGAGTACGCCGCAACCATCGCCTTGCGGACCCAGCAAATCCTGGCGCACGAATCGGGCGTGGCCAACACGATCGACCCCCTGGGCGGCTCATACTTTGTGGAGGCCACGACCAACCGCCTCGAAGAGCAAGCCCGGACTTACTTCCGTCGTATTGAAGAATTGGGGGGTGTGCTCCCCGCCATTAACGCCGGCTTCTTCCAGCGCGAGATTCAGGAGGCCGCGTATCGCTACCAGCGCGAAATCGATCGCGGGGAGCGCTATATCATCGGAGTCAACGCCTTTGCGGAAGAAGAGCCCTATAGCATCCCGCTGCTCGAGATGGACCCCGCCGGCCATGACCGCCAGGTGCAACGTCTCCAAACGCTGCGGGCCGAACGCGACGCCGGTGCCGTCGGTCAGGCGCTGGATCGTCTCCGCATCGCTTGCCAGGGGACAGAAAACACCATGCCCTACATCCTGGATGCGGTGCGAGTCTACGCCACGCTGGGTGAGATAATCGATGTGATGCGGGAGGTCTTCGGAACGTACCAGGAGCCCTCCTGGCTGTAGCTGGACCCGCTATCCGGCAACCGGACGGGCAAAGCACAGCCTGAAATGCACACCGGCGGGAAGTGTCCCGCCGGTGTATGTTAGAGGACGGCGTCGGAGGGAGGCGCCGATCAGACATTCCCAAAGTAATGCATGGCCTTATCCAGCAATTTGCCGGTTTGAAATACAAACTTCGCCCGCACCGCAGGGTGCAAACTGGCCAGAAACCGATCTATGTCGCGTTCCAGATCCTCCAGGGGTATCTGGGTGCATTGCTGCAGCCATTCTATGGCATTCTTACGATACGGATCCGGAAGCGAAAGGATCCGATTCGCAAGCACCTCGCCGCCGGTTTCTATCTTCTGCGTGACCATCTTCCCTCCAAGGTCTCTCTCACGCCCGGCTGTTTCACCCCTGCAAGATGCAAGCTTTGGACCAGAGCCGCCCGAACCGGAGCGTCAGACAGGCCCGCCGCTTTCCCGAATTGGAATCTGCTATCATCTGAATATGGGCGTTTTCGAGCCTGTCTATCTCAGACTGCTTCGTGAGGGGGAGTTGGAGCAGCGCGTTAAAGCTGCCCGCCAGCATGAACACGCCTGCGATCTTTGCGCCCGCTATTGCAGGGTCGACCGCGCCGAGAAGCTGGGCGGCTGCCGCACCGGTCTGCAGGCTCGGGTCTCCTCCTATGGCCCGCACCATGGTGAAGAGGACCCGCTACGCGGCTGGCAAGGCTCAGGGACGATCTTCTTCTCCTGGTGCAACCTGCGCTGCCAATATTGCCAGAACTACACCATCAGCCAGGCACCTTCCGGCCGCGAAGTCGGCAGCCGCGAACTGGCTCTCATGATGCTCGACCTCCAGCGCATGGGCTGCCACAACATCAACCTCGTATCCCCCTCCCATGTGGTGGCCGAAATACTCGAGGCGCTGCTCATCGCCGCAAAGAGTGGCCTTCGGTTGCCGTTGGTCTATAACACGGGGGGATACGACTCGCCCGAAGCTCTGGCGCTGCTTGATGGCGTCGTCGACATCTACATGCCGGATATGAAGTATAGCGACGCTCGCATCGCCCGACGCCTATCGAAGATCGGCAATTACCCTGAGATCAACCGTGCCGCGGTGAAGGAGATGCACCGGCAGGTGGGAGATCTGGCACTGGACGAGCACGGCGTCGCCCAGCGCGGGCTACTCGTCCGCCACCTCGTCCTCCCCGGAGGTTTGGCTGGCACGGAAGAGATCGTTCGCTTCCTGGCGGAAGAAATCTCCCCCAACACCTACCTCAACTTGATGGATCAATACCGTCCGGCCTATAGGGCCTCTCAGCATCCACCCCTGGACCGGCCGCTACGCCGGGAGGAATTCGAAGCGGCGATGGATCTCGCCAGGCAGGCCGGTCTTAAGCGTCTCGACCAGCGCCGCAGCGATCTCTTCCTCTGGCTCAGGCGCTAATCACATCCCCTTGCGCCCCCGTATCCCCGACTCTTGCCCATAGGCCTTGGTTCAAATAGAAGAGGCCGGCGGGCGAACTCCCGCCGGCCTCGCAATCTCCACTCGGCCACATTTAGTAGAGGAACATGGGCACGCCTTCGACCTTGCGCACCTTTGGCCTGTAGCGCTCCTCATCGTAGAGCGCCTGCACATCGACACGCTTCTCCCCTTCGCGGGTGATCTCCAGCGGCACGTGCGTATAGATGCCATTGCGCAATGCCACCATCCGCCCGGAGGTGCCATTGACGGCCAGGTCGGCCGCCATGTTGGCGTAGTTGAACGCCACCATCAGGTCCAGCGAGTCAGGGCTTCCGGAACGCATCAGATACCCAACTTGCTGGTAGAGGATGTTCTCGCCGGTGAGCTCGCGGATGAGATCCCCTACAACGGCGCCGATGCCTCCCAGCTTCTTGTGGCCATAGGCATCCTCCTTACCGCGCATGATCAGCTCGCCCCCAATCATCTTGGCCCCCTCCGAGATGGTCATCATCGCGTAGTTACTGGGATTGGCGCGCTTATCCTCCATCAAGAAACGCGCCAGCTTTTCGATGTCGAAGGGCACCTCGGAAATGATCGCCCGGTCCACGCCCGACAGATAGGCGGCGATCAGTGAGGTCTCGCCCGAATAGCGGCCGAAGAGCTCAACCACGGCGATCCGCTCGTGCGATCCGGTGCTCGTGCGCAAATTGTGGATGAAGCGCACGCTACGGGTGACCGCCGTCGAGAAGCCGATGCAATAGTCCGTGCCATAGACATCGTTGTCCATCGTCTTGGGGATGGCCACGACCGGGACACCCTCGTCATGGAGCCGCAGGGCGTAGGAAAGCGTGTCGTCCCCTCCGATGGGGATCAGCACATCCAGCCCAAGATGGTCGATCACGCGCAGGACATGCTGCGTGAAGTCCTGCGGGCCTTCGCCCTCCACCTGATCCTTCAGAAAATCCGGCGCCACTTCCGGCTTGACTTTGCTCGGATTGGTGCGTGAAGTGTGCAGGAAGGTGCCGCCAGTCCGGTCAATCGTGCGCACCTTCATGACATCCAGCGGCACGATATTCTTCTCCAGAGTCCCTGAGTCCTCGGGATTCGTCTCCAGAAGCCCCGCCCAGCCCCTGCGGATGCCGATCACCTCATGCGTATCCTCCAGGACCCGGTTGACGACCGCCTTAATGCATGGGTTGAGGCCGGGGACATCCCCTCCGCCGGTTAGAATGCCAATTCTCATCGTGAAATCTACCTCTGAACGCTTTGAGCTGACCGGCTGGGGAAGGCTCCTAACAAAGTGAAAGCCGGCCGCGCACCCGATCCGATCCAGCAAATTGCTAGATGGCGTCTAGTTCCTTGGCCTCTTTACTTCTGTATCTTCTGAGCAATGCAACACCCAAAATTGGCAGGATTCCATTCACCGCAAGGCCGATAGCAAAGTGCGAGTTCAAAAAGAAGTTCTTGAGTATGCCCTTGTTGACAAGGAACATAATTGAATAAAAACCAACGGGTATGTTCACGAACAGGCTTACGATTAATCCAGGGTTATATAGTTTCTTGGCTCTTATTGCCAGGAGGATATGCGAAATGCCAGCAAAAAATGAAAAATAGGGAATCCATAATCCAAATGTGTAATCTTTCAAAGAAAGAAGTCCGAATAATGGAAGAATAATCCATATCAATAGAATGTTCACAAAGAATATGAAATTCTGATCTAGTGGTTTGTCTTCAGAGTCCAGCATGAAAATCTTCGTATTGAAAAATTTCCCAAATCCACCTGGAAAAACATACTCTTCTGCTTGATGAAGCATGTACAAGGGGGTTTGGAGAAGAATTAAGAAAACTACTTCATCGACTTGGATGACGAATACAAAGAGGAAAATAAGCAGGAAGATTGAGAGAATCAGCCCAGCTTTCGCCCAATCTCTCTTCAACCATTTGTAATAGTCTGCAAAACCCACCTGGGCACTCCTTTCGCACTGAGGTCTCTTCGCATCACGTACTTCACGACTCATATTGAGATTCCAAAGCGCCATCTAGCAAATTGCTTCTGAGACAAGTATATCGCCCTAACGTGAGAGCATGTAGGCAATGTCGAGAAACTCCAGGTTGGGCTTCCTGGAGCGGGAAACGACTTTTTCGATGGGGCGGAGCACGATCTCGCGCCCCCGCAAGCCGGTCATCACCGCTGTCCGCCCTTCCAGAAGCGCCTCCACCGCCTTGACACCGAAGCGAGTGGCCAAGATACGGTCGAAGGCCGATGGGCTGCCACCGCGCACGATGTGACCCAGAATCGTTACGCGCGTTTCGAAGCCGACATCCTGCTCTTCGAGCATCTTCGCCACTGCCGCCGGATCATAGGAGGCGCCTTCTGCCATCACAATGATGGCGTGCGTCTTCCCGCGCTCGTAGGCGGCCTCGATCTTGGGTGCGATCTCCTCCAGGGGGATCTCGCGCTCGGGAATGATGATGATTTCCGCACCACAGATTACGCCCGTGATCAGCGCCAGGTAGCCGCAGTTGCGCCCCATCGTGACCACCAGGAAGGCTCGCTGGTGGGAGGAAGCCGTGTCCCGCAGCTTATCCACGGCATCCTTCAAGGTATTCAGCGCCGTATCCACACCCAGCGACATATCCGTCCCCCAGACATCGTTGTCGATGGATGCCGGCACGCCCACAATCTGTAAACCATGCTCTGCCAGGGCATGCACCCCCCGCATGGATCCATCGCCCCCGATGACCACCAGGGCATCGATGGAGGCCTCATTCAGCTCCCGGATGGCCTGCCGCTGCCCTTTCTTGGTCTCGAACTCGGGGCAGCGGGCCGTGCGCAGGAAGGTTCCCCCACGCTGCAAGATTCCACCGACATCGCGAGCCCGCAGCGGGATCATCTCCCCCCGGATGAGGCCGTCAAACCCCTCCTGGATCCCCACTACTTCAACATTATTGAATAATGCCGTACGGACAACCGCCCGGATGCAGGGGTTGATCCCCGGCGCATCTCCCCCGGACGTCAGGACGCCCAGTCTAGCGATCTTCATTGGACCCTCAACGGTTCCACGCGGATCCCGCCCTCGCCCAGCAACTCTACCAGTTGGCCGTGCAGTTCGGGGCAATAGCCCGTCGTGAAATTCGGAAATTCGAGATGATATCGGCGTGAAGCTTCGAAGAGCAGGAAGGCAAAATGATCCTTCCCGGGGTAGGAGGTCAGCAAGCCATGGACGCGCTTCACCCGCAGAGCATCCTTCCGCCGGTCTCCGGTCGACTCCAGAATGATGGTGATCATGCGAGCATCGGGTTCTCTGCGTTCGGTCGCCTTCTCGGGGAACACACTCTTCGAAGCAGGCGGGAAGAACCCGGAATCCTCCAGAGGGGCCACGTGGGGAGGCTCAGGGGGCAAAGAATCTGGTAACCTCTCGGCTGCAAGCGGCTCCACGGACATCTCCGCCTCCATTACGGTGCCGCTCTCCGGCATAGCGGGCAGAGAAGCCTCTTCCGGCGGAGTCGGTGGATCCGGGAGCGGGGGGATTTCCTCCAGCGCCTCTGCCTCCGGCGAGCTCGCCCGCGGCCGCTTCGGGGCCTGCGATTTCACCGGCTCCATGGCCTCGAAATCATGGGTTATCTTATCGACCAGAACCTTGGGCTCTCCTCTTTCCCGGTCGACCTTGCCTTTGGCCACGACGATCGAGTCGACCTCCAGCCAGTCTACCACGCTCTTCCACAAGCGGCTGAATACCACCAGCTCAATCGTCCCCTGGATGTCCTCCAGAGTGACGAAACCCATCTCGCGGCCGTTGCGAGTACGGTAGGGCCGGATATGGGATACCTCCCCCGCCACGCAAACCTCCTGGCCATGCTCGGCGTCGGAAAGCTCAGCGCTGAAATGGGTGACGACCCGGGCAAGGGCATCCAAATGCGGGGTCAGGGGATGATCGGAGACGTAGATGCCCAGCAATTCCTTCTCCCAGCGCAGCAACCTCCGCTTTGGAACATCGGCATCGAATGTGGGCAGTTCGAGGCTCTCCTCCACCCCAGTTGAGTCCCCGAAGAAAGTCATTTGGCCGATCTCTGAAGCCCGGAAATGGGAAACGGAGAGCGAGACGATGCGGTCCAGGCCCTCCAGCATGGCGATGCGCGAGCCCAGGCTGTCCAGAGCGCCCACGCGAATCAGCGATTCGAGCGCGCGCTTGCCCACTTGCCGCAGATCGACCCGGCGCGCAAAGTCCTCCAAGCTGGTGAAAGCTCCCCCCTCGGCGCGCGCCGCCAGGATGGCCTCGATCGCTCCCTGGCCGACGTTCTTCACGGCTCCCAGGCCGAATCGGATGGTGGCCCTGCCCTCGCCATGATCTTCCGGCGCGAAGTCGAAATCGCTGGCGTTCACATCTGGCGGCAGCACTTCGATCCCCATCCGCCGGCAATCGGCGATGTACAGCGCCACCTTGTCGCTGTCGTGCTTGAACACCGAGAGCAATGCCGTCATGTATTCAAGCGGATAATGGGCCTTCAGGTACGCCGTCTGGACGGCGATCATACCGTAATCGGCGGCATGGGCCTTGTTGAAGCCATAACGGGCGAAGTTCTCCCAATCGTCGAACACCGCCGCCGCCGCCTCCCGGCCTACGCCTTTCTGCATCGCCCCCTGGATGAACTTCTGGCGGTGCATCTTGAGCGCCTTGGCTTTCTTCTTGGCAATGGCCTTGCGCAGCCCGTCCGCTTCTGCCGGAGTGTAGCCGGCCATCTCCATGGCGGCGAACATGATCTGCTCTTGATAGACGGGAATTCCATAGGTCTCCTCAAAGATCGAGGCCAGCGCCGGGTGCCGATAGGAGACCTTCTCGTGGCCATGCATGCGGCGGATATACGTGGGGATGAAATCCATGGGGCCCGGGCGGTAGAGCGCCACCATAGCGATGACGTTGGCCAGCTCGCGCGGCTTCATCTCCATCAGATAGCGGCGCATGCCGGCGCCTTCCACCTGGAAAACGCCCAAGACATCCCCTCGCCCGAGAAGCGCGAAGGTTTGAGGATCATCGACCGGGATGGATTGGATATCCAATTCGATCCCATGCCGCTCCCGGATCATCTCGCAGGCGCGAGCCATAACCGTCAGCGTGGAGAGACCCAGAAAATCGACCTTCAGCAAACCCAGGGAGTCCAGGATCTGCATCTCGAATTGGGTCACCGCCCCGATTGGGCTTTCTTCGTGGTTCCCACCTGTGGGCCGATGCAGGGGGATATATTCAACGATGGGCTCATCCGTGATGATGACCCCGGCGGCATGGGTACCGGCGTTACGGACCACACCCTCCAGCTTGCTGGCCGTGTCGATGAGCTCGGCCAAGTAGGGCGTCGACTCATAGAGTTCGCGCAACCTCGGAACCTGCTCAAGGGCCTGCGGGATGGTCACGGGCTTGCCTGGGATGCTGGGGATCATCTTCGCCACCCGGTCCACCTCCGGCAGCGGGATATCAAGCACGCGTCCCACATCCCGGATGGCGGCACGCGCACCCAGCGTGCCAAAGGTGATGATTTGGGCTACCTTATCGCGGCCATATTTCCGCGCAGTGTATTCGAGCATGATATGCCGCTTGTCATCCTGGAAATCAAGGTCGATGTCCGGCATCGAAACGCGGTCGGGGTTGAGGAAACGCTCGAAGATCAGCCCATATTCAAGAGGGTCGACCAGGGTGATGCCCAGCGTGTAGGCGACAATGGAGCCGGCCGCGGATCCGCGCGCGTTGTACCAGATGCCTTGTTCCTTGGCATAGCGGCAGAGATCCCACACGATCAAGAAATAGGTGTCGAAGCCCATTTCATGAATAACGCCCAGCTCATAGTCCAGGCGCTCGCGCAACGCACTGTCCTCCGCCCGGCCGCCGTAGCGCGTCCGCAACCCCTGCTCACATAACTCGCGCAGATAGCTTTCGGGTGTATGCCCATCTGGGACCTCGAAGCGAGGCAGGCGGTAGCCCTTGAAATCCAGATCTACGTCGCAGCGCTCCGCGATCCAGAGGGTGTTCTCCAGCGCACCCGGGACCTCGCCGAACAGCGCCTGCATTTCCTCCGGAGAGCGCAGGTAATAGGATGGATCGGTCATGCGCATCCGATCGGGGTCCGCCCTCACAGAACCGGTCTGAATGCAGAGCAGGATATCTTGGAGTTCGGCATCCTCAGGGCGCACGTAGTGAACATCATTCGTGGCAATGAGCCGACCGTTGTAGCGCCCAGCAAACTCAATCAGCCTACGGTTTACATCTGGAAGTTCAGGGATATCGTGATGCTGAAGCTCAAGAAAGAACCGCTCACGCCCGAAGACTTCGAAGTACCAATCCAGCAGCGCCTGCGCGCGCTTCTCATCTCCCTCCAGCAGGGCCCGCGGGATTTCGCCTGACATGCAGCCCGAGGTGCAGATCAAACCCTCGTTATGCTCCGCGAGGAAATCATGATCGATGCGCGGCCGGTAGTAGAAGCCCTCGAACTGTGAGGCGGTGGCGATTTTGAGCAGGTTTCGATAGCCGGTATCATTTTCCGCAAGGAGAAGCAGGTGGAAGGCGCGGCCATCCTCGCGGGGATCTCGATCCCGCATCGAGCGAGTCGCCATATAGGTTTCTATACCGATGATGGGCTTGATGCCGGCCTGTTTCGCCGCCCGGTAAAAGGAAATGGCACCGAACATGGCACCATGGTCTGTGAGCGCCAGCGCCGGCATATTCATCGCCTGGGCGTGCGAGACCAGATCCTCAACCTTGCTCAAACCATCGAGCAGCGAGTATTCTGAATGAACGTGCAGGTGGACAAAGGACATGCAAGTACCAGACGCAGATGAGTGGACCAGCGAGCCGACCGCCCGCCGATTATAGCCAAGCCCAGGAGCTTTTGCCAGTGACGGGCCATCTTCGACCCCGACAATCCGCCTTATCCAACCCGCCAGCGGCATTGGCGATGGCATCCATGCACCCCGAGGCGACGCCGCCATGAAAATGGTTGACATCTTGCGAACCATCCGCTTCACGGGCCTGCGCAACCCGTTGCGGGCCGTCCGTTACGCCATCCTGCGTGACCTCATCGACCGGCGCTGGATCGCGATCCATAAGCGCGCTGAAGCAGCATCCTGGGGGCCGGGCAAGCTCCAGGCGGCCCACCCGATCCCCCAGGGAGCGCGCTTCGAATTCGAGCGCGCCAAGCTGGAAGCACTCTTCCTCGATCAGGATGTGCTGCGCATCACCTGGGACAACGGGCCCCTGCCGGTTCCGTATGCGATCGCGCCCGAAGAGTGGCCAGGAGCTCAGACACACCTCAGGGAAATGCCGCACGGATGGGTACTGGCAAGCGACCAGTTCCGGCTCGAGGTATCGGGAGAGGGGGCTTTGCGTTTCTTCAACGTGGCAGGTGAGATGATTCGCGAGGATCTGCCGCCCGCATTCCAGGGTCAGGCCCATAGCCTGCGGACGCATCTTCCGACGCAGGCACACCTCTATGGCCTCGGCGAACGGGCGGCAGGACTGAACCTGCGGCCAGGGCGCTACCGGCTCTGGAACCGCGATCCCGGCGGCTCCTACGCCCCGGGAGCCGACCCGCTCTATATCTGCATCCCTGCCTACATCTGCCTGCATCCCGCCGGGAGCTATTTGATCTTCTTCGAGAACTCCTTTGAAGGAGAAGCGATTTTCGAGGTTCAGGCCGAGATCCATTTTTCCGGTGGTGCCTTGCGCTACTACCTGATCCCGGGCTCGCCTGCCCACGCCATCAGCCGCTACGCTCGCCTTACCGGCAAACCGCCCCTGCCTCCGCGTTGGGCCCTCGGTTTCCACCAGTCTCGCTGGAGCTATGCCGACGAGACCCAGGTTCAGGAGATTCTGCGCCGCTCCGATGAACTCGGCCTGCCCTTGAGCGCAATCCACCTCGACATCGACTACATGGACGCGTTCCGGGTCTTCACTGTGAACCGCCGCCGGTTCCCCAACTTGCGCGTCCTGGCGGAGGAGGCTGCCAGTCACGGTGTCCGCTTGGTGACAATCCTCGATCCGGGCGTGAAGGTGGACCGGGGCTATCGTCTGTACCGGGAGGGTCTACAACGGGATGCCTTCTGCCGGCTCCCGGATGGGCGTCCCGCGCGTGCGGTTGTTTGGCCTGGATGGTCGCTTTTCCCCGATTTCAGCGCGCCGCAGGTGCGTGCCTGGTGGGCTTCACAGTACCGCGGCCTGCTTCGTCAAGGGATCGCAGGCATCTGGCACGACATGAATGAGCCCTCCAGCTTCACAGCTTGGGGCGAGCCCACCCTGCCCCTTTCCACCCAGCACGCCCTAGAGGGCCAGGGGGGTGATCACACACAGGCGCACAATCTATATGGCCTCTTGATGAATCGCGCCGGCTTCGAGGCTCTCCGCGCGGCGCGGCCGGATCGGCGTCCCTTCCTGCTTTCCCGCTCGGGCTGGGCCGGGGCTCAGCGCTATGCCTGGTTCTGGACGGGGGATATCGAGAGCAGCTGGGATGCGCTGAAACTATCCCTGACAACCATGCTCGGGATGAGCCTGTCGGGGTTACCCTTCGTCGGCACCGATATCGGGGGCTTCAGCGGAAACCCCTCGCCGGAATTAATGGTGCGCTGGTTCCAGATGGCTGCGCTCACCCCCTTCTTCCGGGTCCATTCGGCACGCGGGACCACACGTCGCGAGCTATGGACCTTCGAACAACCATGGCGCGAGGCACTGCGGAAGGCGCTTGAGCTGCGCTACGGCCTCATGCCATACCTTTACACACTGGCATGGCAGGCCTCACATCAGGGTCTGCCGCTCATGCGGCCGCTGTTCTGGGCCGATCCCGCAAACGAAACGCTTTGGGAGATTGAGAACGAATTCCTGCTGGGCGAGAATTTGCTCGTCGCTCCCTGCCTTCAACCCGGGCAAAAACAGCGGTCCGTCCATCTTCCGGCTGGCACGTGGATTGACTTCTGGGATGGAGAGGCTCACGAGGGCCCTGGGGCTATCACTCTTGATACACCGCTGAACCGAGTGCCGATGCTCGTGCGGAGCGGCGTCATCCTGCCGATGGAGCAGAATGGCCTGCTGGCGCTCCATGTCTTCGCGGTTCCGGACACCTCAGGAACTTCCCTCCTTTACTCGGATGCCGGAGATGGATATGGTCCCTGGCGACTGGATCGGTTCTCGCTCTCCTCATCCGATGAGGGTTTGGTTCTGGATTGGGAAACGGAAGGTGAGTTCAGCTTTCCCCAGGAGGAGGTCGAGATCGCCTTCCATGGCTCCCCGCCCCACGAGGCGCTGGTAGACGGCACCAGTGCAGCCATTGAGAACGCTCGCCTGCGGTGTCGCCCCTTCAAGCGGCTCGAGGCGAGATTTGCCCGCTAAAGTCGACTTCACCGCACAACGCAACGTGCCCTCCCAGCTCCATGGGAGGACACGTCCTAGGTCTACGTGCAAGTTGCAGACTGTTCAGGACTTCTTGGTCGAGCGCTTCTTCGGTGCCGGTGGCTCTTCCACCGCAGCGGAGGCATAGGGCCGCGAGCCGTAACGCGTCATCAAAACCGCCCCAAGCCCGACAGCCCCCACGAGGAAGGGTACCAGCCAGCCCACGCAGGCAATAAAGCCAATGCCGTTGATCACGAGCGTCAATACCAGGGTGCCCAATCCGGCTGCCATCACCGGCTGGAAGCTCCGGTTTAGCGCATTGCCCAATCGCTCACCGATCTCCAGCCCAAGCGCAATCAAACCGAAGACCCAGCCTGCCACCAGCAGCGCGATCCCGGCTACCCCAGCCAGCGCCAGACAGATCGTGACGATGAGCAGCACAAATAGGATCGTGCCGACGATCACCGTCAGGAGCCCAAAGGCGCCTGCCAGTACGGGCTGCTCGAGGATCGTATCCGCCACCAGCCGCGTTTGCTTGGGGAAGAACATGGTCACAAGCATCGCCAGCGCCGCCAGCATAACGCTTTGGAAGATATACTGCCCCACTCTCCATACGAAGGAGGTGCGGATAGCGGGCGCAAACCCGAGTGGGCCCTCAAACCAGCGCTCAAAGCGGAAACTGAAGGGGAAATCCAGTTCTTCTCCAGAGATGACATCCCCTTCCACCTGGGCCATCCCGCGATTGACGTTGCCACCGAAAGTGACCAAGTCGCCACCGATGACCGCCTCCGGTCCCAGATTGGCGTTACCGCCCACGACCGCCAGGTCCTCTTCGATCAGGCCATCCGCTTCCAGGTTGCCTCCCACGACGACCACCGAACCCGTCACTGTGGACTCCGGCTCCAGCGTGGCTGTGCCGCCGATGATCGCCAGGTCACCTTCCAGCGTGTCGCCGCTCTCTAGAATGAAGTTGCTGCCCAGTACAACCCGCCCGTCCTGCTCCCCGGCCGCGAAGGCCGTGACAGGCAGCGCGAAGACCAGCAGCAGAACCGTCAGCAGTATATAGAATGTTTTCTTCATCTCTCTCACTCCTTTTCCACTCTTCGATAGCCCAGCCGGTAAAACGATAGAAGCCAGGCAAAGGACAACGCGCTGAAAAGCGCCGAGACCGCCAGCCACAGAAGCGCCGGGATGTTCCCTGCCAGACTCTCGAGGAGTACTCGCAGGAAGTCGCCGACCACACCTAGTAGCTCGCCCACCCAGCGGAACTGCTCAATCGTTTTCAGAATCCAGGCCACGATGGTCGGCAGTCTGGTGATGAGCTCGGCCAAAGCGAGGCCCACACCCGCCATTAGTGTCAGACTCATCGATGCCAGCACCAACAGCGCCAATCGCGCGCGCCGCCGATTCCGCTCCATGTTAAGGCGGCTCTGGAAGCGGCGCACGAAACCCGCTGGCACCTCAAGCTGCCTCCCTCTGCGCAACTCGGCCTCCACGCCCTGCCAGCCTGTGGCCAGATTGCGACAGGCCTCGCAGGTTTCCAGATGAGCCTCAAGTTCGGCCGCCTTAGATGCTTCCAGGCGCTTCCTTTCGAAAACCCATTGCTCAAACCGCGGATGCGCCATCGGGCTGCCCTCCTTGCACCAGGGTCATCTCCCGCTCCATCCACTGCGCCGCCAGTTCGCGCCGGGCCCGGTGCAACCGGCTCTTTAGCGCAGGTATGGATACCGAGAGCACCTCGGCAATCTCCTCGTAGCTGTAGTCATACCAGTAGTGCATAATCACCGCTGCTCGATCGACCGGCCGCAGATTCATCAATAGCGAGTGCAATCGCTGCTCCTCTTGTTTCTGAGCCAGGTGCCTCTCGGGACCCGGCTCATCCTCCCGCGATACGGGCATGGAGATGAGCGCCTCGATGGAGACCAGCTTCCAGCGCCGCTTGCGCAGGCGATCGATGCAATGATTCGAGGCGATGGAAAGGATCCAGTTCAGGAATCTGCGGTCCAGGTCGTAGCGGCGCAAATTGCGGAAGGCTTTTAAGAAAGTCTCCTGAGCCGCATCCTCGGCCTCCTGCGCCTCTCCCAACATGCGGTAGCAGAGGTTGTAAACCGGCGACTGGTAGGCCTCGACAAGCAAGGTGAAGGCATCGTCATCGCCTTGCTTCGCCTTGAGGATCCAGGCCCTCTCATGCTGCGGTGTGGTAGACGTCATTCAGGCCTTCTCTCCGCCGCCCCTCTACAACGCTATACGCAGATGGCAGGGGACGGTTTCGGGCCATTCTGCAGGCGGGATACCACGGCCGTCTAGGTCTCGACTGGATGGCCATCCGCCGCCCGGCTGGGGGAACTGAACTGGGTGCGATAGAGATCCGCGTACAGGCCATCCTGGTCGAGCAGGTCCTCATGGGTTCCCTGCTCCACAAGCCGGCCCTGATCCATCACCAAGATCTGATCGGCATCCATGACTGTGCTGAGACGGTGGGCGATGACGATCGAGGTCCGTCCCTGGCGCGCGCGTTGCATCGCCTCTTGAATCAGCGCTTCCGATTGGGAGTCCAGATGGCTCGTGGCCTCATCCAAGATCAGCACCCTGGGATTCTTAAGCAGAACACGCGCGATGGCCACCCGCTGGCGCTCCCCTCCGGATAGCCGGTAGCCCCGCTCGCCAACAATGGTGTCATAGCCCTCCGGAAGCGATGCGATGAAATCATGGATGTTGGCCGCTTTGCAGGCCTGCTGCAGTTCCTGCTGGGTCGCATCCGGTTTCGCGTAGATGATGTTGTCTCGCAGGCTGGCATGGAAGAGGAAGGTTTCCTGGGTGACCATGCCGATTTGCCCAGAGAGTGAGTCCAGCGAGATTTCTCGCAGATCATACCCATCCAGCAGCACGCGCCCTTCGGTGGGGTCATACAGGCGCGGGATGAGATAGGTGAGCGTTGTTTTGCCTGCACCGCTTGGCCCCACCAGCGCAGCTACCTCTCCAGGCCTCACTTCAAAACTGATATCCCGGAGCGCCCATCGCGGCGATTCACCTTTCAATCGCTCGGTGCCATCGCCTTCCCTGGGAGCTCTCGGGGGCATGTATGTGGACTGGCCCGACCAGGCAAAGCGCCAAAGTTCCTCCAGGCCTTCGGCCGCGCCCTTGGCCTCCTGGTAATTGAAAGAAACCTTCTCGAAGCGCAGATGGCCTTCCACCCGCGCCAGCCGCACCGCACCCGGGCGGTCCTTGATCTCTATCGGCAGATCCAGAACCTCGAACACACGCTCGAAGCTCACCATCGAAGTCGCCAGCTCCACCCGGGCATTCGTCATCGCCATCAAGGGGCCATAGAGATTGCTCAGATAGGCGCTAAAGGCCACGATGGTTCCAATGGTGAAACTGCCCCGCAAGACAAGATGCCCGCCCAGCCAGAACACCAGCGCCGAACCAACCGCGCTGACAAGACTCAACGCCAGGAAGAACCAGCGGCCGATTACCGCCTGTTGCACGCCAATTTCGCGCACCTCAGCGGCCCGCTCCTGAAAGCGCTGAACCTCCGATTCGTACCGCCCGAAGAGTTTCACGAGCAGCGCGCCACTGATGTTCAGGGTCTCGTTCATCAGGGCATTCATGCGGGCGTTCGACTCCATCGAGCTCCGCGCTACACGACGCAGCACATTCCCCACCCGTCGGGCAGGAAGGACAAAGAGCGGCAGGATCGCCACGCCAAGCAGCGTTAACCTCCACTCAAGCCCGATCATGATCGCCATCGTTGCAATGAGCGCAAAGATATTGCTCAAGATCGTGACGAGTGTCCCGGTAATGGCGCGTTGCGCGCCGATGACATCATTGTTCAACCGCGACATGAGCTCACCGACCTGGGTGTGCGTATAGAAGCGCAGGCTCATCCGTTGCAGGTGTGCATAGAGCGCCCGACGCAGATCGAAGATGATCCCCTCCCCGATCGACGCACTGGCGAAGCGCTGGGCCACCCCCAGCAGGCCGTTCACCACCGGCACCGCAACCATACCCAGGGCGAGAAGGTTAAGCCGTGAGACGTCTCGATCTGGGAGAGCATGATCCAGAAGGTCACGGATGAGAAGAGGTGGCAGGAGACTCAGACCCGAGATCACCAGCAAGGTGGCCAGGATGGTGAGAACCTTTCCCGCGTAGGGCCGCGCATAGCCCGCCACCCTGCGCAGCAAAGGTAGGCTCACCTGCGGACGGTCCTGCTCCTCGTCATAGCGTATAAAAGATCGCCAGCCGCTACCGTGGAAACCCATGCCACTCCTCTCCGCCCGTTGACCTCACGCCATTATAGTCGGCCTACTCGGCGGTGAACGCCGGGATGCTATACTCAGGCTAGCCGCCCCTTCCGAGGAAGACGCCATGAAAATTCTGTCCATCGATCTCGCAAGCAAGCGGTATAAGGATCTGGGGTTGGCGCTCCTGGACCTCGAATCCCGAACGCTCTCTTTCCCCCAGCCCGAAGACCTGGGGCTTGCTGGCGCACCTGTTGCCGCAGAGTTGGCCACCGCCGTCGATGGCTATTGCCGCCGCGAGACTGTCCGCATCCTGCTTCTTGATGGGCCCCAGGCCTGGCGGCACCCACGCTCGCCGATCCGGCACATGCGCCTGGCTGAACGCGTCCTGAATACACCTGCACGCACGGGAAATCCTGGCGAAGCAAAGCCGCGCACGGTACTGGCTTTCATCTCCTTCTCCATCGCCCTATTCGAGGCCTTGCGCCTGGCACACGGATGGTCCCTGCTTGACGAGGGCTGGGAACGACGTCGTCAGCCGACCGCTGTGGAGACTTTCCCCTCCGCCGCCTGGCGGCTGCTGGGTCTTCCCCCCCTTCCCTCCAAAGGCCGCACCGACCCCCGGACACTCGAGAAGCACAGGAGGCTGCTCGAGAAGGCGACTGGATACGCCTTGCCGGATCGCCTGAACCATGATCAACTTCAGGCCGCAGCCGTCCTGCCTGTAGGCGAGGCCCTGGCCGCCCGAGACCCTGAGCGGCTTATCCTCTGTGGGATGCCGCCGATCGCGGGAGATGGCGGCCTGATGTATGAGGGCTGGATCGCATGTCCGAGGCTGAGCGCATTTTGACCGCGGCCCTACCTGCCCGCCATGAGGGCGTCCATCTGCCGCCTCGAATGGCCGAATGGCCTTCGGACACAGGCGCATACGCCCTCATCATCGCCCTGCCTCGCAGCGTCCCGATCCCCTATCGGGCCGGACGGGAAGTGACCTTCGCCCGGGGCTTCAATATCTATACGGGCAGCGCCCTCGGGCCAGGCGGGCTGCGCGCTCGCATAGGTCGCCACCTGAGCCCCATCGAGACCAAGCGCCCCCATTGGCACATCGATCGGTTGCTGGAGGCGAGTCGCATCGCTGCGATTTGGTGGGAGGCAACTTCCAGCAAGCGCGAATGCGCCTGGGCGGCCGCCCTGGCCCAATTCGGCCGGAGATGGCCCTCCCGTTTTGGCGCCTCGGATTGCGGCTGCGCTGGGCATCTGATCCAGATGCCGTCGCCACAGGCCATCCGGCAGGCATGGAACCTTCTGAAACACGAGTATCCCGCCATCCACCGTCAGTGCCTGCCATCTTCGGATCCCATCCTTGGAGACCTGCCATGAAGCATCGCATCCGCATCCTCGCCGCCGATCTCGAATGGACCGCCGAGCTTCTCGACAACGAAACCGGGAGCGCAATCTGGGAGGCGCTGCCGATCGAGGGCAAGGTGCATCGCTGGGGGGAGGAGATCTATTTCGAGATCCCAGTAAAGTTGCCCGAGGCGAGCGACGCCCGTCAGGAGATGGCGGTGGGCGAGCTGGCCTACTGGCCAGTCGGCGCTGCGTTTTGCATTTTCTTCGGGCCTACCCCCGTCAGTGTGAGCGGCGAGCCAAGAGCCTACTCCAACGTCAACCCATGTGGGCGCTTGCTCGACGATCCGATCTCCCTGTCCGATGTGCCGGAGGGGGCCATCCTCCGCCTGGAGAGAATCGAATAGCTGGAGGCTGAGCGGCGATCGTTCTCTCTTCGGGCCATCGGTTGCTGGCGAGATCGGGGGGAGGGATTCGGAAGCGAGGCGGCCTCTAAGAGGCCAGATCCTTCACCATGTAGGAACCTTCCAGGCGGTATCCAAGCCGGCGATAGTAGCCCCGCGTGCCCAAGGCGGCGATCACCGCCAGCCTGCGGTAACCTTCTCGACTGGCGTGACCCTCGGCTATGCCCATCAACTGTCGGCCCAGGCCCCGATGCTGCGCAGCGCCTTCGGACTCAGCCCCCACCTCGAGCGAGGGGCCGTAGATGTGCAGTTCTCGCACCAGAGCAGCCTGCGCCAGTTCTGCGAGCCCTTCAGGAGCGCTGCGGTCCGCAGGCAGCGACAGCCGCAGGTATCCCGCCAGCCTGTCGCCGGCGGTCACAAAGGATAGGAAGCGTTCTTCGCCCCCCACAACGTCATAGGTTATGCTCTCCTCGGAGAGCTCCTCCATCTGAAGGGAGGCGCCACGAATCTCACGGCATCGGATACAGCCACAGGCCTGGCCTCGTCGCGCAAGCTCTCGCTGGATGTCCTGCCGGAGGCTTGTGCGCCGGTTCCCGGCGACGATGTTGCCCGAAGGGATGTCGCGCACCACTCGATTAACCCGGCAGTAGCGGGGAATGTGAGTCTTCAGATCCGCGAGCAGTTGAATCAGGGTTTCGGTGGAATACGGCTGGTATTCGCCGCGCTGCCAGTATTCATAGAGCTCGGCGTTCTCCAGCAGCTGGCAGGGATAGATCTTGATCTCATCAGGCCGGAGCGCTGGATCCTCCCACATGCGCAGGAAGTCAACCCGGTCTCCCTCAAGCGTCGCTCCCAGCAAGTTCGGCATCCAGTGGGCCACGATCTTGAATCCCGCCCGCCGCAGCAAGCCGGTCGCCTTGCGGGACTCCTCAACGGTGTGGCCGCGGTGGTTCCGGCGCAGGATATCATCATCCAGGCTCTGGTAGCCGATTTGCACCTTGGTGACTCCCAGGGACCGCAGATGAACAATCTCCCTTTGATCGATCTCGTCCGGGCGGGTTTCGATGACCAGACCCACATTTCGGTGGCGGGCATGCTCATTGGCCTCTTGCGCTTCCTCGAGCGTTTGCGATTCGAAGCCGTTCAAGGCATCCAGGCAACGCTGGATGAACCAGCGCTGGTACCGGCGTGGATAGGCACTCCAGGACCCTCCCAAAATGAGAACCTCGACCTTGTCGGTGGGGTGCCCGATGGCCTCGAGCGCTTCCAGCCGGGAAGCCGTCTGAAGGTAGGGGTCGAAGCCGTGATGCAGAGCCCTCATCGCACCCGGCTCATCTGGCAGATAGGACTTCGGCAGGCGCGCATCGGTAGGGCAGAACACGCAGGTTCCCGGGCAAGGATAAGGCTTGGTGAGAATGCTGACGGTGGCCACGCCGGAGAGTGTACGCGTAGGCTTCATGCGCAGGCGCTCCATCACCTCCGGCTCGAAGGGCCATTGACCGCTTTCCGTCAGTTGCCGGTAGGCATGGATGAGGGCATGCTTCGGAATGTATCCCCCGCCTGGACGAGGGTGCCGGCGGACGGCCCTCGTCACGAGATCTCCGGAGCGCACATCCTCGAGGATGACCTCGGCCAGCGCCAGGTCTTCGCGGCTATAGCGTCGGGCTTCCAGCCAGGCTTGCTCTCGTTCCACGCGTATAATCCTTGGGATGAGACCAGCAGTGATCGCACGCCTGCGGGCGATTAATGAGGCATTCTACCAGAACTTCGCTGCCTCCTTCTCGGGCAAGCGGCAGCGGCTCCAGCCGGGGGTGCTCCGAGTGATTTCGAGGATGCCAGCCCAGGCTCGGGTGCTCGACCTCGGCTGTGGGAACGGCCTTCTAGCCCGTGGCTTGAGGGATTCGGGCCACCAAGGAGAATACGTCGGCGTGGACGCCAGCGAGGAGATGCTCGCAATCGCTGGCAAGGCGCTCGATGATCCCCGCTACCACTTCCTCCAGCTTGACCTGAATGTCCCTGGCTGGTCAGAAGCGCTGCTTTCACAGTTCCCGCAGAGCTTCGATTGGGCCTGCATGTTCGCCGCGCTGCACCACATCCCGGGATCGAAAACCAGAGCCACCCTCCTTCGCGAAGTCCGGTCCATCCTAACGCAGGGGGGGCGGCTGGCGCTTTCGACCTGGAACTTCCTCTCCAGCGACCGGCTGCGTCGCCGGTTGGTCCCCTGGGAGGCCGTCGGTCTGCGGACGGCAGATGTGGAGCCCGGCGATTACCTTCTGGATTGGCGCGAGGGCGGTACCGGGGTCCGCTATGTCCATCATTTCAAGGTCCAGGAACTGGCGCTTCTGGCGCAGGAGGCCGGGTTCCGGCCAGCGGAAACCTTCTTCTCGGATGGCGAGAACCGCCGGCTCGGCCTCTACCAAATCTGGGAACCGTTGGACATCCGCTAAGGCCAGTGGCGCGCCGCGCAGCCGCCCAGGCGCTCTGCTTTGACGGGCCTATGCCCGCATGGTAGAATGCAGCCG